>WJIU01000019.1 GCA_014730115.1 Microcaldota archaeon
ACCATATCTGCCGGTTTTGTCCTTTCCATCTTACTGGCACTTCTCATCTCCCTGCCATTTGCAAACTCCAGGTTAAAAGAAGTCGCGGCAGAGGAGGTTGAATTCTCCAGGGCCGGGCTGCTCAGGGAAATAATCCCCTTCGGGCTGATGGTCACCATACTCAGAATGTTCACCAATGTTATATGGTCGGTGGACAAGATAATCCTGGGTTTTCTGCTTCCCCCTGAGAGTGCAATGGAGACAGTTGCCATCTATTCAATGGCAGTGATGGTTGCACTGGTCCTCATTGTCTTCCCCCAGGCAATCTCCAACATCTTCCTTCCGGTGATGTCCGGCCTGGCCGGAAAAAAGGATTTAAAGGAAATGAGAAAGGTAACCGAAACAGCCCAGAGGTGGTCGGTATTCATCTCCATCCCGATTGCACTTCTCATGATTGCATTTTCAAGGGATATCCTGATTGTGCTTTACGGAATCTCCTATGCGTCCGGCGCATTTGCATTTTCCATCTTCACGGTAGGGGTTCTTCTCCGGGCAGTCGTGACCATCCCGTCCAATGTCCTTGCGGCCCTGAGGAAAATTGAGCTGGAAATCAAGGTCGCTGCATTTGTGAGCGTCCTGAATATCGCACTCAACTTCCTGCTGATATCCCACTGGGGCATGGAGGGCGCGGCCCTGGCCTCCACATTCAGCCTTTTCGTGATGCTGGCCCTTGTCCTCCATTATGTCAAAGGGCTTATCGGATACACCCTCCCTCCAGAGGTCTACAAGATGTTCGGGGCGGGCATTGCCGCATTCCTGGTAATCCTGCTCTTCAGGCCGGCGCTGTCATCGGCTTTTGAGCTCATTCCTGAGCTTGGGGGAGGGGAAACCGGGGTATATGCAGGCAAGGTCCTTTACCTGGCCTACCTGGGAATCCTTATGGCAATCTCCACCGCGATATTCTCACTGTTCTCCCTTCTGATGAAATGCTTCCGGAGGGAGGACATTATCCTGATGAAAAAGGTAATGAAAAGGGCCGGTTTCCCGGAATCCCTTGTCCGGTTTGCCGAAAGCCTTGCTTCCAGAGGGGTGCCTGCCCATAAATAGCCTTTTTAAAGGATTGCAACCATTGTTTCATTTGAGGTAACAGCATGTTAGAAGACGTCATTTTCGGCCAGATTACAATGCCCGGAGAAATTGTCAGGCTCATAGTTGCCTTTGCCGGTGTGATGATAGCCACCTACTTTGACCTTTTCAACAAAAAGAACATTCCTGACAAGTTCCTTTACGGGTTTCTGGCAACCGCGTTTCTTGTAAACCTTGTCTTCTTCCAGGAGACTTTGTTCTGGTTTTCCATTGCGGTGGCTGTTTTCCTGTCTGCAATAGGCTATGTGTTCTACCGGGTGGGCCAGCTGGGGGGAGCCGACATCTTCATCCTGGCATCCATCATGCTGCTGCTGCCGATACACCCCTCGTTCACCGGGATGTCATTCAACATGCCATTCATATTCTCTGTAATCGTATTTTCCGGAGTCCTTTTCGCCCTCTATGTTATGGTCTACTTCGGATGGAAGCTCTATGAGTACGAGGCAAAGGCCAGGCTGGAATACCTCCTGCTTTTCATCCCCTACCTGCTGTTTGCATATGTCTATGTCAATTCCTTCCTGTTCAACCCGGTTTACTTTGCCTTTGTGTCCATACTCCTGCTTGCGACCATGTTCTTCATGGTGTTCCGGGAAACCCTGCTAACCACCCTTGCCGAGGAGCTGCCCGTAACCCAGCTGGAGCCCGAGGATGTCCTTGCCCTGGAAATCATGAACAAGGACATGATTGAAAGGTACAAGATACCGAGGCTGGTGACCCAGGAGCAGATAGACAGGCTGAAGGCGGAAAAGGCGCCCATGGTTTGGGTGTACACCAAGCTGCCCCCGTTCATACCCTTCATACTTGCAGGGATGGTATTTGCCCTGTTCTTTGCCAGGTACCTCCTCCTAGTTTAAATTAGTTGTTTCTCAAAGGGAATCCAATGGACGCGGCAACAGTTCTCAATTACTTAATTGCTTTCTTCTCCCTTTTTGTAGTCAACGTCTTCATCCTTCTTTACCTCCGGAACAGAAACACCTATCTCCGGCCCCCTGAAAAGACGGACTGGGAGCCTGTGATTTCAGTGGTGATACCTGCCTACAATGAATCCCGGTACCTCCGGGACTGCCTGGAAAGCGTGGTTTCGGTTGACTACCCTGAAGAAAAGCTTGACATAATAGTAGTGGACGACGGGTCAACTGACAACACCCTGGAGATTGCCAGGGAATTCAGGGAAAAGGGGGCAAGGGCATTCTCCAAGGAAAACAAAGGAAAGGGCGCCGCGCTGAACTTCGGCCTGGAAAAGGCAAGAGGGGAGCTGGTTGCCACCATGGATGCCGATTCCTACCTTACCAGAAACACTATAAGGGAGCTGATTCCCCATTTCCTGGACAGGGATGTGATGGCAGTAACCCCTGCGGTGAAAGTCAGGCCAGACAACTCCTGGATAAAGGAGCTGCAGAGGGTGGAATACCTGATGATTCTGTTCTCCCGGAAGCTTCTGAGCTATATAGACAGCGTCCCGGTAACTCCCGGCCCGTTCAGCATGTTCCGGGCCAAGGTTTTTGATGAAGTGGGGGACTTTGACGAGCACAACCTGGTGGAGGACCAGGAGATTGCACTGCGCATCCAGTCCCACAACTACAAAATCAGGAGCTCCATGACTGCGGATGTTTACACCGAGCCCCCCGAAAACATAAAGGATTTATTGCGCCAGAGAGTGCGGTGGCAGAGGGGGGGATTCAGGAACTACTGGAAGTACAAGTTCATGATAAAGCCGGAATTCGGGGACTTCGGCATGTATTTCGTGCCCCTGAACTTTGCCACCATCACTGCGTTTTTCCTGCTTATCGGCCTTATGCTTTATTCCACTTTTACCACACCCTACTACGTGCAGTATATCTGGCTGGATGCATTCGGCATGAGCATGGGCTTCTTCACCTTTGTGGGCGCCTTTGTAATCCTGGCCAGCCTTCTTTTCCTCTACCTGTCGGTCAAAAGCTTCAGGGATGAGAAAGTAAAGTTAAGATACTTGCTTTCCTTTATGGTATTCTACTGGTACCTCATGATAGGCTACAATTTCCTGTTTGTGTGGAAGGAGCTGAAAAAGGAAGGGTTTTCATGGTGAAACAATGAAGCGCAAGATGTCCCTGAGCCTGTATGGTGCGGCTTTCCTGATTTCGCTGGCGGTTTTCATTGCAGGCGTCTTCGTGGGCAGCGTACTGGACACCACCAGCACACAGACAATATCAGAGGAGATTTCCAGGGTGTCGGAGAGGGTGTCCTCGGTCCAGCTTCTCCTGCTCATGGAGGCAAATTCATCCTCCTTCTGCCCGGTCTACCTCTCCGAGCTGGAATCCATTGACGAGGATGTGGAGAACTTCGGCCACCGCCTCAGCTACCTGGAAAGTGAAAAGAACGTCCATGATGTTGAGCTGAAGAAGCAGTATTTTGTACTGGAGGCGGAATCATACCTGCTCTCCCAGAAGGTCAGGGGGCTCTGCGGCGACGACAGCGTACTGCTTGTGCATTTCTATTCCAACAGCAACTGCAGCCGCTGCGAAGAGCAGGGCGCCGAGATTCTAAGGGCCCGGGACGGGCTGGACAGGAATGTAAAGCTGTTCTCCTTTGACGGTGACATCGGGAGCCCGGTTGCCGAGGCTTTCATGAACAGATACAATATCAGAACCTATCCTTCAGTAGTGATAAACGGAAAAAGGTACTCCGGCTTCCGGAGCGCGGAGGAGCTGCAGGAACTGATAAGTGAAGCCCAATGATTGTGGAGCTTACCGTGGTCCCGAAGTCAGGCCGGTTCTCTGTTTCCGCAAAGGGTGAAAAAGTCAGGATATTCCTGAAAAGCCCTGCCGGGCAGAACCGGGCAAACATTGAGCTGGTAAAGGAGCTTTCCAGAAGGCTGAAAGCCGATGTCAGAATCCTGTCCGGGTTCAAATCCAGGCGCAAGAAGGTTGAGATAGGCGCGGACAAGGGCCAGTGGGAAGCCTTCCTCTCGGCACATAAGGATTAAAAACTCAAATCATCATTTTACACAGGTGAATTTATATGATTCTTCAGATTGGATTGTTTGGAGGGGCCTTCGGCATAGTCCTTCTGTGTGCCGGAGCCCTTTTCGTGGGGCTGCTCCTGTACGTTGTTCTGACCTACAACCGCCTGATTACCCTCAGGAACAGGGTGGAGAATGCATGGTCTCAGATTGACGTCCAGCTCAAGAGGCGTTACGACCTTATTCCCAACCTTATGGAGACCGTAAAGGGCTATATGAAGCATGAGAAGACCGTGCTTGAGAACGTTACCAAGTACCGGGCCCAGCTTATGAGCGGCGGCGTGGAGGAAAGGGCAAGGGCAAACAACATGCTCAGCGACACCCTGAAGTCCCTGTTTGCAGTTGCAGAGAATTACCCCAAGCTGCAGGCCAGCGAGAACTTCAAGCTGCTGCAGGAAGAGCTGGCCGGCACCGAGAACAAGATTGCCTACATCCGCACTGCCTACAATGATGCGGTCCTTGACTATGACAATGCCCTGGAGATGTTCCCCAGCAGCATCATAGGGCAGGTGTTCGGCTTCAGGCCCCAGCCCTACTTTGAGACTCCGGAGGCAGAAAGAAAGGCCCCCAAGGCAGAATTCTGAAGTGAAAACAATGGCGGGGAGAGAAGGGGTCAGCTTTTTTGATGCCATCGACCAGAACAAGAGGAACTCAGCGCTCCTCATACTGCTGATGTCGCTGCTGTTTGCGGTAGTGATATTTGCATTTTCCTGGACACTGGGCATCGACCCCATCATTACTTCCATAATAGGCTTTTTTGTGCTGATATTCTATGCTATTGCAACGTATTTTGCAGGCGATGCAATTATCCTTTCCATGAGCGGGGCAAAAGAGGCCAGAAAGGAGGAATACCCTTTTCTTTACAATGTTGTTGAAGGCCTCGCCCTTGCATCCCAGATTCCCATGCCCAGGCTTTACATCATAAGGGACCGGAGCCCCAATGCCTTTGCCACCGGCAGGGACCCTGAGCACGCCTCGGTGGCGGTGACCACCGGCCTACTGGACCGGCTGAACCGCCAGGAGCTGGAGGGCGTGGTTGCCCATGAAATCTCCCATATCGGCAACTACGACATCAGGTTCATGATGCTGGCAGTTGTGTTCGTGGGCGCAATAGGGCTTCTGGCCAACCTGGGCGCAAGGACGTTCCTCTGGACCGGCGGCAGCCGCAACCGGAGGGAAGGGGGCGGCGCCCTGGCAATCATAGGCCTGGTGTTCCTTATCCTGGCCCCCATTTTTGCAATGCTGGTCCGCCTGGCAGTGTCCCG
>WJIU01000003.1 GCA_014730115.1 Microcaldota archaeon
AACAAACAGTACCCCCGGCGTCTCAATAGATGAGGTTGTCTGGCACTGGACTGATGATGAGGCGGCAGCATACCCGGAGGATTATCTGGAGGTGTGGAAGCATAACGGCACATGGAGCAATACCGGCGCCACTCTGGATACGGGGGCAAATACGCTCACGCTTGCCGGCCTGAACCCTGCATCTGACTACGGAATTCTCCGCGGGAATGCCAGCACCAACATAAGCACATGCTTTGAAATAAACGAGACCGGGGAATATCTCCTTACTGATGATCTTAGCGGAAGCCTGGGAACCGGAGCATGCATAAACGTCACGGCCGACGACGTTACCCTGGACTGTGACGGCCACACCATCAGCGACGACGGGACTGGCTACGGCGTTTACGCCGGCTCGGTAAGCAATTTCTACCTCCAGAACTGCATTGTCGTCAATTACAGCGAGGGCGTTTCGCTCTATGCTGTTTCCAGCGGAGAACTTGTCAACATATCTTCAATGGACAGCAACAACAACTACAGGATTGACTTAAGCCATGACGTCAAGATAACGGACAGCAATTCCAAGAGGGGCCATGCTGTAATCATCAAGAGGTCGCAGAGGGTGCACATAGACCCGTCGTATTTCTGCAATTCCGACTACGGGCTCCTGCTCAACCTTTCCAATGATACAATCATAGAGGACACCGTGGCCTGCAACAACAGCATCCTCGGCATCTATGTGCTGGATTCGGACAACACCACAATACTCAATTCAAGAACCTACAACAATGCCCTTGACTTCCAGGCAGAAAACAACCTTGCAGGCCCAGTAGACCTCACGATGACCTCACTGGTGTTTGACCGGCCGGCAGGGGACATGGCCGATTACACCGACCTGCACCTCATCGATTCCCTTGCCTCAGGCGAAGACCTGGCAATCAGCTGGACAGCCAATGCAACCGCGCTGCCTCCGGGCTATGTCAGCTTTGAGGACAAGTTTGTGGACATAAGCTCCACCGGCTCCCCCTCAATCACCAGTGTTGAATGGCACTGGACAGATTCAGAAGTTTCTTCCGGAGACTACAATGAGAGCAGCCTGGACATATTCGAGTGGAACGGCACCAACTGGACAGACATGAATGCGACCCTGGACACCGGGGCAAATACGCTCACCCTCGGCAGCTTCACTCCCTCATCAGACTACGGAATACTGGGCAATACCACGCCTTATGCAAATGCAAGCCTGTACGGCGTAAACATCACCAATGTAACCAGGCTTGCAAGATACAACCACACTGCGGCCGGGAATGCATCCACTGCAGGAGGAAACATCACCGGAAGCAACCTGTCTTCCGTGCAGCTAACCGAAAGGTGGGCCGGCTTCTATGGTGACGTCGTGGGCACCATATGGCTTACCGGAATCGCCGGCTCCAGCTACCTGTATTCATGGGAATGGTCAGCCGCGGAAGGCGGGGTCGTCTGCCTGTCCACAAACGGCTCGCTTAGCGACTTCTCTGCGCTAGGGGCAACCGGCCCGGACATTGATTCGGCCTGGATGTTCAGCCAGAACGCATCCGACTCGGGAACAAATACATTTGCCAATACCAACTGCTCCCTGCAGCTTGGCCCCTCCAACCTGACCGGGGCTTCCTATGCGGACACCGGCCCGGCAGGGGGCTACATTACCTGTGCCCTGAAAACATCGTCAATTCCTGCAAAGAGCAACCTGATATTCTGCTCTGAAATTATTGATTCGGGCACTGCATGGGACGGAAGCACTGTGGATTACGAAGTGATGGTGCCGACTCCAATAGGGCCGGGAGAAACCGAGACCTATTACTTCTATGCCAACCTGAACTAATCCTTTTTTATCTTCTTCTTGGCACGGTGCCTGGAGGCGGCCTGATTACCCATTCCCCGGAAGCCGAATCCCTTCTCAGCCATCCGGTTTCATAGTAGCGCCTCATGAACCGCTGGCCTTCGGGAGAAGCAAATGCCTCATAAGTTTTTTTATGGTATGAAGTGGTCGGTGCATACGGACCTATGTCGGGAATCAGAACTCTCCTGCCTTTGTAATTGTCTTCCCTGACCATGCCGCCAAGCTCGTCAGGCATCTCTGCCCTTACCGGCTCAGAGGGCTCTGCAGGGGACCGCATGAACTCCTGGCCTGTCTGCCGGGCCCCTCATATTCTGTTCTTGCATAGACCGGGCCGGCCTCCTGGAGCATCATCTGCAGTCCTGCGATAAAGGAGCCGCTGAAGCCCCTGTTCCGCAGAAAGGCCTGGGCCTCTGGGGAAAGAACCTCCCGGTGCCTTTCTTCCGGCTGCTGCATTGCCTTTGCCATAATTGTCGTTATGATGGCACCGGTATAAAACAGGCTCCCATAACCATTAAAAGTCGGGCATTTCTATAGTGGTTGATTCATATGCCAAAAAGAATGGACGACGTGGTGGAATACGTAAAGAGGTCAAAGAGGCGGCTGGAAGTGCTGAAAGCGCTTGGGAAAAGCATGATGAACAGCAACAAGGTCGCTGCAAGAACAGACCTTCCTGTGTCTACGGTCAGGCCGGTAATCTACGACCTGATGAAAAACGGACTGGTGAAAAAGGCAAAAAAGAAACGCCCGGTGATATACGGAACCACCAAGCTGGGCGATTCAGTGCTGCAGATGAGAAATGCACAGGGCCGCATCCGCTGGAAGGGCACCAACCGGCAGAAAAGAATAGCAAGAAGGAGGAAGGAAGTGCATTCCTAGTCTTCCTTCATGTATATTGTCCGGGTGGGGAACGGAATCCCTATCTTGTTCTTGTTCAGGGTATTGTAGATAAGCTCGTTTGCCTCAAGCTTCTTGGAAAATGCATTCGTATAGGTTTCCACCCAGAACCTTGCCTGGAAATTAAGGGAGAAGTCCGCCATTTCGGAAAAGATTACCGATACCTGCGGGTCATCCAGTATGCCTTCCATTTCTTTTGATATTGTCTTTTCTATCAGCTTGACCACCTTCTCAGGCTTGGTTCCGTACTCCACTGTGAACGGCACCACAACTCTGAGCTTCAGGTCAGGCTGGGTGTAGTTCTTGATTCTTGACCTGGCAAGGTTGTCATTGGGTATGATAACAACTTCATTGTCGTAGGTGCGCAGGCGGGTGCTCCTCAGGCTAATCTCATGGATGGTTCCAAGCTCCCCGGATTCCAGCTTAACCTTGTCGCCTACCCGGAATGTCTTGTCCATAATAAGTGCAACCCCCGCTATGATGTTGGACAGGGTAGTCTGAAGTGCAAATGAAACCGCCAAGCCTGCAATTCCAAGCCCGGCCAGGAAAGGAGCGACGTCCACCCCCCACGCTCCCAGTATGAGTATCAGGCCGAAAGCCCAGGTAACAATTACCGCAGCCTTGTGGAATATCGGGATTATCTCGTCGTCAAGGTCAGAATGGGTTTTTCTTGCAAGGTCCTTTAACCCGAAATTGACCAGCACATTCAGGACATCAACCACGAACAGTATTACTGTCAGATAGGCAAGGGTTAGTATGAATTTGAGTATTACGTCAAAAAGTGCGCTTTCCAGCCCGAGGTTGAGCACTGCCAGGTAAAGGCCTCCTATGATAATAAGCCGGAATACCGGCTGCTGGGCAGTCTGGAGAAGCTTGTCGTCCACTTCCATCTTGGTTCTTTTTGCAACCTGCCGGGTTATGAGTTTCAGCATTACAAGTGCAATCGTAGCCAGGACTACCGAGCCGACAAGCACGCCCAGGGAAATCTGCAGGGGGTCTACCGATTCCAAAAAGTTAATCGTGGCACTGTCCAGATAAGGCTCCAGCATTTCAAGGCCGTTAACAGTTGCATTAACAGTTTCATTTGCCATGGGCTTCTATTGTGCCAGCTATTTTTATAAGAGTTGCTGAAATGCCATCCCTTTTTTATGGATGTTCTGCAATCCAATACTCATGAAAGTCCGGAAGGAGTATGATTCCCTTCTGAAAAGGTTCGGGCCCCAGAACTGGTGGCCTGCTGGCACAAAGTATGAAGTGGTTGTGGGTGCAATCCTGACCCAGAACACCAGCTGGAAAAATGTTGAAAGGGCACTCTCCAGTCTTCGCATAAAAAAAGCGTTGAATGAAAAGAGGATGCTTGAAATTCCCTTAAAAGAGCTGGAGCAGCTGGTGCATCCCAGCGGATACTACAGGCAGAAGGCGGAAAGGCTGAAACTAGCCACAAGAAAATGGACGGAGCTCAAGAACTCGGCAGAAGACACCATGGAGCTTCGCAGGAAATGGCTTTCAGTAAAGGGAATAGGCCCTGAAACTGCAGATACCATCCTCCTTTATGCGATGGACAGGCCGGTTTTTGTTGTTGATGCCTATACCAGAAAATTCTGCAAGGCTGTGCTGGGTGTAGAGCTGAAGAACTACGAAGATTACCGGCTCTATTTCCAGAAACGCCTCCCTGTAGATTTGAAACTGTACAGGGAATACCATGCCCTGATAGTGGAATGGGGAAAGGCCGTCAGAAACCAAGCAGGTCCTTGATGGTGTCCAGAAGCCCCTTGCCCTTTTCTTCCTCCCCCTCAAGCTCCTTCATTGCTTTCTTTTTTGCCTCTTCCGATGGAGGCGCTTTCTTCCTGGGGGCTTTTTTCTTTTTGGCTGGCTTCCTTTTGGCCTTTTTCTTTGCCGGCTTTTTGCGCGCTTTTTTCTTTTTCTTCTTTTTCAGCGAGCTTTCTACCTCTTCCATAATATCAAGCAACACTGCTTCATGCTTGTTGCTGGTAAGCCTGAAAACCTTGCCCAATGCTTTATACTTGGGGAGGTAATCATTGTGGAGTGAAACAATTAGCGGGGTGTCCGAGTCAAGGACATTGTCCAGCTCCCGCCTGAATTTTTTGCTTTTCATTTCCATCCTGCCTATCTGGTCTATTACAAAAACATCGTATTTGTCTACTTTTTTCATTGCAGGCAGAACGGTCTTTTCAAATGAAAGAAGGTTAACATGGTACTTGCTGACCTTGGGGCCGCTGCCTTCCACAGATGCAAGAAGCCTCTCTTTGCCGCTTTCAATGTCAACAATATGGAATGCGGTTCTGGTGCCGTGATGGCGCTCTTCGGGTGATATGAACCCCCCAACCTTGAATTCCCTGTCTTCAAGATACTCGATAAGCCTTTTCAGAAGTGTTGTCTTGCCCGCGTTGGGTTTTCCGGTTACAAAAAAATTCTGTGGCATAAACCTAACCAGGCCCGACAAATATTAAAAATGTGTTGTCTCCCCCCATTCTAAAAACAGATACTTCATTATCAATTGTCATGTTCACGATTACCTTTTTGGGAACTTCTGCAAGCGTGCCCACAGTGGACCGCGGCATGCCTTCCCTTGCAGTGAAATACGGAGGCGAGCTCATGCTCTGGGACTGCGGGGAGGGAACCCAGCGGCAGCTGATGAGATACAGGGCCGGCTTTGGAAGTATCGATGCAATTTTCATCACCCACCCCCACCTTGACCATTTTCTGGGGATGTTCGGGCTTCTGGAAACACTGAAGCTTTCTTCGGTTTCTCCCAAACCCCTGACCCTGGTAACTTCACAAAAATTTGATGCCCAGAATTACCCTTTCGTGAAGCAGACCAAAATGAGGAAAGGGAAAATACATTCCGGAAACGGGTTTGAGATAAGCGCATTTCCGGTAAAGCACTGCAGGGGCTCTTACGGCATCATTTTCCGGGAGGAAGACAAGCTGAAGTTTTATGAGGAAAAGGCACATTCCCTGGGCCTGAAGGGCAGGATGTTTCAGGAAATTCAGAAGAAAGGGAAAGTAGAGGCGGGCGGCAGGACAGTCAGGCTTGAGGATGTAACATGGACCAGGCCGGGCAGGAAGGTTGTCTATACCGGAGATTCTGCACCAGATGAAAATACAGCTAGTGCTGCACAGGGGGCGGACCTGTTAATCCATGAAGGCACATTTGATGCCTCCATGGAGGACGAGGCCAGGGAGCGGCAGCACAGCACTGTGGAGGATGCCGCCGTGATAGCCAAAAAGGCCAAAGTTAAGAAATTGATAATAACCCATATCAGCCCGAGATACTCTGATTCCTCTATGCTGCTAAAGCAGGCGCAAGAGATATTCAATAATACTATAATAGCGAGCGATGGACTGACAGTTGAAATATAATTCGTCTATAAGCGTAATCCATCTACGTTCATTGACTAATTTGAAACTTGAGTTTATAAATTAGAGTTTAGGTTACCACACAATGTTTAAAAACTTGTCGCAAGAGGTAATGTCTAAATTGCGGGAGATAGGGCAAGCCCTATCTCTGTCCGGGAGAGTATTTCTCTCTCGGTTTTTGGGCCGTAAAAAAAAGAGAAAATCCACCGCCGGTAATTGTTTTGACTCGGCCCATAAAAAGACGGTGGAACTGAGGTGAACAAATGAAAGTAAACCTGAAGAAAATTGGAGCAGTTGTCGCGGGCGCGACAATTCTGGCAGGCTCTGCCGCGTTTGCGGGCCTTATGTTTGGCTCAACAACGCTGGTGGATGCCAACGGCGCACCCACTGCAAAGGTGGTCGTGGGCTCAGGTGCAGCAGCAAGTGATGGTGTGGCTGCATCCCTGATTGCCGGGAAGATGGTGAGCGAAGCATATAAGACTGAGACGCTCACCGCCCAGGTTGTGGGAACCGCAACCTGTACGGCAGAGAGCCAGGACAATGAGACCGGTACCTGTGCAATAACCAACGAGAAGGCGCAGCTGGAAATTACTGTGCCCGGAACGGTTGCTGCAGGCACCTGGACAGGCGAGAACCTTATCGGCGACTACCTGAACAGGAGGCTGCTGGACAGGGAGGGAAACCTTGACGAGGGCGATTCAGCTGTTGCCTATGAGCTGGCAGGCTCAGACACCTCTGAGAACGCAAACCCGTTCACAGACGGTGAGACCGGCAGCATCGGCCCTTCAGAGGTATATCTCTACCAGGTTGACGGGGGAGACTTCTCACCATTCCAGGATGCAAGCCTGATGGATGAGGACGCCGGCAACACCTACACTGAGATGCAGGCACTCTGGCTCAAGGGAGACAACCACTTTGACGAGGACCCTGAC
>WJIU01000020.1 GCA_014730115.1 Microcaldota archaeon
TACTCGAAGGTGTGCATGATTTTCATTTCCGAGGCAAGCGCAAGCTGGCCATGCACCATGTAGAGGACCAGCTGCCTCACCGTTTCACTGCCTTTGGAAAAAATCTTCTCCAGCCTTTCAAGGGCTTCGTTTTTGGATTCCACATCAACTGCGACCGGATAGAACTTTATGGCAAAAAGGGCCTTTTCCACGTCCTTGATGACCGACTCCATGTTCTTGTCTTTTTCGGGGTTTTTTTTGGCGCCTTTCTTTGATTTTTTCAAATAATCACCTGGCATTTGCGTTTTTGTTTTAAACTTAGCCCTGTTATTAAACCTTGGTGATTTTTGATGGAGCTCCTTTTTGCAACCGGCAACCAGGGCAAGTTGGGGGAGGCCCAGGAAATGCTTGAAAGCCTGGGGCACACAGTCAGGCAGGTGGAATTCAGCCACCGGGAGCTCCGTTCGGACAGCCTTGAAGAGATTGCCAGGGACTCGGCGGAGGCTGCCTGGCTTGCCTGCGGCCAGCCTGTTTTTGTGGAGGACTCCGGGCTTTTCATAGATTCGCTCAACGGCTTCCCCGGCACCTTCTCGGCATGGGTGCTGGAAAAGATAGGGACCGATGGCATACTGAGACTCATGGGGGACCGTGACAACCGCAGGGCCGTTTTCCGGACCTGCATTGCTTTTCACGACGGAAAGGGCGTGCACACCTTCTCAGGGGAGTGCAGGGGCAGGATTTCCAGGGAGCAAAGGGGAGGCGGGGGATTCGGATACGACCCGGTGTTTGTTCCAGAGGGCCATGAGCAGACATTCGCAGAAAGCATAACATTAAAAAACAAGCTCTCTCATAGATATAAAACGCTTCTTGATTTCTCCAGATATCTCCAAGGTAAATGAGATTCTCTGTAAATGGCTTTTTTCGGCCTGAGTCAGGAAGGAGTGAATTTTATGGCAAGATTACATTCAAAGAAAAAGGGCAAGTCCGGCACCAAACGGCCCAAAAGCAAAACCCAGCCGGAATGGCTGCCTCTTGAAAAAGCAGAAGTGGAGGAGCTGATAACCAAAATGGCAAAGGAAGGAATCCCTCCGGCCAGAATCGGCCTTATTCTGAGGGACAGGCATGCCGTTGCCAACGTAAGGGCCGTCCTTGGCATATCGCTTCTTGACTTTTTGAAAAAGGAAAACGTGGCCCCAGACTATCCCGAAGACCTGCTTAATCTTATCAAAAAGGCAGTGAGGATGTCAACCCATCTGAAATCCTCCAGGAAAGACGTGCACAACAGTGTGAAGCTCAGCCATGTGGAGTCTAAAATCGAGAGGCTGGTGAGGTACTACCGAAAGCAAGGAACGCTTCCGGGGGACTGGAAATACGAAAGGGACAAGGCTGCCCTGCTCGTGAAGTGATGGTGATTTTCTGGGAGGACGAAAAGTAAAAGCAGTGGATAAGTGGAAAACAAAGAAATGGTATTCTGTAAAAGCACCGGATATCTTCGAGAAAAAAGAGCTTTGTGAAATTGTTGCTTCAGACCCCAAGAAGCTTGAAAACCGGATTGTGTCAAAAAGCCTTCTGGAACTCGGGGTCGGGGGGTCTTCCCAGCTTGCCATGTTCACCACCATGCGATTCAGGGTGGACGGCGTATCCGGAAGCGATGCCACCACCAAGCTGATAGGCCATGCAATATCGCCTTCGTTTATCAAGACATTTGCAAGAAGAGGGAAATCCCTCATCCACCAGGTTATTGACGGAAAAACCAAGGACGGCGAGGACCTGAGGCTGAAGGTAATCGCAGTGACTGGTGCCGGCGTCAGCGAGAATACAAAAAGGAACCTTAGGGAGGCACTCCAGGAGGAAACCAGGAAGGCCATCGTGGAAAAGAACTTTGACGACGTAATTCAGGATGTAATATTCGGAAGGGTGTCCTCCAAGCTTTTCAGCAGGCTAAAGCAGATTACCAAGATGAGGCGCGTGGAGGTACGGAAGTCCGAGCGCGGAGAGGACTTCAAGTAATCCGAGGTAAATTATCATGATTCCCGGAGGAATGGACCCAAAAAAGATGCAGGCCCTTATGAAGCAGATGGGCATCAAAAGCGAGGAGATAAGCGCCCGCAGCGTAACCATCGAAACTGATTCCGGAAGAATGGTTGTTGACAACCCCCAGGTTACACAGATAACAATGCAGGGCCAGAAATCCCTGCAGATTACCGGGGACATAAAGTTTGAGGAAGGAGCGACCCCCGAAGACATCAAAATGGTTGTGGAGCAGGCCGGATGCTCGGAGGAAGAGGCAAAAGCGGCCCTGGAGAAAACCAACGGCGATATTGCCGAGGCCATCCTGTCCCTGACCGAAGGGAAGGAATAAAAATTTTAAGAGCTAACTCATCCTCATGGCAGTGAGGCGCGAGGTACTTCTAATTGTTGCCCTTTTGGTTATGATAGCCCTGCTTGTAAAGGTTGTGGAATTCTTCAAGGTGGACGTCGTTGAGGCAGATGCCAGGGAGTTTGTCATGGAAGACCTTAATTCCAGGTATCCGGCTGCAGAAATAGGGGTAATCTCCGTAACCCCAAGGTACAACATGTACGAGGACAGGTATTTTGAGGTAAAAGCCAAGGTAACCAAGAATCCGGACAGTCCCTGCCCGGAGCGCATCCACATCTATTATAATTACCCTGTTCAGAATTTTGTCCCCCAGCCTGCAGATGTGATAACCTCGGGATGCGAAGTTTGCACCGAGGGCATATGCGTGGTTGCCTTCGAAGAGGAGGCGGTGATTGCGTCCCACACATTTGAAGGCACATCGCCGGTGCAGTCGTATATAGATAATTATCCGGAGGCAGAGCCCCAGGCGGCGGAAGAGCTGGACACCTGGATCGTGATGTGGAATTCCGAAAATGCAGACTTTTACTATACTGCTACGATTCACCGCAACGGCAGCGTGCTGGAAGTCCAGAGAACCGAAAAGTGAAATCAGGTAACAGCAACCTTCTCTTCTTCAATTTCAATCCTTCTTTCCGGAACGAATCTCCTGATAATCTCTGCATTGGTGTGCAGGTGGTTGGTGGCCTTGGCTATCCTGTATTCTGTTTTTCCCTCTGCCAGCACCGCGTAGACAAGAAGCTGGTCGGCAAGATGGATGTCCACCTCTTCCTGCTTTTTGAGGAAATCAACCGCTTCCTGGGCCACGACCTCCGCTCGTTTTCCCTTTTCGCCAGGCACGTATGCGCCGCGGAAGCCATCCCACAGGGTCACTGCATTCCCTGCTGAAAGGGCATCGTCTTCCCTTATGGAAATGCTCTCTATCCCGTTCTGCACGAAAACCTTCTTTTCACGGACTGCAATGCCGGAGGGAAGGCCGGACAGCCGTATCAGTGCCTTTGCATCCTCCTTTTTTTCCCAGCCAGTGCATCCGGTAAGCTGGGAAGGATTTACATTCACCTCAATCCTGCCCCCGCCTTTGGGATAATACCCCGGTCTCAGCATCCGGGAGCTCACATCCGCCCCGAATCTTCTTATTGCCGGAATGAACAAATTTTCAAAATAGTCGTAGCCCGGCGACTTGATTACGTGGGTTCCGCCGGTAATTCTTACCGTGCTTTTCTTTGACGCATTGAGAAGTATCGGAATCAAGGTCTGCGCAACCAGGGTTACCGAGCCCGCGGTCCCTATGTTGAATTCATACTTTCCCCCGACTATCTTTCCGGGCTCAAATTTCAGGGTGGTGCTGTTCAGCTCTGCATTCTCAAGCCGTCCCCTGCACAAGCTTCGTACTGCCTTGGCGCAGGTCAGGTGCTGCATCTGCAGTCCCGGATTTGACCTTTTTGCCCGGATGTCCCTTATCACCAGGGGCTTCCCGGTCACTGCGGAAAGGGAAAGCGATGTCCTGAGTATCTGCCCCCCGGACTCTCCGTAGGAGCCGTCTATCTCTGTGAGTTCTGGCATGGAATCTCCTGTCTGTGATTCTGATTAAAAGGTTTTTATTGAAATCATTTTCATAATGGAAAAGGCGGAAGTAACACTGGGCAGGAAGCATGTGAAAAGAAATAGGCCAGCGCAACGCGCTGGCAAGGCGACCAGTTATCCTCCCATGCACTTACAGAATGAGCGTAAGTCAAAGTATAATTAGTTTGCACAATATATTTAAACGTTTTTGATTCGGTTGTAGTTTTTTTGCTTTAATGGTTGTTTTTCCGGTCAATGCATGTGCCAAAACCCAGTTGACCAAACTTTTATGTTATCTTAAATGATAATTCATGTTCAATGATAATATATTTAACTAGTTCCCTGCATTTTTAGTTCATGGAAGGAAATGGTTCTGGCAGAAAGGGCAAGGTAATCCCTCTTTTTCCGAACGGGCCAGGACAACCCAGAAAACCTGTGCGCCGGCCTCTGGCCCGAAGCGCCCTTCGCGGCAAAGGCATTATAAATGAAAACGGCGAAGAAAACAGAGTAGCGCCGCCGGGAAGGCGGCTGCGCGGTCGTGGTGTCGTGGCAGAGCAGAACTATCCCAAAGAAGCAACCAAAGAAACATGCCTCGCTCTTCTGGGCAATGTCGCCCCTGTTACTGAAGAGCTTTCCGATGCATTGCTTATGCCTGACCAGCTTCTCCTGCTGGGGCAGGGCCCTTCATTTTCAACTGAAGCAGAAACCGGTGCGGGAAGGGTGGCCAGCCATTTCTTTTACGGAACGCCTATTCCGGACAGGCTGCCAGACTATGCCGTTTGCATAAGTTCCCGGGGCAGCAACATCTTTGCGACTCTTGTTGACAGGAACAGGCAAATCATAGTCCATGAGAATGTCAGCAGCATGTATGCAGAAAAAGGGTCGTGGGATTCCTTTATAGAATTAATCAGCCAGGCGATGGAGGGCGCAAGGGAGATGAGAAAACAGGTCGGGGAATTCCGGTTTGCTGTAAACAGGGAAGGGGTTATGTCCAGGCTCTAATTCTGCTTTGTGGTATATTTTTAATCTTTATGTAATATTATATTTTTATGGTGAAATCCAGAGCCAAGAGTTCCAGGCCCAGCCCTGTAACCCATATCTCAAAGGCAAGAAGACTGAAAGTAAAGAGAGAGCCGCAGGCAGAGCCGCCTGAATGCGTAAAGGAACTCTGGGCAACGGGCGTGCCCGACCGGGACAGGGCAGTGATTGTGGAATCAAGCATACGCTCGGACATGAACATCGGAGACCCCAA
>WJIU01000021.1 GCA_014730115.1 Microcaldota archaeon
CTGCGGTTACCGACTTCTGCCTGACCCTTCCTCTTGAATCAACCACTGTACTTACGGTCACAAGCACGGCTCTTCCTGCGGCACCAAGGGCCTCCTGGATGTGCCTTCCCTTGGCAACAACCCGGTTGAAGGCTTCCCTTCGGAGCATCCTGGCCTGTCCTGAGCCGGTTACTGCCGCGGGGCACTTCTCCAAACCTGAAGACCTTGCTGAAGCAGTTGTTTTTGCAGGAGTCCTGTCCCTCTTTGCTCTCCTTCTCCTTCTTCTCTTGGTCGCCCGCTTCCGGGGCTCCTGCTCTTCCGGCTGGCATACCTGCTCACAGTAGTTGGGTGATTCCTGCTCACAGCTTATCGCCGGCCGGGTCGCATACTGATAATCAATACCTGTTTCCATTGGATTTTCATCAATTACTGCTACAATAGTTTCCTGGTCAACGCCAGGATGTCCGCAGGCAAAATCAGCAAGGCAGGAATCGGCAGTCTCCCTTCCGACTTCTTCCCCGTCTACAAGCCAGACGTTCTGGACATTGTCTCCGCAGAAACCGCAGGACTCAGGGTCAAACTTGTCGCTGAACGGGTCGTGCTCACCTTTTGAAACCTCGCAGTTCCCGTCTCCTTTCTCCGGTGCAGGTGCGCATTCTTCACACTGAGCATCTCTCATCGGTCCTTCTTCTGCCGGGCCGCATGAGCGGAACAGCAGCACACCGACAATGGCAGCTCCGGCAGCGGCTCCCCCTACATACTTCCAGTTTAAGCTTTTCTTTTTATTTCTCTTGCCCGGACCATCCGCAGCAGCGGTTGTCGGCTCCTGTCTTTCCCTTCTTGTAGCGTTCATTATTCATTTCACCTCTTTGCCTCAGCAGAATTTTCCTTCAGTTCCTTTCTCTTGTCCAGACCTGACCATGCAAGCAGGCCGTCGGTCAGCACCGTGGCAGCTGCAAGCACCGGAATGTGCCATCCGCCAAGCCAGGGCTGGAGCCATCCGTTGGCTGCTCCGACTACTGCGGATACAGTTACGGGTACAGCAACAAGAATTTCAGGAACGTATGGTTTAAGACTGGCAAGGCACTCCCCCACCTTTGACAGCAGCTCACCTGCCTTGTCTTTCAGGGTTTTCCCGCCTTCCACCATTGCAACAACGCCTTTTGGGCCGTTGTTGACCACCATCAGTCCGAGATTGCCCTCTTTGGTGGAGATGGTGTTCTGTGCGCTTTGTCCCGAAGCAAGTGAAAATGTGTGCTTTTTCTCTTCCCCTGCCTTGACAAGCATAAACTGCTTCACCGCTCCTGCCTGCCCCAGGTAGGTAATTGAATAACCGCCTTTAATCCTGGTTTTGTCTCCCGGGGTCTGGGTAACAATCCTGCGCTTGTTGAACATGCCTGATGCCCCTTTTGCGGCTTTTGCCGGAGGCTTAGCTGCATCCGACACAGGGCCCTCAGCAACAGATGCCAGAAGACTGTCAACATCCAAAGAATCGGAATCATCCTGGCTGATGACACCGCTTTCTGCAGAAATCTCTATGGATATTCCTGATTCTTCCGAATCTGCTTCTTTCCCCTGAAGGGAAATATCCTGCGGTGCCTGACCAAGACCGGCTGGAAAGTCTGAAAGCTGCTCCTCATCAGTATCGACCTCTTCTTCCTGCTGCGGCTGGTATGCTGCGGTTTCCGCCTGGAAATCCCCTGGGCCGCTTATATCACCACCGGCAATCTCAATGTCTTCATCATGAACAGAAAGGAGCTCTTCCTGCTGGGTCGCGGCTTCATCATCATCGTCTATTTCCGATTCTTCGGAATCCTCGCCCTCCTGGAGAAACTGGTCCATGGTCCTGATTGCGCTGTCCTCTTCAGCGGTTGGGGGCGGCCGGTCAAAGGCAGAATGCCTTTCTTCCGGTGCAGCCTCATCTGCAGACCGGTCATCCCGACGGAGCTGCTCCACAAGCGACTCCGATGGTTTCTGCTCTACAGTTGCCCCTTTCATATCCGGAGCCTCAACCTGCAGAGTCCTGTCCGCAGCCTTTTTGACATCAGCCGGTTTCGCAGGCTTGTCGCCTTTACCGGATTTGCCCTTCTTCTGTTTCAACATATCCTGAATGCTCATTATCCATCAGCCTCCAAATCCTGATTAGCAAGTGTCTTTGCATTTTCCACTACCAGCTGGGCTTCCCTTTCAATTGCATTCTTTATATCCTCTGCCTTGCGGGTCCTGGATTTTGCCAGTGCGGACAGGTTGGTGCCGCTTATCCTGGCAAGCTCCTGAAGTATCGGCTTGGGGTCTTCTACCAGCTCAGTCAGCATTTGCGATATCACATCGCTGCCGAATGTTTTTGCAGTCCTTACTACTCCGGCAGTACGGGCATTTTCATCCTCCTCCCGAAGATTGGATATCAGCAGCCTCTTGGCGGTCTCCAGAAGGATTTCCTCCATGCCTCTCTGGGTCCTCTTCATTGAATCCAGCTCTTTCTGGAGCGCATTGACCTGCTCTGCAGATTCCTGAATCTCTTCCTGGAAAGCAACAAGCACCTGCTCGGTTGCAGGGAGCTCTCCGGGATTGTCCTCGGTTCCGTCTCCGAACAGCTTTATGTTAAGCGCCTCCAATTTGTCTCTGAGAGGGGCGGTTGCCTGCTCAGCAGTTTCTCTCAACCTGGGGGTGGCCACTTGTGTACGCAGTGCTTCGGCTTTGTCATCGGTTGCCCTAAGCTCTTCCTGGAATGCCAGAAGCACCTGCTCGGTTGCGGGAAGCTCACCCTGGCAGGTAGGGGTCCCATCTCCGAACAGCTTTACTTTAAGTGCATCTATCTCCTGTTTAAGGGGAGCAACAGCCTGCTCGGTGTCCACACCTTTCTTTAAATTCCCTACTTCGCCCTGAAGCGCATCGGCTTTACCATCGGTTGCCTTAAGCTCTTTCTGGAACATTTCCAGCACCTGCTCGGTTGCGGGAAGCTCTCCGGGGTTGTCCTCGGTTCCGTCTCCGAAAAGCCGGACCTTGAGCTCGATGATTCCGTCTGCCAATGGCCTTGCCACTTCCTCTATTCTGGTTTCCAGACGGGCAGTGACCTGGGCCACAATCTTCGAAACGGTGTCTTCGTCCACGTAAGTGCCTCTTTCTTCAGCAGCATCCTCATCGTCCAGTGCAGAGATTAGGCTGTCTTCGCCAGGGCCCTGCACAACCGGAGCGCTGCCGGATTCCTCCTGTATGATGCTCCTGAACATCCCGCTTACATCCGCCTCCCCGGATTCATCTTCTGCCGGTTCCTGGGGCCCTTCACTTCCGGCTTCGGCTTCAAGTTCAGCCGCAGCTTCGTCAAGTGCACGCTCTGCAGATGCAATCTCCTCTTCTGCAGACCTGCGCGCTTCCGATGGGGGGTTAATTCTCTCCTCGCGGGTCACCTTTCCGAATACATCCTCTTCCATGGGCTGCTTCGCCCGGGCGGGCTTCTCTTCTTCTTTTGGCTTTCCACTTTTGTGTTTGTCTATAAGTTTTTGCAGTTCCGGTCTCATAAATGTCACCTCTTCAGCTCAAGGCTGGGCTTCTCAAGCTCCGCCTTGACATCACCTTCATAATCATCTCCAAGCACAACCATTGCCACCAGCTGGATTTTGCCGTCAACATTGTCTGCAAATTCCCGGAGCGAGCCCTGCAGTGTCTCAAGCCCGCTCCTTGCTTTTTCAGCAACGCTGCGGGCCTGCTCTGCAGCCTTCTTTGCTCCGTTTCCGTCGCCATTGCCTGCAGACTTCTCCATGGCAACCAGCCTTTCGCCTATCTGCTGGTTGTCTTTTGCACGCCCATCATTAACGTCATCCACAAGCTGCCTTGCAGTTTCCAGAAGCTCCTTGTTGAACTCGGCGGTGTCAAGAGCCTGGTCTGCGGTCTGCAATGCGTTATCCACATGCTTCCGGTTTTCCCGTATCTGCTCTCCAAATCCGGCAAGTGAATCCTGAAGGGTTCTGACAAGCCCGAACAGGTGATTCAAAAGCTCCTGACCCTTCAGGTTTTTTCTGGTCCTGTTGCCTTTCTCATCAGTAGTCTCGACTTCTTTTGTCATGGCTTCTGCGATAGCGTCCAGCTCGGTGCGGACTTCTTCCAGGGAAGTTCCCGCCCTCTGCTGTGCGTCCCTGACTTCCTGCACATCGTCTTTTGTTGCAACATTTGCTACCTGGTCGCCAAGTTCTTTTACGCCCTTTTTGGCAGAATTGGCCATGGCAACAGATTCTGCCGCCACATTGATTGCCTCATCGGCCTTTTCCCTGGATTCGCCTGCAGCGCCCTTTGCAGCCGCGGCCTCGGTCCTCAGGGCTCGGAACTCCTCCCGCGCGTCTTCCTTTGCACCATCCACTTCTCTTCTAATCTGGGATTCCAAAGCAGCAAGGCCGGTTTCCCGCTTTGCCGCTTCGGTAGCAGCAGTTTCACATAAAACATTCCCCAGCTCACCGCTGCCGAGCACCTTTCTCAGCTTGGGCAGCTGGTCCTTCCTGACAGAAGGCAATTTTTCTGCATCTTTCTTAGTCTGTGGACCTGTTTTTCCCGCCATTTCATCTCACCTTAAAGCACTATCGCTAAGTGTTTTATTGTATACATTAGTGGGATAGTATATTTAAATGTTTGCATATGTACAAACGTGTAAATTTCATGCCTTTTCCCCGCATATTTCCTGTCTGAGGGCCGCAGCCTTATTTACAAAGCTTACCGAATAGGGTGCAAATTCCTCCATGCTGTCCGCAATCTCCCACAAAAGTTCTGCAAAGGGCCTTGCTCTTTCTGCAGGAAGGGATGTATCTCTAAGTAAATATATGTAATAAGAAGCTTCAAGTATCTTTGCGGCTTCATGCCCGGTCAGGTGGGTCGTTACTGTTGGTATCAGGTCTGTGCCAGGCCCTGTTTCATGGGTGTTCACCGCTGCTTCAGGTCTGAAATCAGAGTATACATAAAATGTCATAACCTCCAGGTCCCTTGGCAGTACCCCAAGCCTTAGTGCAGTATCCTGAACAACGGTGGAACCGCACACCTCAAGCACCATGCCATCAAGGTAACGTGTTCTCCACGCTTCCAGGGGATTCCCCTTTACATCAGTCTGGGAACGGAACGCCGGCCCCAGGCTGGGGAAGTACGCGGCATAAACCTCCATCTTCTGCTCGGTATTGAGACTGAGAACAAAATCAGCGGCCCATTTTGCGATTTCAGGATTTTCTGCATCAAGGAGGGCAGCCATGTCCTTGGGCTGTATTGTTCTTGTAATGTAGCTGAACATAAGCTTTTCTTCCGGCCCTGTTTTTCTGGACTCCCTGAGTTTCTGTGCAACCATTCCGCACCAGCTCCCGGTACGTGAAACAAGAAAACTCAGCGCTTTTTCCCTGTCAACCGCCCCAGCTGCCAACAAAAACAAACGGTCAATGGAAGAAGAATAAAATTCGTATTCCTGGGTATGCTCTGCCCTGGCAACTATTTCCTCAAGCTCCTGCACTAATTTTTTTTTATGGTGTCACTTTCCTGAAATGGAGCCATCCCGCCCTCTGCATATCTAAGAATAAGGGAGCGGTCATCGTTCTTGCCGGTTTTTTGCTGGCAGGGGCATCTTGTGGGATATGATTTCTTGTTGCTTATCCTGGTCCTGGCCAGCTGGGCAATGTTGGCCCGGGCCTGCTCCAGGTCGCCGTTTGCCTCCATTATGAAAAGGGGATACTCATGGTCTCCGCAGACCGGCTCATTTACCCCGTCCGAATCAACGGCAATAACATCCCCGGACTTCAGCTCAATTGGAACATAGTCGCCTTTTTCCTCATTATTAATATTGATATATTTTGGGGAAACGCCCAGGCAGGAAACTATGACAAACTCCCTGCCCCGGAGGTATATCTGCACTGCCTCGCTGTTCATGTCGGCGCCGTCTCTTTGGAGGTCGTATGCCAGCGAGTGGCTCCTGCTTTTGAATATTGCCTTTCCTTCCCTGATAATCCTGCATTCGCTGTCTCCGCAGTTGATTGCATAGAACTTCCCCCCCTGCTGGAAGGCAACAACTGCGGTTGTCCCCATCGAACTTGCAGGGCGGTATCCGTTTATGTTCTCCCCTTTGTCCCTTAACTGCTCGGTCATGATTGCCAGGTCTCCGATTACCAGCGCCCTTCTTACATCCTCCGGCGTCTGAATCCAGCCGGCCAGTGCTGCGGTTTCCAGAACGTCCTTTGCAATCAGTGCCGCCCTGGAGCCGTCCTTGTGTCCACCCATGCCGTCAAATACTGCATCCAGGACAATACTTTCCCTTTCAGAAGACTTGATTGTAATGGTGGAAATTGCATCCTCACTAATGCCGTATTCATATGCACCCTGTCCGTTTTTCTTTAACCTGGGGACCAGGGTGCAGTTGCGGTAATTCACTGAAACATCGCGCCTCTCCACTGGCACTCCCAGAAAATCAAGAAGAGTTTCCAGCTCCTCCTTCCGCTGGGCAGAGGCGTTCAAAGAAGAGTACCTGACCTGGTCAAAAACAACAAATGACCTTACAATTTCAGGATGAAGCATGGGGCTTTTCGCCTCCACCGCCTTTTCGGTGAATGCCTTTGCAAAGCTTTCTGCTGCTTCAGGGCCCGTGTCCTTTCCGAATTCCCGGAGCATCTGAAGCTCCTCCTCGGAATGGTCATAGACCCCCTGGAACCGGAATTTATGCACCATGCTGCCAAGGGTATAAAGGTCTACCTTTCCCCTTCTCCAGTAATTAATTGCAGCTTCCCTTCTTCTGGAATCAGACACCCACTGCCCGAACTTTGCAATGTGCCGCGAGACGACCCGGGACGCATCAAGATTGAAGAAGGAGCCGACCATCTCAAGCTGATTTGAAGTAAGCTCGGCAGTGTTAAGCACTGCCTGGGCCTTTTCATCAGCAGTTGCATCCCCGAGAGCGCATTTTTCCAGAAGCGTCATGGCGGCTTTGTGGTGGGCGGTCAGCTCTTCTTTGTTGACACTTTCGTTTGTCCATAATGAAGAATTGAAATTTCTTGTCCTGAGTTCCCGCACTCCCGGCTCCATTTCCATGAAATGCTCCAGGTCTTCCACCGTGCTCTGGGTGTTCTTGCCAAGGACGACCGATATTATTGCCCTTTCCCGGACATCCAGCTTTGCAAACAGGGCATCCTTGCTAACAGGCTTGGCCTCAGCTGCCTGGACCAGGCTGGTCTTTTCCCGGGGCCCGATGCCTGCTTCCCCTATTGCTTTCTGCCGTGTGTGGAATTCATCAACCAGGGACATTGCATGGCCTATTGCCCTTGCCTGTGAGAAATCCTTTACAAGGCTCTCAACTGCGCTGGCATAAAGCGGATGCACCTCAAGGTCAACGTTTTCACGGTTGTATTTTTCCCGGGCAAACCTCGAGAACGGTTCCCGGAATTCAGGCCCCAGCGTCTGCAGTTTAACATAGTTCACCAGTGTCCTTGCAACTGACCTTATCTGGCTGTTTCTCCTGTTTTCCTGGCCTTCGGGAGTATGCTTGGGAAAGTGGCGGTTAAGCATGCCTTCCAGCTCGTTGTCCGTTCCAATGTTTGGCAGGGGAAACACAAGTTCAGCCTTCTGGAATCCTTCCAGCCCGTAAATTTCCTGGTAGGTTTCCGGTGCTATCCCTGTACCGAATCCTTCAGGAATGGTAGGCGGCTCCCCCTCTTCAGTAACTGCCTTGCGGCCTTCCGGAATTGTTGGGGGCTCTTCCGGGGCTTCCAGCTCCTCCGGGGGAATTTCAATTTCAGTTATCCAATCAAAAGCATCCTCTGCTTTCTGCCATGCACCCCCCACATAGATTTCATCGCCGGTCTGGAGGTCCTTTTCGGAAAAGAAATCAATATGGCCGTTTCTTTTTGCGCAGTAAAGCCTTTCTTTTTCCCGGGCAGGTGCCTCCTTTTCAGCCCGGGCTTCAAAAATCTCAGGGAAGCGCTCTGCTGCGGTTTGCCACTGGCCTTCCCTTACCTTTATCATGTCTCCGGGAAGAAGCTCCCCGTCCTGCGATAGAAGGTCCAGATGGAACGTCCTGTCTTCACCGCTTTCCAGCGTCCTCTTTACTACTACCAGGTTCCGCACAGGCTCCCGGACTTCAACGGGTTTCTCCGGCACCTCAATCTCAACAACAGGCTGCTC
>WJIU01000022.1 GCA_014730115.1 Microcaldota archaeon
CTGCGGTTACCGACTTCTGCCTGACCCTTCCTCTTGAATCAACCACTGTACTTACGGTCACAAGCACGGCTCTTCCTGCGGCACCAAGGGCCTCCTGGATGTGCCTTCCCTTGGCAACAACCCGGTTGAAGGCTTCCCTTCTGACCATCTTGGCCTGTCCTGAGCCGGTTACTGCCGCGGGGCACTTCTCCAGCTCCCTTTTAACCGGCTGGGGTGGCCTGTCCTCCCTGCAGGTGCATCTTGAGGTGCAGGAGTGCCCTTCTTCGCAGCCACCTCTCGCCCTGCTGCTTCTGGGGTCGCACTGCTCGCCGGAATCTATCTTTCCATTGCCACAGGGGTTTTCCCTCCGGACAGGCCTGCAGGTGCAGGAATCCGTGCAGGTATGGCCGGGAGAACAGCCGTCTCTCGCCCTTCTGCTTTCAGGGTCGCATTCCTCATTGCCGGTTATGTTTCCGTCCCCGCATACATCTTCCCGGCGGGGCCTTGGCTCGCATCTCGAATGGTTCTCGCAGACACAGGGACCTTCGGTAAGCGGACCGCATTCGGGAAGCTCTTTTGTCCTCTTGCTGGGGCAAACTTCACCATAGCTTCTTGCTTTCCAGAATCCGGAACGCACAGGTGAAGCGTCCATTTCTTCGCCCTGCTCAACGCTTATCCAGAGTTCCTGGCGCTCAGACTCTGTCATCTGGCCCCAGTAAAGCTCTGCGGTTTCATTATCGCTGATTTTCGTATCACCAGTGATAAGAGGGCGGTCTTCAATTACAGGGCAAAGTTCATCGCCGTTCTCGCCGCACTGGTGACCGCACTGTACTCTTATGCAGTCCATGGAAAACCCGGGGTCTTCCGGGTCTGCGCTTTCCGGGGTGAATGTGTATGGCCTGCCAAAGGCGTCGGCTGCTACCAGCTCTACCGGATTTCCTGCCGGGTCGACCAGGTTGTCAGCATCAGAATCGCAGACGCCGTCCCGGTCATGGCAGTCCTCCTTGGAATAATAGGGGTTTTCCACTTTGTTGCCCTGCCCGTCAAGCACAGGATTGCGGTTTGCATCAAGCAGGTAAGGGGAGGATTCATAAGCAGCATCGCAGATGCCGTCCGCTCTCTGGACGTCCACAGTCCGGGGCCCTTCAGCCTGGGGCTCCCCGCACTGCCTGAACAGGACTGCTGCGGTACATGCTGCAACCACTGTTGCGGAAATCACGTAAGACTTGTTGTTTTTGACCTTGTCCAAGGCCCTTCTCATTAACGTTTTCCTTGTTTTCATAATAACACCTCTCAAACTCCGGCCTTTCCTCCCATGCTCTGGCGAATGGCCTGATAATCGTCATAAAGCTCATCCAGGAGCTTTGGCATCACTCCTTCCGATTGTGCGGTTTCGTAACTGAATGTAGACTGTGAAAGCGAAAGGTAAAGCGGATTGTTTTTCCATGAAACCCCATCCTCTGAAGATGCAAACAGCTCCCCCATCTTCTTCCTGAAGAACCTGTTTTCCTGGAGAAGCTTCCTGAAGAGGTCGGTTCTTTCTTTGCGGTTGCCGAGCCTTTTTGCAAGCTTCTCGAAGTATTTGTTCATCAGCAGATAAGTTGTGGATATGGCCAGTATGTGGTCAAAATTCTTCTTGATTTTGTTGGGCATCCGGACATCATCGAAAACCCTCTCAAGCTGATAATAATCGTCCCTGAATCGGTCAAGATATGCCAGAAGCTTTTCATTCTGCCCCATCGCCTGCTTCAGGGAGCGCATCTGGCTGTCAACATTCTTGTTGTTCATGAGGACCTCGGTGAGTTTGGTAATCACATATTCCCTCTGCTTGCTGTATCTCTGGTCAGAAGTGGAGCGTGCCTCCAAAAGACGGACGTGCTTCTTCGCCTTTACGCGCCTGACGATTTCCGGGACAGCAAGCGCACAGCCCATAACAGCTGCATAGGTGCCCATTACAATGTTGGTAGAAACAGTTGCAGTATCGTTGAGGGCAAGGTTAACAGCTTCGGTGAGCCTCTGGAAACCGTCTGTGGCTGCCATCGCAGCAGTCCACCCGCCCACAAGGGCTACGCCCCAGCTCATCCTGCTGGAAAAGAATCGCTTCACAGGCCCTGATTCAGAGGTTGTGCTGTCTTCCATGGCGGTGTTCCTTTTCTTGCTTACCAATACCATAGGAGGGGGCTCCTCACTTGTGAAGCCCCATTCTTCTTCCAGGGGGGCAGAAGGCTGCTCCTCTTCCCGGGATTCCGGCTCGGGAGTCAGGTTGACTGTCTGTCCGTGTTCTGATTCCCCCTTATTGCCGGCTTTGCCTCTTTCCTCAAGGTCCTCCTTGAGAGACCGTACCGCCCTTGCCTGCTCCTCTTTTGCAAGCTCGCTTTCAACCACCCTGTTCAGCTGGGTCAGCTCTTTTTTCAGCTGGGCAAGGGATATAACATCAAGAACATAGCGCATCAGGGGGGTCCGCCCCTCCTCGGGGGTATTGCTGGCTTTTGCAGCAAGCTCCTCCGCACCCTTTTTGCCGTGCTTTTTTACCAGGTCGCCATACACGGATTTAAAGTAGGAATTCACTCTCTGGAGCTTTTCCTTTACTGAAGACCGTGATGACCTTATCTCTGCGATGAAATGCTGTATTTTGGAACCTGGTGCTGGTTCTGCCTTTTTTGCCTCCTCAGGTACCGGCGGGGGCTGGTTTTCAAGCTGTGAGGGGTGGGCAACAGTGTCATCGTAAACACCTGAGCCGGCATCAGTGACTTTCTTTCCGCTGGTACCTACATCGGTATGCACAGACTCAACCGCGCTGCCGGACAATGAAATCTCAACTGAAGAGCCATCTGCAGAGGTCTGGTTTTCTGGACCTGGACTGCGAGGTGATTCCTGGGGCGGCGCCTCCAGCTCCTCAATATCAGCATCAGGCACTCCGCCCAGAACATCAGCAGCATCAATGTCTTCCCCTTTCTGCCTCCCTTCGTCCGCTTCCCTGAGGGCTCTTGCACCGAGCTGGCCGGGGCGGACCTCCCTTGTCGAAGCTCCGTTAGAGCGCCCAGGCTCTTCAACTACGGCACCCTTTTTAGGAAATTTCTGGTTTTTCCTGTCGCCGGCTGCACCATCTGTCTTTTTTTTCTTGTTTTTTAGCATATTCTGAATACTCATTGCAGCACCGACATGTGGATGTTTTAATTAACATATAAATGTGTAAGGACATCCTTTTAAATGTATGTTTTGGTGTAGAAAAAAGGAAAAGATTAGCGGCCTGCTGAAACAGGTATCCGGATATTCCAGGTGCAGTCCTCATTGGGGGCGGCAATTGTTGCGCCGTTGATGCCAAGGGAACCGGTTATTCCGGTTACCTTGCTTCCCTTTATTCTGGCGCCTCCCGGGCCGGCTGCGGTTACCGACTTCTGCCTGACCCTTCCTCTTGAATCAACCACTGTACTTACGGTCACAAGCACGGCTCTTCCTGCGGCACCAAGGGCCTCCTGGATGTGCCTTCCCTTGGCAA
>WJIU01000023.1 GCA_014730115.1 Microcaldota archaeon
AGTGAGGTTCCGGTGGCAATTGTGCCTCTTGGATACAGCGAAAAAAAGCCGGAGCAGACACCCAGGAGGCCTTTCGGGGAAGTGGTCAAGGAGGTCTGACATGGAGCCAAGGGAAAGAGCGAAAAAGGATATGGACAAGCTCGGCAGGATGATAGCAAGGTTCCGGGAGCTGGGGCTTGCAGAAAAATACCCGGGCATTATAGGGTATGCAGACAATTACTTTGCGGATGCCAGGCATTTCTATGCCGAAGGCGATTATTTCACTGCCTTTGGCGCGGCAAACTATGCCTATGGCTTTATTGATGCGGTGCTTGTAATTGAAGGAAGAAAAGAGGAGGCGCTTTCGCCGTAGGAAATCCCTGGGACAGTGCTTCCTGGAGGACAGGAATATTCTAAGGCTGGAGGCCAGGCTGGCGGATGTACAGGGAAAGAAAGTGCTGGAGATAGGGGCAGGGGACGGCCGGCTCACCGAAGTGCTCCTGGAGCAGAAACCGGAAAAGATATTTGCGGTGGAAAGGGACCCCAGGTATGCGGATATTCTCAGGCAAAAATTCCGGGACATGCCGGTAGAGGTTATGGAAGAGGATTTTCTGAATCTGGAGCTTCCGGAATTTGGTGTTGTTGTGGGCAACATCCCCTACTATATCTCGTCGGACATCATCTTCAGCCTTACCAATTATGATTTTGAAAGGGCAGTTCTGATGGTTCAGAAGGAGTTTGCAGAAAAGATGGTTGCCAAGCCAGGGGACAGAGGCTACGGCAGGCTCAGCGTTACCTCGCAGTTTTACTATGATGTTGAGCTGGAGCGCAGGGTTCTCCGGCATCTTTTTCGCCCAATACCGAAAGTGGACTCCGCGATAGTTGTTCTTTCTCCCACCGGCAGGAGACTTTCCCAGTTCCAGGAAAACGTGATAAGGTATCTCTTCCAGCACAAAAACAAAACCGTAAGAAATGCCCTTCTGGCATCAAAGGTGTTTGTGGGTGAAGAGCTGGAAAAGCTGGGGGATTATGCCGGGCAAAGGCCCAGAAAACTTTCGAAAGAGCAGGTTCTTGAGATTGTGGACATCCTTGAAAGTTAATTTTATAAAAGCTAAACCCGTTACGGGTAACGGTGTTGGAATGATAAAGACAATAAAAGAATTCCAGGATGATTTGAAAATGATAAGGGCGGAGATGTACCAGCGGGGTGAGTTTGCCGATGCCGAGCTTGTTGCAAGCTGGCTGGACAGGCTGGTCATCTCCCTGGACAAGCTAGCTGTTTCTCTGGACCTCATGGCGGTTGAGGTGGACATTCTGTCCAGGTACCGCAGCGGTGCAAAGGGCGCAAAAAAGCCCTCAAAGAAGAAGGCTGCAACAAAGAAGAAAACCGCGAAGAAGAAGCCGGCCAAGAAAAAAGCCGCGTCCAAAAAGGCTGCAAAAAAGAAGACAGCCAGAAAGAAAACAACCAAGAAAGCCAAAAAGAAGAGGAAAAAATAGATGAGGCCTTTCCCCTTCATTTTGCTATTTGTTCTTATTTTCGGATGTGCCCAGCCGGAAGCAGGGCCTTCCACTGAAGCTCCTGATGAAGAGCTGCCCCCGGCCGCAGAAACCCCGGAAGCAAACCAAACCCCCTCTGCCGGGCAGCCCGGGGAAGAGCAGGAAGTTCCGGAGGAGCCGGAAACAACCCTGGAATCAGAAGAGATTGCGTATTCTTCCTCCGGCTGGGAAATCCATGCTACGCTTTATCCCGCTGAAAACAAAAACAACCCTACGCGCATTGTTTTCCTGCTTCCCATGCTGGGAGAGGACCGGAGCAGCTATCCCCCGGATTTCATAGAGGAGCTGCACGATGAAATTCCGGAGGCCATAGTGCTGGCGGTGGACACCAGGGGCCACGGGGAAAGCACAAACCTGAAGTCCTGGGAGGACATGAACAGCTTTGAGTTCAAGGCAATGCAGAACGATGTGATAGACGGCATCAGGTACCTGGAAGACAGGTATCCCACAGCGGACGAGTACTACGTGGTGGGCGCAAGCATCGGCTCCACCGCGGCAATACTGGCCGGCGCCCGGGAGCGGGGCATCACCAAGGTGGCAATGCTTTCCCCGGGAATGGAGTACAAGGATGTGAGCATAGAGAGTGCGGTTGACGAGTACCAGAGGCCTCTGCTGCTGGTGGCCGGAAGCCAGGACGCCTATTCAGTGGAAGCAATTGATGATATTGGGGAATTGTCTTCTTCCGACATCACCAGAAAGATTTACCAGGGGCAGGAGCACGGGACCGGCCTTTTCCAGGCGACTGAAAACGAGCCCGAGCCCCTGGACAGCCTGATTGTTGATTTCCTGAAGTAGGTCTATCTTACGCCCAGTGCAAAGTTCCCGTACAGGGAGCGGTCGGGATTCAGTACGGTGACTACCATCATCCTGGTCTGGGTGGGCTGGTCTATGGTGGCTGTCCACATGAACATCCTGTAGCCGGGGAAGCTTTCAATCCCAGTTCCTTTCAGTTCCCAGGATTTTGAGAAATCCACATTATAAGTGCTGTTTCCCTTTCTTGCAGTGATTGTTTCCATTACCTGGTCAAGGTCAAGCACCAGGCCGAAACCGCCGATATTCACAGGTACATTCTTTCCATAAACCGGGACCGGCTCGGTCAGCGTGGTAAATCCTGTTCTTGATACTGCAGACCTCACTTCCTCCATGGCGGTGGGCAGGCTCATCCTGAGGCTGGTTTTTTCTATATGGGTTGGCGTAGCCTGCCCGGTGCCAGTCCTTTCAATGCGGGTAGGCACTTCATCCGGTGAAAGAAACGCAGTTCTTGCCCTCAGCCCGGCCTTTGGCATCATCAGCACCGTCCTGGCCTGTTCCTGCCCTGCAGAGTCAAGGTTTTTGCCGACCGAATACCAGGCCAGGGATGCAGTGCCTCTCAGCTTGTCCTTGACCATTATTATGCAGGCATGTCTCTTGGACAGCTGGCTGAGCGGCATCCCGCTCAGGATTCCCCCCTCAAGCATCCTGGCAAAGTGGTCCCTCCCCAGAACCCCGGTGCTGTACACATCATATCTAAGGCCAAAGGAATGCCTTCTGGTGGCAAGGTGGACCGGCCTTCCGTAGCCTTCGAACAGTATGCTGTCCCTGTCGATTCCGCCAAACGTCAGGCTGGCCTGGGGATTGTCGGCAAGCTGAATACGCCTGCCGGGGGCCAGCGGAATTATCCTTGACTTTTTGGGAAGGCCCATCCTGCCTTCCAGCAGGGCAAGTCTTCTCTTTGCACCATTCCCTCTTTTTCTCTGGAGAAAAGGATGGGTCCTGCTGCCCATCTTTCTTTGTGAAAACTGGCTCATAGTGCGACTATGTTGCAAAATAATTAAAACAGTGTTCCAAAATCAGAAGATATCAAAAAATCCCCTTTCCTGCCTTTCCCCCTCAAACTCCTTGAGCAGCTTTTTCTGCTTGCGGGAAAGCTTTTCCGGCACTTTCACGATTACTCTTACCATCTCGTCTCCTTTTCCTGAGCCGTGCAGCCGCGGCATGCCCTCGTCTCTCAGCCTGAATACGGTGTGGGACTGGGTGCCGGATGGAACGTGCAGTTTGGCCTTTGAAAACAGGGTGGGCACATCTATTTCACCGCCCAGGGCGGCCCGGGCAAAGCTTATCGGAACGTTTATCCAGAGGTCGTTGCCGTCTCTTTCAAATTTGTCATGGGGAGCGATATAAACCCGGACAAACAGGTCTCCGGGCCTGTCCTTTCCGTATTCTCCCAGGCCGGCCATGTGCAGCCTCATGCCGCTCTGGATGCCGGCAGGGATGTCCACCTTGATGTGCTCGGCAGCGCTGGTCTTCCCGGCCCCCCCGCATTCCCTGCAGGGGTTTTCCGCGATGCTGCCCTGGCCCCTGCACTTGGGGCAGGTGGTAACTGTGTAAAAAGACATGGGGCCTGCTCTCCTGGCCTGCTTTACCTGGCCCCTTCCCCTGCATTTGTCGCATTGCTTTGCCGATGTCCCGGGCTCGTTTCCGCTGCCCCTGCACCGGGGGCACGCCTTGCTGTGATGGTAGGCGATGTCCTTTTTGGCGCCCTCTGCAGCCTCTTCCAGGGTGATTTCAATGCGTACTTCAAGGTCTGCTCCAGCCTCTCTTCTCCTGCCCCCGGCTCCGCCGCGGAACATCTGGCCGAAAAGCGAGCCGAACATTCCGCCGAAGGGGTCTCCTCCGAAGCCAAAGCCCATGTCCTCGAATATGTCCTCAAAGTCCTTGGCATTGGCGGTGCGGAAGATGTCCTCCTGGGAATACATCTGGTCAAAGTCGGCATGGCCATACTGGTCGTACTGGGCCCTTTTCTTGTCATCGCTCAGCACTGCGTAAGCTTCGCTGACCTCCTTGAACTTTTCAGCTGCCTCCGGCCCCTTGTTCCGGTCAGGGTGGTACTTCAGCGCAAGCTTGCGGTAGGCCCTTTTTATGTCAGCCTTGCTTGCATTCTTGGGGACACCCAGGACCTCGTAGTAATCCCTTTTTGTCATGCCACATCATTTTTCATTGTCCACTTTCTCGTATTCCCCTTCCACGACGTTTTCATCCTTGGGCTTTTCCTTCACCTGCTCGTAGCCCTTTTCCCCTCCGGGAGGCGGCTGCTGCCCGCCCTCTCCCTGCTGCTTGTAGGCAGCAGAGCCGGTTTCCTGCAGCACCTTCTTCAGGTTATCGCTCTCAGATTTTATCTTTTCGATGTCGTCCCCGACCATTGCGTCCTCCAGGGATTTCTTGGCATTGCTTATCTTGTCGTACTGCTCCTTGGAAAGCTTGTCCTTGAGCTCGTCTATTGTTTTCTTGGCCAGGTAGAGCATGGATTCGGCCTCGTTCTTGGCGGTTGCAAGCTCATACCTCTTCTTGTCATCTTCGGCATACTCATCTGCCTCCTCCATTCTTTTCTTGATTTCCTCGTCGCTCATCTTCAGCGGGGCAGTAACCTTCATGCTCTGCTCCTTGCCGGTGGCCTTGTCCTTGGCATTGACATGGAGGATGCCGTTGGCGTCAATGTCGAATTTGACCTCTATCTGGGGCACTCCCCTTGGCGCAGGGGGTATTCCGGTGAGGGTGAACTTGCCCAGGGAGACATTATCCTTGGCCATGGGCCTCTCCCCCTGCAGGATGTGGATGTCCACCGCGGTCTGCATGTCGCTTGCAGTGGAGAACACCTGGGTCTTCTGCGTGGGTATGGTGGTGTTCCTTTCAATCAGCTTGGTGAACACACCCCCCAGTGTCTCCAGGCCGAGCGAAAGCGGGGTCACGTCAAGCAGGAGGATGTCCTTGACTTCGCCGGAAAGCACACCTCCCTGGATGGCGGCCCCCATTGCCACACATTCCATCGGGTCTATCCCGCGCTCCACCTTCTTTCCTATGGTGTCTTCCACAAACTTCTGGACGATGGGCATGCGGGTCGGCCCTCCGACCAGGATTATCTTGTCAATATCATCAGGGGCGAGGTTTGCGTCCTTAATCGCCTGGTCCACCGGCTTTCTGCACCTTTCAATGACCGGCCTCACCAGGTCCTCCAGCTTTGCCCTGGTCAGCTTGTGCACAAAGTGCTTGGGCTGGTTTCCCACTGACGCAAGGAACGGAAGGTTTACCTGGGTCTCCAGGGTGGTGGAAAGCTCTATTTTCGCCTTTTCCGCAGCCTCCAGGATTCTTTCCTGGGCCTGCCTGTCCTTGGAGATGTCAACCCCGCTCTCTTTCCTGAACTGGTCGGTAAGGTATTCCGCGATTACCCTGTCCATGTCAGTGCCGCCGAGCTTGGTGTCTCCGCTGGTGGACTTCACCTCAAAGACCCCCCCGCCGAAGTCCATGATTGTTACATCCAGGGTCCCGCCGCCGAAATCAAACACCAGAATCTTCATTTCCTTTTCAGACTTGTCCAGCCCGTAGGCGAGGCATGCTGCAGTGGGCTCGTTCACCAGCCTTACCACTTCCAGGCCGGCAATCTCCCCGGCATCCTTGGTTGCCTGCCTCTGGTTGTCGTTGAAGTATGCGGGAACGGTGATTACCGCCTTTTCCACAGCCTCTCCCAGGTATTCCTCTGCGTCTTTCTTTATCTTCTGGAGCAGCATGGACGAAAGCGTCTGGGGGCGGTACTCCTTGCCGTAAATCTCGTACTTGTAGTCCGTTCCCATCTTTCTTTTGAATGCGGTTACCGTTCCCTTGGGGTTGGTTACTGCCTGCCTTCTTGCCGGCTCACCTATAATTCTTTTTCCGTCGCGGGTAAATGCCACATAGCTGGGGAATGCCTTTCCGTACTGGGTGATTCCCTCTGCACTGGGTATTATCTTCGGCCTTCCGCTCTCAAGATATGCAGCAGCTGAATTGCTTGTTCCCAAATCAATACCAATTATTTTTGCCATAATGCTTCACCTCTTGTTTATTATGATTATCAGGATGCTATTCCCACCGGAACCTTCTCATTAAGGGATTCCCTGATTTTAAGGTACAGGCTGAATTCCCTTTCGCTGTCAAATCCAAGCGAATGAATGGTTTCTTCGTCGGGCATCATTTTTCTTCCTCTTTTCCTACGACCACTTTTGCGTGCCGCAGCACATCTCCCCTGAACAGGTATCCCTTCTGGATTACCTCCCGTATCTTTCCTTCCTCTCCTTTTTCATACCGTATGGCGTCGTGCCGGTAGGGGTCGAACTTTTCTCCCAGGGCCTTCATCTCCTCAACCCCCTCCCTTTTGAGGAAGTCCAGCAGCTTTGCATATATCAGCTCTATGCCGTGCTTGAACTCCCCGTCCTTGGTAACGTCCATGTGTGAAATTGCAATCTCAAAGTCGTCAACTATGGGCAGAATCTTTCTCAGGGTGTCCCCTGCTGCCTTTGCCCTGAGTATATCATTTTCCCGGGCAGCCCTTTTCTTGTAGTTGTCGAATTCCGCGGCAAGCCTTAGCAGCTTGTCCTCCAGCTCCTTTACCTTTTCAGGAGAAGCCTCTTCAAGCATCTCAACATCTTCGTGCTCTACAAGCTCTTTTTTCTCGCCGCCCGTAAGCTGGTCCGGTTTTTCCTCTTTTTCTTCTGCCGTGCAATCACCCTGGACTGTTAAATTAAAAAGAAAGGAAGGATTATTTTATCTCCACTTCCTTTTTCTTTTCTTCAGGCTTCTTTACCTTTTTCATCTTTACTTTAAGAACACCGTCCTTGTATTCCGCATCCACCTGCTCGGGGTCCACCGCCTCAGGGAGGCCGAACACTCTCCTGTATCCGGAGTAGGCCCTTTCGCAGTAATAATAGTCCTTTTCCTTTTCCTCTTTGGCGTCCTTTCTTTCTGCAGACACGGAAACGGTGTCCCCGCTCACTTCCACTTTTATGTCATCTTTTTTCATTCCGGGGAGCTCTGCGGTAAGCTCCAGGCTGTCGCCCCTGTCCTCTATGTCGCTCAGCGGCGCCCGGAAGCCCCACTCCATAAGCTCCCTTCCTCTCCGTCCCCGCTCAAAAAAGCTCGAGAACATCTCGTCCATTTCCCTTTGCAGCCTTTTCATCTCATCAAAGGGGTCATATACTGCTGGCAATGCCATATTTTCACCTCCTTTGCTCTTTAAGAGCATGTTTATATTGCTATTCAATTCTTAAATTCATTAAATTTTTAACAATTTGTTTTATATTTCAAAACCTTTTTAAATCTTAAGCCGGTACTTTAAATATGGCCCAGAGGCGCTATTTCAAGCAGATTGTGATACGCTATATCATGGTCCCCCAGGAGGACGATTATGACGCCGAGCTGGACTGGATATTCCAGTGCCTGGGGCTGGGCGGGGAAACTGATGAGATAGCAAGGGCAATCTTCCAGGAACTGGTAAAGGCGGCAAGGGAAGGCGAAGGCATTTCCTCCCGAAAGCTGATGGAAAAGCTGCCTGTTACCCAGGCCGCAATCATCTACCATCTCAATACCTTTATCCGCTCAGGGCTGGTGGTCAGGCACGGCCGCAGTTACTATCTGAGAGGGGGGAGCCTGGAGCATGCGCTGGAGGAAGTGGAAAGCGACATGCTGAGAAGAATGAAAAGACTGAAAGAAGTAGCAAAAAAGATAGATGCAGGGAGATGACTATTCGCTTAGTATAATATTATACTCCCTGTCATAGGACAACGGAACCCATTCTGTTTCTGAAACATAGCCTGTTTTTTCGTCTACGTCCAGGGCCATCTGAAGGGTGTAGTCGTTGCCCTCGGCAAGCCGGTCCACGGTCATGTAGTGCAGCATCACCGCATCGCTTACCAGCTTGATGTTCTCGGTCTGCTCAACCTGCATCACAACCCAGTACCTTCCTTCCTGAAGGCCGGCCCTCGGGCTGAAGTCAAAGTGAATCCAGTTGTAGGTCAGCGTGGTCTCTTCAATGGGAACGGTTGTGGAATCCACCAGCTCTCCCGGCTCCCCGTTTTCGTCTTTCCTGATTTCCACAAGCAGGTTGGTGTTGGGCTGGGTTTTTCCCTCCAGGCGCTTCATGTAGGCGCTGATGCGACCCACATCCACTGCAGTCTCAATGTCAAAGGCCATTGCCCTCCAGAGCTTGAAGGACAGGGAATCAAAGTCCCCGTGGGTGACGTCCTGGTTGCCCAGGGCTTCCACCCCCCATTCCCTGGAATACAGGGTTTTGCCTGCGCTGGAGACCTCAACCGGAAGGGCCCCGGTCTTCAGCCCGGGAACATCAAAGGTTACGGTTGTGGTGGAGTTGCCCTGGATTGTCCTGCTGTCAACAGCCTGCCCGTCCACGGTCAGCTCAAGAGTCTGGCCCGCACCGCAGGTCACGCTGCCGGTGAGCTTTTTTGTCTTCCCGAAATGCCCGTCCCCAGGGCCTGAAAACGATGACTCAAAGTCGCACAATTCTACTTCTTCCTGGCCAGGAATGACGTCAGGAACCTCGGCAGGCCCTTCGGAAGGGCCGCTTACACATCCCAGTACAAAAAAAGCTGCCAGTAATGCAAAAATGAACTGCCTCATATTACCTCCGGTTAAATGAGGCTTGCAAAGTTTATAAAATCAGTAGCTTTCTGCAACTTCCTTTACTCCGTCCAGCCAGCCCTTCAGGTAGGGCTCCCAGTCAAGCTCGGTTTCTGCCCCAAGCACCTTGAAATGCATTTCCTCCCTGGGCGGAAGGGCAAGCTCGGCAAGCGTTTCCACCCTGAGCTCGCTCCACTCTCTCATCTCAAAATAGTCGGCATCGCCGGAAGCCCAGATTCTTCCCCTTTCCAGCCCGATGAGGTATGACTTGCTTTCGCTGCCCTCTCTGTTGCGCAGCAGGCTTTCCACCATTTCAGTCATGATATCGGGCATAAGGCAAGTACCTCACATTCATTTTGCTCAATTGATATATTTAAACCTATCAAAATGTCGGGTTTTGTGTGTATTAATATATGTATAATGATATTTATAAATGTTTCTGAATTAACATTTTCTACCACAATTCAATTAATTTAAGGCTTTCCGAATAAATATGGATTATGTCACCGAAACACAGGGAGCCTGATCCAAGGGAGCAGGAATGGATGGCCCAGAGCCAGGGCAGGCAGCAGGAGATACTCCAGGATGTGTTTTTCGCCGGCCGGGGCGCCGGAAGGGACGTAATGCAATCTTTTGAAAGGCGCTTTGACGACAATCCCCTTGCCATGCATGTTGTTGGGCAGGCCAGGGAGGAAGGGGGCCTGAACGATTTCGACCGGTTAATCAACCTTATGCAGGGCATTCCGCTCAGAAGCATGTCAGTCAGCATCAGCGACCAGGAGGACATGGGGCGCTCCATTGCCAGAAGGATGGGGGAGGAGCGATTTGATTTCCTTTCGCCCACCATGCAGAGTTTCCTGCAGAGAAGATACTTCACCCCCGAGAGACTGCGCAACTTTGCCCATGAGTGCATGGACCGGGGGATGTCGGCACAGCAGTTTACCAATGCCATGGAAAGTGCATGGAGCAGCTCAATTGCAGAGCTTAAGAGAGACCTCGGGCCTGCCGGAAGGCCGTCTGAGTTCGGAGGGATACCCAATGAGTACACCGCCCCCCTTTTCCTGAGCGGGCTCTCAGAACTTCCCCAGGAGGATATAGACACCATGACCAGGGAAGCTCGCCAGTATGAAAGGCGCCGGCAGTAAGCCTGGCTTTCGCTGTTTTTTTATAAGCGCCTTAAAATCTTAAATATATCAGTCCAAGTTATATTCATGCAGGTCCTGGTCCACAACAAGGCCCAAAAGAAATTCAAGAAAATTGCAGACTCAGAGCTGAAAGAAAGACTGAAAGATGCCTTCAAGCTGCTTTCCGACCCTTTCAGCCTAGACACAATCAAGATCAAGGGTGAAGAGCACACGTACAGAACAAGGATTGGAAAGTACCGGATACTTTTCATTATCGAGGACAAAACCGTCTATATTGTGGATTTTGACACTCGAGGGAAGGTTTATAAGTAAAAAAGAGGTAATATAGTTATGGCAAGTGCATATGTGTCGGTTGAAGAATTCAAGAAGCTTGAGGCCAAAGTCAACCATATCCTTGAGGTTCATGCACTAGATGAAACGCTAACTGAGGAAGAAAAAGAGTTAGTAAAAGAAGCAAAGAAAGATGTCAAAGAGGATAAGACTAATTTTGTCTCTCTTGATGAACTTTAAACCTTTTGTTACTAATTATGTATGATGAAGTCAAAGACTTGTCTTGTTAAACCAGGTATGGCTATCCGCAGGCAGAAGCTTGTAAAATATTTGTCCAGTCTTATACTAGAAGGACACAGCGGCAAACCTTTTCGTGTTGGTATCGATGGGATAGATGCTTCAGGTAAAACAAGGCTATCAAATGAACTCGCAGATGAGCTTAAATGCAGCGGACGGCAGACCATACGGGCATCTGTCGATGGCTTTCACAATCCGAAAGAGTTACGCTACAGAAGAGGTCGAACATCTCCTGAAGGTTATTTTCATGATTCGTTTGATAACCAGGCCATTGTCAACAACATTCTCGCTCCTTTAGGGCCAAAGGGGGCACTTAAGATAAAGACCGCCATATTCGATTTCAGGACTGATGCAGTCGTGGATGCTCCAATCATTACGGCTAAGGCTGATACAATATTGATAATGGAGGGAGTATTCCTATTCCGGCCCGAGCTTGTTGATTATTGGGATCTGAAGATATTTCTGGATGTAGATTTTGCAACCTCGATTTCACGTGCTGTAAAAAGGGACCAATACTGCCTGGGAGATGAAGAAAGCATCAGGAAGATGTATGAAGAGCGGTATATTCCTGGACAAATGCTCTATTTCTCAACTTCGAATCCTAAAGAAAGAGCCGATATAATAATCGATAATAACGATTTTCAAAAACCTGGGCTGGTGTTGCTTTCTTCGAAGAGACTGTGATAATATTTGTTATAAAAAAATGGAAAAATAAGCGCCTCGGCCGGGGTTCGAACCCGGGTCGCGAGAGTGACAGTCTCGTATGCTAACCATTTTGCGCTTCAGGTGAAGCCCTACACTACCGAGGCTATAATAAGCAGAGTCATTCTGCGTGGACATTTTTATAAACTAATCGTTGGGCTCATTCCTGCTCCACGCGCCTGGGAACTGCCCTCCTCAGCCTTCTTATAAGCTCCCGGCCGGTCCTTCCGCCCACCGGATATACCGCACGGTTAATCAGCCTTCCGGAATCATCCAGGTAATACCCGATGTAGCTTCCCCCTCTGCCATAAACATAGATTGAATGGGGGCGGAATCCGCGGCTGTGCGAATACGCCCTTACCGCCTCTATGAAATCCCCCTCCACTTCGAAAACCTGTCCGTAATCCACAACATAGGAGTTGCCGGTTTCCTGGTCCAGGGCAACCGAAACTATATGCCTTGTATCACCGGAAGGCACGCTTGCAGTCCATGCATCCACCCCAGCCCTCCGGAGGAATTCGGCAGCCAGTCCGTTGATGTGTGCACAAACGCCTGCACTGAGGGGATAGCCGTTCTGCAGGGACCTCCTGATATTCCGGTATACAGACTCGTGGTTCATTCTGCTGGCCGCATCCCACCGCCCGCTGGTTCTCCTGCTTTCCAGCAGCTCTTCGTCATAATAAAGATGTCCAAGCCCGGCAAGGCCTGCCGCAATCCTGACCCTGTCCAGCACCGTATCTTCCTGGCTTGTTGCACGGACGCAGAAGTCCCCGAAGTTTTCGCCATCCCGCAGCGCATCCAGAATCCGCCTCCTGACCGTGCTGCTCCCCCGTGTGCTGGGAAGCTGCGCTTCCAGGTATTCATCCAGCCCCCCGAAATACCTTTCCAGTGTCTCATCACTGAGGCTCTGGTGCACGTAGGGCGCGACAGTGCTTTCCATTACTCTTTCCTGAGCCCGTTGGGCATTTTCATCATGTCCAAGCATATGAACAGGTGCGTCCAGGGCAATGGAAAGGGAAACCTCCTTCAGGCCCTCATAATTCCACCGGGTTCCGTCCGTTCCCGGACTGAACTCCACCTCCGAGCTTATTGCCCCATAGCGGCTGCGCGGCCCCAGCGGCACATCCACCCCAAAGCCCACCGACCAGCTGCTGAAAGGCCGGGTTTCCGCCCTTCCCATTATTGATATCCCTCCGCCCCATAAGGGTGCAATCCTTGCGCCTATCCTGCCTTCGTGGTAAAATACATCATAAGTATACTCTGCAAAGAACCCTGCCGGCCCCGCATCCCCGTAAATGCCGACCATGTTCCTCTGGAATGCGGGCCTGAGATTTTTCCAGTGCTGCTGGTAGTCCCTCTGGCTTCTGTACATCACGGTTGTCATGTCATAAAGGGTTATGCATCCGAAATCAACCGCAAGGCCAAAATCTGTTTCAAAATGACCTCCCCTCAGCTCGGACGCCTCGCTGAGCCTTGCCATGCCAGACAGTGCAGCCAGAAATCTTATGCTGGCATCCCTGCCCAGCCTCAGGGCATAGCTTACCCCGAAATGGGCGGCATGGTAATGCTCGCTTTCAAAAACAGGCTCATGAATCATTCTCGCTGGGACAACCATCCTCTCCGTGCCCCTGGCTTCCCCGGTTGTTTCGCCTATGAATCCTGCGCTGTACTGGCCGAAGAGGGTGAAGTCGCCGAATGAGCCTTCCCCCCGTATTCCCGGGGAAATGAAAGGCTGCATGCCCTCTCCATAGTGGAACAGAAGCCCTCCCATGCCCAGGGTGAGCTCCACCGGTATGTAGTCGCTTTGGAGCCCGAGTTCCGCCCGGAGCGAGGTTCCCGCTGAGCTGGTATAGTGCGATACCCTTGGGGGCCTCAGTGCAACCGGTCTTCTTGCCATGGCAATACCTAAATACATTGGCCCGTTATCATATATTAGTGTTTTTGTTATGATTGATTTGCACATCCATACCAATGCATCAGACGGCGTGTATTCCCTGGAAGAGATTGTGGAAAAGGCGGAAAACGCAGGCCTGAGCGCGATTGCAATAACTGACCACGACACCGTGAAGAATGCCGCGAAGATAAGGCAGCCGGATTCAGGCATGGAGGTGATTCCGGGCATTGAGGTTTCTGTCTATGACAACAGGCTGAACTATATAGACATACATCTGACCGGCCTGTACATTGACCCCGGAAAACCGGAATTTGTGGGTGAACTTGACCGGATTGAAAGGGAAAGGGATGCACAGAAAAGGGCAATCATTGAAAAGCTGAATGAGCTTGGCTATGCCATCTCCTACGGGGATGCAAAAAAGCATGCCCCGGGCTCCCTGGGCCGCCCCCACATTGCAAGGGCGCTGATGGAAAAGTACCCCCGGGAATTCCATTCAATTCCGGAGGCATTCCAGAAGCTGCTTGACCAGGGAAAGCCTGCATTCCGGAGCAGGACTTCGTTTCTCTGCCTGGATGAGGCGGTGGGCATGATTCACCGTGCCGGAGGCCTGGCATTTCTGGCCCACCCCAAGGTGTATGAAGACATAAGGGGATACGGGATGGAAAAGCTCCTTGAAGACTTCAGAAGGCTGGGCGGAGACGGGATAGAGTCATTCTATGACTATGCCAGCAACTATGGATGGAGGGGATATGGCAAGGAGGCCACCCGGAAGATAATTGAAGAGTTCCGGGGCTATGCAGAAAGATACGGATTCCTGGAAAGCGGGGGCTCGGATTTCCATGGCCCCAACAAAGGCGCAAAGCTGGGAGCGTTTCCGGTTCCTGACGTGCTGCTCACAAGAATCAGGGCAGCGAGAAAAGATTTATAAGAAGGGATGCCATATATCTTAACTGGTTCTTGAATAGGCAATCCCAGGATTGTGCACCCTGCTGGGACGGGGGAAAAACCGATGAGAGTAAGGCGGGCACTGGTAAGCGTTTATGACAAGGAAGGCGTGGCGGACCTAGGCCGCTTCCTGGCTGATTCCGGCATTGAGATTTTATCCGGCGGAGGCACAGCCAGGCTCCTGAAAGAAAACAACATCAAGGTTACGGACATTGCGGAATATACCGGCTCTCCGGAGATGATGGGAGGCAGAGTGAAAACACTGCACCCCAGAATCCACGGGGGAATCCTTGCCGACCGCTCCAACCCCCGGCACATGGAGGATGCGGAACGGCTGGGGATAAAGATGATTGACCTGGTGGTGGCAAATCTCTACCCTTTTGAAAAGGCAGTTCTTTCCGATGCACCGCTCCAGGAAATAATCGAAAAGGTGGATATTGGAGGCCCTGCGCTGGTGAGGGCCGCAGCAAAAAACCACCAGAGCGTTGCGGTGGTGACGAGCCCTGATTCCTATCCCGATTTGATTGAAAGCATAAAGTCCGGAGATATTTCTGAGGATATGAGAAGGGAGCTGGCGCTGAAGGCATGGGAGCACGTTTCCCATTATGATGCCGTTATCGAAAGGCATTTCAGGAAGGTGTTTTCCAGCCGGGACGTTTATCCTGAATACCTGAACATTACTTTCCGGAAAAAGAAAGGCCTCAGGTATGGGGAGAACCCCCACCAGACTGCCGCATTCTATATAGACGACCATGAGAAAGAGCCTTCAATTACAACTGCAGAGAAACTGCAGGGAAAGACGTTGTCCTACAACAACATACTGGACGGCAATTCCGCACTGGAGCTTATCAAGGAATTCGAGGAGCCGACCGCGGTGGTGGTAAAGCACAACAACCCCTCCGGAGTGGCTTCCCACGATGACATCTTTGAGGCATACAAGCTTGCCCGCTCGGTGGACCCGGAGGCAGCATTTGGGGGGGTGACTGCAGTAAACCGGGAGGTGGATGGGCGGCTGGCATCTGAGATAACCTCCAAGTTCCTGGAGATGGTGATTGCACCTTCATTCACTGAAAATGCACTGGGGATATTTTCCAGAAAGAAGAAGCTGAGGCTGCTCAGGGTGGACGGGGTAGAAAAGAAGCGCAAGCCCTACAAGGAGTTCCGCTCGGTGGTGGGCGGCCTGCTTGTCCAGGACGGCAATGTAAAGCTTCATGACGGAAAGTTCAATGTGGTCACCAAAAGAAAGCCAACTGAAGATGAAATGAAGGCCATGAAGTATGCATGGAAGGTCTGCAAGTACGTGAAGTCAAACTCAATCGTCTATGCCCGGCCTACCAGAGTGGTGGGCATCGGGGCAGGCCAGATGAAACGGGTGGATGCGGCCCGGCTTGCCGCAATGATTGCAGCAGATTTCGGCTTTGAGCTTAAAGGGTGCGCGATGGCTTCGGATGCATTCTTCCCGTTCCGGGACGGCATTGATGCAGCTGCAAAAAGAGGAATAACCGCAGTGATTCAGCCCGGCGGCTCCATAAGGGACCAGGAGGTCATTGATGCCGCGGACGAGCAGGGCATTGCGATGGTCTTCACCGGAGTCAGGCATTTCCGGCACTGATTATTGTATTTCATAGTATCTGATCCTGGAATTCCTGAGATGCTCTGCCGCCTTTTCAAATTCAGATTCCTTAAGCCTCCGGCCGAGCCCTTCCATGTTTTTTGCCTTGTAGTGGGGAAAGTACTGGCTCATCAGGTTCACATATATTGATTCCGGCATGTTTTCAGACAGCCAGCCTATGATTGGAATTGCATCGCATTCCACATGACTGGGAAGGGCCAGAATCCGCACAACCATCTCCGCCCTTCCCTTTATCATTTTATAGTTCCTGGTTATGGTTTCCATGTAGGCAGGAACCTTGGAAAGCTCCATTGCGCATTTGTTGTTCCCGTACCTGAAATCAGCAAGGTAGGCGTCCATTGCGCCGTCCAGAAGCTTCACTGTTTCCCTGCTCATGTACATGTTTGAGTTCCATATCATTGGTATATTGGATTTGGTATGCCTGAGGGTGTCCATTATGGTGTGCAGGTTGGGGCTGGGGTCCCCGCCCACAAAGTTGGCATTGATTATCCTTCCGGCCTGCGCCCGGAAATCAAGCCAGGCAGCAAGCTCCTTTCCGGCCATTGCCATCCCCCTTTCCGGGAACTGGCTGATGTTGTAGTTCTGGCAGTAGACGCATTCCCAGGTGCATCCGGAAAAGAAGATTGTGCCGCTGGGAATCAGGAAATGCTCCTCCCCCATGTGCTCGAACATGCTGGACACGTGGGAGTCGGCGCCCACCCTGCACCATCCTTTCTGCCCCTCTGCCCGGTTAACATTGCATCTTCTTGCGCAGAAAGTGCACGATTCCAGCATTTTATATGCAAGGTCTCTCTTAAGGTCAAGAAGGGAGTATTCGGCATCTTCCATTTCCATAAGATTTCCTTTGCTTTCAGATTTCAGGGAATCAAATTCCTGCATGGCCCGGCCGTGCTCCTTCCAGAGGGATTCGGTGCCATCCTGCTTTTCACAGGCAACCTTCGCTGTCATTTTGAAATATGGGAGGGCCTGTTTCCTGCGGATTGAGAAATATCCAGGAAGGGCCTTTTCTGCGGAGTCCATGGTTACTGCCTAAAGCTTTTCAGCATACTCTTCTGCCAGGCCCAGGTACTTCTCCATTCTTTCCCTTGGCTCCGGGCCGGGATGCTGGGTGTAGTCGATGGCTGCTATCTTGGCCCTTACATTGGCCCGGTAGCACTTGTAGAGCCCCAGCATCTCCCTCATGCCTTCATCCTTGGTGATGTCCAGGTATCTCCTGACAAAGAATTCCGAAAAATCCCCTTTCCCGAAGGCGTCCAGGTCCATTGACATGAATGCAATTTCGCTTGCGGTGTCAATATACCTGAATTCGGGATTGAACTCTATGCAGTCAAAGATGCTGATTTTGTCGGTTATGAATATGTTTGCGGAATGAAGGTCCCCGTGGCAGTCCCGGATGTGGCCTTCCCTCTGCCTTTTTTCAAAGGAGCCCTTTCTTTCCCTTATGAATTCATCTGATTTTTCAACAATGAAATCAACCCTGGTGCCCAGGCCGGCGCTCTGCTGGACTACCGAACGGAAGCCTGCCAGGTCGTCAATCTGGCTTTTCACAACTTCGGGGGAGCCGTATTTTTTGCCACTGATTACCTGGATGTTTTTGTGGAATTTTGCCACTATCCCGGCAATTTCCTCAATGTGCTGTTTTGTTATTTCATCCTGCGCCAGCAGCATGTCCATTGTCCTGTTTTTGGGCATCCTTTTCATCTTCACCGCATAATCCAGCGGATTTCCGCTGCCTTCCAGGGAGATTTCCTCCCCGTTTGTTATGCCGGCGACACCCAGGTACATTCCAGGGGAGAGCCGGCGGTTCAGCCTTACCTCCTCCTCACAGAAGTGCTTTCTTTTCTCCAGGGTGGTGAAGTCCAGGAAAGAGAATTTCACCGGCTTCTTGATTTTGTAGGCATAATCATCCAGCAGAATCCATGAGATATGGGTTTCTGTCATTTCTGCCCCGCTGTTTTCAACAAGTTTCTGAATCTGCTTTTCATCCATTGTCTTCACCAAGGAATTCCATTACCTTCCGGAGGGCTTCCTCCTCGTCTGCAGAGCAGTCAATCTTCAGATGCTTTCCTTCCAGGGGCTCAAACTCGTCCTTCAGGGACTGGTAGACGTCATAGTCCGCATCGCTGGGCCCCTTTCCCAGCTCCTTTCTTTTTTCCAGCCGTTTTCTTGTTTCTTTTTCAGGCAGTGCGCATTCAATCCTGTACACCTCTGCGTCTTGAGCTCCGGCTACGTCCGCCATCATCTTCCTGTATTTCCTTTTGTAGAAGGTGGCATCCAGTATTGCATTTTTTCCGCTGGAAAGCAGGCTCTCGGCCCGGACTGCCATCTCATGGTAGACCTTTTCCTTTTCCTCCTCACTGTAGTCCGGATTTTTGAACATCTGCTTCCGCAGCGTGTCGCTGTTGAGGTGCTCTGCCGGAAGCTGCCCTGCGAGCAGCTGGGAAAGGGTGCTTTTTCCTGTGCCGGGCAGGCCGCAGACAATGACTAGCATGCATGCCCTTTCCTCCTGCAAGATATTAAACGCCTTGCTTGCCTTTTGAGTTTTCCCGGCTAATCTGTTTTTGTAGGAAAATTTAATGCAAAATTCCGACAAAATGATAGATATTTAAATGTTTTTCCTGAAATGTAGAATCGCAAATGGCAAAGGCGAAAAACATCCTCCCGCCTCCCGCCCTAAAATTAGACCAGCTGGACAGAAAAATCCTCCAGGAACTCGACCAGGATTCCTCCCAGCCACTTTCCCGGGCAGGGGAAAAGCTGGGCATCCGGAGGGATGCCATCCATTACCGGGTGAAAAGACTGGAGGCATCGGGAGTTGTAAAAAGGTACGTTACGCTGGTCAACCACTTCAGGCTGGGCTTATTTTTGGGGGAAACCAGGGTTAAACTGCAAAGGGAAACCCCCGGCATTAGAAAAGGGCTAATCCGGCATGCCTGCTCTGATGCTTCTGTGCTCAGGGTTTACGAAATGCAGGGAAGATACGACTTGGGGATTGCATGGGCTGCGCATTCGGTTCCTGATGCGGACCGGCTCCAGAAAAAGCTTCTTGCCAGGCACTCCGGCCACATCAGAAAACGGGATGCATATCTTTTTTCAAGAATTTCCTATCTTGGCCAGGGCTGCCTGGGGGGAAAAGCCAGAGAGCCTGTTTTCATGGATGCAGTTCCGGAAAGAAAGGCGGATGAAAAGGACACCCGGATACTCCGGCTGATTGCAGGCAACTCCAGGCTTGCCCATGTGGATATTGCAAAAAAAGCCGGGATGACCCCGGCCCAGGTTGGTTACAGGATAGAAAAAATGAAAGAAAAAAGAGTAATAGTGGGGGCATCGGTGTCTCTGGACCTGGAAAAGCTTGGCTGCAGGGTGTTCCGGGTAAGCATTGCTGTAGATGATTTTGCCGTGCTTGGGAAGCTGGCTGAATATCTCCGCAGCCATCCGAATGCAACAGGAACTTTCCAGGCGCTGGGAGGCCCCGACCTGGAAGCTGAATTTCAGGCAAAGGACTGCCGGGAGATGATGGAAACTGAAAATCAGCTGAAGAAAAGATTCGGGAAACGCATTGCATACACCGAAACCTTCGGAATTTCCACAGGGCACAAGCACGTCCATTTTGCCCTGTGACAGCCCGGCAAATCCAATATGCATATATACAAAGCCCTTTTTTATCACATGTATAGGCTTTATAATAGTTAGATAACATTTCTCACATGTATCCCCGCGTGATAGTATGGACAGGCTGGCCTTCCGTTTTGAACCCAGGGCTTTGACAGGCACTAGTCTGAAACCTCATGCTGTTGAACGGGGAGCATATACTTGTGAGGTATGAAAATGAACCGAAAAATTGTTTTATTTGGAATATTGTTGGCGGTGGGGCTTTCGATGGCATTTACCCTGCCCCAGAAAATGATTAATGGCTACTGCCTCTATCAGATGGCCGAGGAAATGGCGGCAGATGAACATATGCCCATGGGCAGGGAAATAGGTGCACTCCTTGACCAGATGGACCAGGCTCTGGAAGACATGGGCGAAGCCTGGCCGGAAGACCCCGGCGCATTCAACGCTGCCTATGCAGAACTTGTAAGTGCCGGGGCCCAGATGCAGGGCATGTGGTTCTATTACGGAGTTCATTACTCGATTTTTGAGGAGGAAAGCATGGACTGGCTATTCGAGGATTATTACGGATACACTTCCGACCTGAGAATGTGCTATGAGACGGGGGAATGGCCCGGCGGCACTGCGGATTGAGGCGAAATTCATGAAAGCAAAAATACTGGTGATTCTGCTGGCCGCGGTGATGGCTGCCTCGGCAGTATATCTCCCAGTCAACGGTGAGGAACACCCCTATCTTGACAACAGGTACTTTGGCGCAAGCTGCCTCTACGAAGAAGGTGCCGAAGCGTATGAAGATGATTTGATAGAAGTTTTCGGTGCCCCGGAAGGCGAGGTTGAGGACCTTATGGAGGAGGATATGTTTTATGCATTGATGGAAATGAACCTTTACAGGTCTGAAGGGGACTACGGAGCCTTCAACACAGCTTTCGTGGAGTTTATGTCTGCCTTCAACCAGCTCCAGGGCATGTGGTTCTCCTATGGAGTCCAGCATTATCTGGGAGAGGGAGACCTTTCCGAGCTGTTCTCAGACTTCCTGGGAATCCAGGATGATATACGAGACTGTAGATTTGGCGGGAACCATGTGGACACATGAATTGGGTGATTGAATATGAAAGGAAAAATGATGGTGTTTTTGTTTGCGGCGCTCATGACTTCGGTCATGGCGTATGTTCCGCCGACTGAACCCTATATGGAGAACAGGGCCCTTATGGCAGAATGCCTGTACGACGAAGGCGCTGAAGATGAGTATGAGGGGGACCTTTACAGCGAAGACATTAACCTGTCCGAAGACATACTGGATGATGTGGACGAGCTGATGGATACCATGGAGGATGCCCTGGAGGATATGAATGGGGCCATGTATGGAGAAGGGGCGCCGGACTATGGAGCATTCAACGCTGCTTACCTGGAGTTCATGACTGCGTACAACCAGCTTCAGGGCATGTGGTTCTATTATGCCATCCAGTACTATCTGGAAGAGGGATGGGACATTTCGGATATATTTGACTGGTATCATTCGGTAATACAGAGAGATATTAGTTTGTGCATCGGGGGAGAAACCTCCTGAATGAGGTGAGATAAAATATGAAAGCAAAAATACTGGTGATTCTGTTTGCGGCTCTGATGACCGCCGTTATGGCCCAGAATGGATATGACCCTTACCTTGAAAACAGGGATGAGGTGGCCAATTGCCTCCGTGATGAAGTGGCCGGCGACATATTTAGCGAGGATTTAGAAGACGATTTTGATGCACCTGGAGAAGAAGTTGGCATCCTGATGGACGAAATGGAGGATGCCCTGTCTGAAATGGATACCGCATTGGAGGAAGCTGACTACGGAGCCTTCAACACTGCCTATGCCGAGTTCATGTCTGCTTTCAACCAGATGCGGGGAATGTGGTTCTACTATGGAATTCTATTCCATCTGGAGGAAGAGATACCGCTTTCTGGACTATTTGAACATTACAAATGGATACAAGATGGTCCAATATACAGTTGCATGATGGGAGAACCCACGGAATGAGGTGAAAATATATGAAAGGAAAAATGTTGGTGTTTTTGTTTGCGGCGCTGATGACCGCTGCAATGGCGAATGATGTGGACCCCTATCTTGGGGACAGATGGGCTTTGGCTGCTTGCTTTTATGATACAGCCGTACCGGAACTTCTATATGGCTTGGATGATTTTGAAGCGCCAGAAGAGGATTATGAAGTTCTGAGCGATGCCATGGAGGATGCCCTGGATGATATGCAGGAAGCTACATGGGGGGAGGATGCACCCGACTACGGTGCCTTCAACACTGCCTATGCGGAGTTCATGTCTGCCTTCAACCAGATGCAGGGCATGTGGTTCTATTATGGAACCCCGTACTACCTTGGCGAGGGGGGATTCTCCGCGTTGTGGGAAGACTATGGCATGATTCAGCGGGACAACCTGAACATATGTCTAAATAGAGATGGCGAAGGACCCAGTTAAATCTGTTATAATATGAAAAATGAGGTGAAATGATGAAAATAAACTTTAGGAAAATCGGAGCCGTTGTTGCAGGGGCAACAATCCTGGCAGGCTCAGCCGCCTTTGCCGGGCTTACTTTTGGTTCCACCACTTTGGTGGACGACCAGGGTGCACCTGCGGCAAAGGTAGTTGTGGGAGCTGGCGCACATGCCAGCGACGGTGTTGCAGCATCGCTTATAGCCAACAAGATGGTTAGCGAAGGCTACAAGACCGAGACGCTCACTGCAGAGGTTGTGGGAACCGCAACCTGCACTGCAGAGAGCCAGGACAATGAGACCGGAACCTGTGCAATAACCAACGAGAAGGCGCAGCTGGAAATTACTGTGCCCGGAACGGTTGCTGCAGGCACCTGGACAGGCGAGAACCTTATCGGTGACTACCTGAACAGGAGGCTGCTGGACAGGGAGGCAAACGGCG
>WJIU01000024.1 GCA_014730115.1 Microcaldota archaeon
AATGGATTTACAAAACTGGAGGAATCGGCAAAACACCCGATTGACAGCGAGCATGCAATGAGGCTCCACCTTTTCAGGAAATCCTGAGCTCGTCTTTCATCGGATTGTACTCATAGGTGTTCTTGTAGTAGTCCAGTATCAGGTGGGTGGTTGTTTTTGTAACCACCTTGTTCTGCTGGAGCTTTCTCAGAAAGTTTGCAAGGTGGGCCTCATCCTTGAGCCTCGCGATTATCAGGGCGTCATGCTCACCGGTAACCAGGATAAATGATACAACCTCAGGCAGCTTGGCCAGCGGCTTCAGCATATCCTCCCAGCCTTTTGCCATTTCCACATCCAAGAAGACAAGTGCCTGCAGCCTTTTGTCTATCTTGCCGTAATTGACAACCGCGGAGTACTTGACAAGCACTCCGGATTTCTCCAGCTTCCTCAGCCTCTGCAGAAGAGTGTTGGGATGAATCTTCAGCTTCCGGGAAAGCTCCTTTGACATTACCTTGGAGTTCTCCACAAGCTGGGCGATTATCTTCTTGTCTATCTTGTCAAGCTTCAGCCAAAACACCCCCGTTTCAGGCAAAGGGATTGAAGTCGTCAGGGTCCTTGTATATGTTCAGGATGATTGAGCTGGATGTCTTCAGCACAATCGGGTGGTTCCCTACCTCCTCAATCACGTCCAGAAGATGCTTTCTGTTCCTTACCCTGCACAAAGCAATCGCATCCCAGAGGCCGGTGGTTGCATAAACCGCTTCAAGCTCCCTTATTCTGGTCAGCCCCTGAAGCTGGTCAAGACCGGCACGGCCTCTTTTCACCTTTATCATAACCAGTATGTGGAGGTCGTAACCTGCCTTGGAATAGTCTACGCAGGCAGAATACTTTTTCAGAACCCCTGTTTTCTCCATTTTCCTGATTCTCTGAATCAGAGTATTCGGATGCACGCTAAGGTCCTTTGCCATTTTCTTGATTGGGGTCTTGGAGTCCTCCCGCAGATAAGAAAGAACCGAAAGGTCAAGATAGTCAAGCTCTGCGGGTACCTCCAGCCTCCTCTTTCTTGCCATCATATTTTTAGTGAACCTAAAATAATATAATACCCCCTGTCCATTTCTACAAATAGATATCACTAATCACAATAATAACACGAATTATTGAGTTTGTGCACAAAAAATTATTCAAATAACCAGCAATCGCATAATTGAGAAATCCGGCCTGTTTCCCAGATATAATTTTAAACATAAAACAGAAAGCATAGTCCATGCTAAGCGAGCTGTTCAGGCTAACCAGGTTCGAGCACGCCCTTATGCTGGCTTTTGCAGTGCTGATTGCAGAGGCCATAACCCTGGGCTCGCTTCCCCCCCTGGAGTTCTATATTATTCTGTCCCTGCTTGTCCCCATGCTAAGTGAAATGGGCTCTTTTGCACTCAATGACTATTTTGATGCGGAAAGCGACCGGGCCAACAAAAAGCTGGACCGCCCCCTGGTAAAGGGCACGATTTCACCGGTGTTTGCCTGGAATTTCTCTGTTGCCTGCCTGGGGCTCTCCACCATTCTTGCATTCTTTATCAACTTTTACGCATTCGGCATTGCACTGGCATTCAATGCTTTTGCAGTACTCTACAACTGGAAGCTCAAGGATACACCACTTTTCGGAAATATATACATCGCCTTCACCATGGCAATCCCCTTTATCTTCGGCAATTACGTGATTTCGCAGCAGCTGTCCCTTCTGATAATGGTGCTTGCCCTGCTTGGATTCGTTGCAGGGCTGGCCAGGGAAATCATCAAGTCTGTTCAGGACATGGAAGGCGACTTCGCCGCCAGGGGCGCCAGAACCCTGCCGGTGCTGATTGGCAGGGATGCGTCCCTCGCCATGGCAGTTCTCCTCTATTTGGTATTCCTTCCGCTCACCTACCTGCCATTCATCCTGATGGGGGTCCCGCGGCCAGGAGCAGCCTTGATAGTGATTGCAGACGCCCTGATTGTGCTGGTCTGCATCAGAATAATTACCGAACAGGATTATCGGTTCGCCAGGAACATGAGCCTGATTGCCTTTTTTCTGGGCATGGTGGGCATTCTTCTGGCGTCGTTCCCGCTGCCGCAATGATTTTAAACCTTACTTGTTGTTTATAAGATAGCCAATTCTGAAAGTCCCCCAGAAAGGGGGCGAGCCGGGTGGCGCATTATGAAAAGACTTAACAAGAGCAACCAGATTCTTCTGGCTCTTATCCAAGAGCTGATGAAGAACAAGAAGCCCTTCTGGAGGAAGGTCGCAAACGAGCTTTCCAGGCCCAGAAGGAAGAAGGTGGAAGTGAACCTCAGCAAGATAGACACTTATGGAGCAGACGACAGCACTGTCCTGGTTCCGGGCAAGGTGCTCGGGACAGGAAGCCTGTCCAAGAAAATGACCATTGCGGCATTTTCCTTCAGCGAAAGTGCAAAACGGATGATCGGGGAGGCCGGATGCAAGGCGGTAAGCATAGAAAGCCTTCACAAGGACAATCCAGAAGGCAGGAACGTGGCCATCCTGAAGTGAGGGGATAATGATGATAGTTATTGATGGAAGCGGACTGTTGCTTGGAAGAATGTCCAGCCAGGTCGCCAAAAAGCTTCTGGAAGGGGAGGAAATCCACATCATCAATGCGGAAAAGCTGGTTATGGTAGGAAATCCCGCCCAGATAAAAAAAAGGTATCTTCACAAAAGGAGCCTCAAAAACAAGGCAAGCCCTGAGCGCTCACCCAAATGGTCCAAGATCCCGCATCTTCTGGTAAAAAAGATGATTAGCGGGATGCTGCCCAAGAAGTGTGCAAGGGGGAAGGCAGCACTGAAAAAACTCAGGGTGCATACCGGCAACCCAAAAAAGATGGAGCAGAACCACAAGATTGAAAAGGCGTCTTTCGACGGGCTGTCCAAGCACATCGTGATTGGCGACCTTTGCAAAGGCATTGGATACTCAGGTTGATATGTATGGCAGGAAAAAAAACCACCAAAAAAACAAAGGCCAAAAAGGAAGAGACAAAAACCAAGGCCAAAAAAGCAACTAAAAAGAAAAAGACCACCAAGAAGAAGAAAGAGACAAAGGCCCTTGTTGCAAGAGGAAAAAGAAAAAGAAGCATTGCCAGGGCAACCATCAGGGAAGGAAGCGGAGTGGTCCGGCTGAACAGCAACAATGTTGAGTCCATAACCAACAGCTACATCAGGGAGATTATTACCGAGCCCCTCAGGTATGTCGGCCCCGAGACCTCGTCGGTGAACATTTCAGTAAATGTACAGGGCGGCGGAGTGATGGGCCAGGCACAGGCGGCACGCACTGCAATTGCAAAGGCACTTACCAGGTACTTCGAAGGCCTGAAGCTAAGGGAAAAGTTCATAGAAATCGACCGTTCACTGCTGGTCGAGGACACCAGAAGGGTGGAACCCAAGAAATACCGCGGCCCCAAGGCAAGGGCAAGGTATCAGAAATCCTACAGGTGACAATATGGAATTTCCAGTCAGGTGCTTTACCTGCGGCGCGGTCATAGCCCAGCACTATGAAAAGTACAGGGAGCTGCTAAAGGACAAGGGCCCTGAGGCTGCCCTGGACGAGCTGGGCCTGGACCGCTTCTGCTGCAGGAGGATGTTTCTGGCGCACGTCGACCTGGTTGACAGGGTGCTCAAGTACCCCAGAACCTGAGTCTGCAACTCCTTTACTACATTAGAAAACCACCAATTGAAACATTCTATTTAAAAATATTTACCCCTTCAATATATTATTGAGAGAAGGAGGCAATCATATCCTTGTTTCAATTGGGTGGGAACATAGGAAAGAATGACATGCGAAGAGATGGAATACTTGCTTTGCCAGACAAGCCAGAAAAAAAGTCAGGCGGGGGCAGGCTGAGGGATGCTCTGAAAAGAAGGGCGTTCGGAAAGACCCTTGGGGAGCCGCGCCGGGATACAAGCCCCTTTTCCCAGAGCCCTGAACACCAGCAGGATGTGGGCCTGCTTTTCGCCTCAATGGCAGATGAATATGAAAAGGTGGCCCGCAGGGAAGAAAGGCACCAGATGGCACTGGACAGCATCATCTCTGCCATCGGGGATGAATCGGTGCACAACCTTTTTCAGATTATCCAGCACGTTGAGGAACAGGCAGACTACCTCTCCCCGCAGGCAAGGAAAATGGCGGTTGAAGACCTGCTGAAAAGAATCTTCAAAAGGATAGAGGCAGAAGAAGACCCCGTAAGGGTAATCACAAACCTGTTTGAAACCTGGGCCCCCACCTATGACCAGCATATGGCAGACACTGGCCATGACGCCGCAGTAAATGCCCTTATGAAGCAGGCAATTGAGCTGAGAAGGATGGGGCTGGGAAATGCATCCAACCCCATCATAGGGAAAAACATCCTTGAAATGAGCGGGGGGACCGGAACGGTAATCAAGCTGCTCTGCGACAACCTCACCCTTCTGGATGAGCCACTTATCAGGGTAACCCTCAACGACCTGTCACCGGCAATGGCAGACATTGCCAAAAGAAAGCTTGCCTGTTTCTCGCACCGCTGCAAACTGGGAGGGGAGCAGCAGGACCTGAGAAAGGCCAGGTTTGGGCTTGGGGCCTATGACACCGCAATTCTTTCCCAGACCCTCCACCTCATCACCGACCCTGAGCTCCTGCACGCCGAAGGAGACCCGGACGCCGTGGCTGAAAGCCCGGACCACCGCCACATCAAGAGAAAGGTAATCGAGAAAGCATTCGAAGCCCTTACCCTGGACGGACATTTCATTATGATTGACGAATGGCCTGCCAAGCTTTCTGACCAGCCGGACCGGCCCATGGAAAGAATCATACACCGGATGTTCCACGAAACATTCAGGCCGATTGTGGACCGCTCCATATTCAGGGACAATGTGATGCAGAATGTCAAGGGGGCCAGGTTTGTTGCCGAGCTGAAGGCGCGGATAGACGGGAAGCATTCCATGTACATGATTATATACCGGAAAGACAGGGACAAGCTGTACAATACAGAAAGGCCCCTGCCCTACGATTCCAAAGAGGCCCGCGAGAGGGGAATCGGATGGGGCAAAGTGGAAAAAGCAAGAAAGGATGCAATGGACACCATAGTAAAATGCTGCACCGGCATAGACCGGCACTTTATCCAGACCTACAGGCCGGTTAATGGCGAGAGGGCGAAATGGACTGACTTCATTCCCTTCTCCCTGCCATGGGAATCGCCGCTTTCAGTGAACAACCCCAGCAATCTGCAGATGTCAAGAGAAAAAAGCCAGTTTGACACAATTGTAATCTCTGAAAGGCTCCACCAGATGGCTGAAAGGCCCCGGAGGGATATGATAGGAAAGGTACTTAAATCGCTTAAAATCGGCGGGGCAATCCTGATTGTTGACGAATGGCCGCCTCCGGCCGGAAGCCTCGGCCCCATCAGGAAAAGGGACATAAGAAACGTCCTGATGGAACAGTTCCAGAAAAGGGTAATATTTGAGGGCTCCATGAGGCAAACCATAATGCATGGATACAGCAGCGGCTATTACGGCTACCTATTCAGAAAAATAAAATGTGTTTAAGCTACTTTTTTTCAGGTACAGTATCGCTGAGAGGATTGAACCGGTAGGATTCCTTGTACGTGACAAGCACCATGTAGCTGGTAGTCCTCAGCACGGGCTTCTGGGACTGGATGTATTTTAGTATGCGCACCAGGTCGTCACGGTTCTTTGCCTTAACTATCGCCATCACATCCGCCCCTCCGGACACCGCATAAAGCGATACCACTTCCGGCAGCTTGGTTACTTCTGAAAGCAGGGTTTCGTCATCCAGGCCCCCTTTCCTGATTTTAATCATTACCACTGCGTGCATGTCATAGCCAAGGGACTTGTAGTCAATGTCCGCATAGTACCTGCGGATAATCTTGGACTTCTCCAGCCTCTTGATTCTCTGGAGAAGGGTATTCGGATGCATCCTCAGCTTCTGTGCAAGCTCCCTCATAGGACGCTTGCAGTCGTTCCTGAGTTCCTTAAGAATCATCAGGTCCACTGTGTCAATCTTTCCTTTCATGTTCCCACCCATCACAAATATCCATTTTTGGTTGCTGTATTTTGTGTTTTTGAATGTTTTTCGTGTATTTTTTATACATTTTCACCTTTATATATGTTCGCATTCGCCACAAAATTGGAATTTTATTTTTGAGGCACCAAAAGAAAGGTTTATAAAAGTAAAATAAAAGGTTTATTCCGGTGAATAAATGGCTGGTATTAATGAAACGGCCGCAGGCATGAATGAATCTGCGGCAATAGATATATCACAGCAGCTTACGAAAACGGTTGCAATGGCCGTGGACAACACGGTATCGAGCACAGCAGAGGTGCTCCCCGGACTGCTGGCGGCAATCGGCATCTTCATTGTCGGTTGGGTTGTGGCAGTGCTGGTAAGCAAGCTTTTCTCACGCATGCTGAAGGCAGTGCGCCTGGAAAGCTATCTAAAGGAGCACAAGGTTGAGGACGCAATGGGGACTGTCAAGATAAGTGACGTCCTGGTGAAAATCCTGAAATACTACATCATACTGGTATTTCTTCAGGCATCGGTGCATTATATTCAGCTTGCAACGATAGCCAATTTCCTTACCGACGTCCTGATTTATGCCCCTGCGCTCATCGGAGCATTCCTGGTGGTGCTTCTTTCCGTGCTGCTTGGCGAATATGTCAAGGAGATGATAAAGGAGCTCAGCAAGTCGCCCCTGGTGCACCTGACCGCACGCATCACCAAGCTGGTGATTGTTTACGTCGGTGTGGTGATGGCGCTTTCCACAATGGGCATTGATACTGAGCTTCCCAGCGGAGTCTTCATGACAATAGTCCAGGCAGCCGCATTCGGGCTGGCGCTTGCATTTGCAATCGCATTCGGACTGGGTGCCCAGGAAGACGCAAAAGAGATTACCAAGAAGTGGAGAAAGCACTTCAAACTCTGATTTTTTCTTTTTCTCTCTATTTTTAAATTTTGTGTGCTAAGTAATACTCCAGTGGTTTTAATGAAAATCAAAAACAGGGAGGCAGTAAAACCTCTGGGGTCCCATACAGCGGTCGGCCATCTCAATGAATTCGGAAAATGGAAAGAAATTGCTTATCTTAAGGACAATAACGGCATGCTTCCCCCTTTTATGATTGCGGTGGGCAGCAGGGCCAGGGTACTGAAAGTAGTTGAGGCACTTGAACTCAGGAAACCCAGGTTCATAGACCGGGAAAGCTCCAAAAAGATGGGAGAGCACTGCTTTGGAAGGACCTCGGTACTGGTAGGGGTTGCGGAGCAGGATGATTTCCAGTTTCCGCTTGCTGTTTTTGAAACCCAGATGGGCTGCCCCGCAACCCAGATTGTCGCAAGGGAAATCATGTACTTCTCAAGAGACAACGGTTACGAAACCGAGGGGGGATATGTAAAGAGCGACGGGCTTTACATAGTCAGGGCAGGCACCTGTGCCGGTGTGAACAGCCATGACAAAGCCGAGCACAGGATTGGCATAGGCGATATCCTGCTTGCCGGTGAAAGCTACGGCTCGGTTGGCGCACTGGTGCAGTCCGTGCTTGGAGAAATAAACTTCACCGGAGTTTCTATAGGAAAACGAGTAGACAAAACAAGGAAGTTCCTTGAAGAGCACCGGAACCTGCGCCTCAGCCACGACCGCATGAACCTGAGCACCAGAAGCTCGTGCCGCCTGCTTCTGCACCTTCAGAAGGCAGCAGCACAGCTCGGGCTTGATTCGCTGACAGGAGCGAACTTCACCAAGGATTCCCTTTACGCAGAAATGGGAGAGGAAGGCTTTGCAATGCTCAGGGACAGGTATGGGGTGGTGAGCACAGAGATGGAGCAGCTGGCGCTGGATGTGCTTGCTGCAGAGTTCACTGCTGCAGGCATTCCTGCGCACAGCGGGCTGGTTTCTGCAGCAATAGGCGCAATACCCGGGAAATCCTTCCCGGAAACACCCGAGGAAAAGAAAGCGGCCTCTGATGCAGAGGAAAATGCGCTGAAGGTTGCGGCAGCTGCACTGGGAAGCGTTGCAAAATCAATGAACAGCTAGAGTGTTTTTTCCAGGGATTGAAGCTTTTCATTTATCTCTTTCTGCATCCTTCTGATTTCTGACTTCCCTTTTTCGTCCAGTTCAGGGCCGTCCAGGATTTCTTCTGCAAACTCCAGGAATTCATTGTAGTGTTTTTTGGGGTTCTTGCACCGGGTGCCCCAGTCAAAGACTGCACACTTCATCTTTTTTCCAAGAGCGGGGCCATATCTCTCCAGGGTATGTTCCCTGGACTGTTCAGGCACCATTGATTTTTCACCAAGAAACCTCATGTCCGTGCCGTCTGGCATTAAATGGAACAGTTGCTCAGCCGCAAATAAGTACATTCTAAAATCAGGATTGGCCCGCTTCATCCGGTCCTCCAGGCTCTTAAGCAGTTTTGCACCGTCGGAAGAGCATGCAAGAGAGCAGATTACCAGCTTGTCTATCTTCCCCCTGATTTCCGATGATGCCCTTTCCAGCTCCCCCAGAGCTCTTACCATGGTCGCCCCGGTTGCTATGGTGTCCCCTATTATGACCGATGCATTTCTGGGAAGGGACTCAAAGTTCTCATAGGTGGAGACTGCCTTGAACTTCCCCTCGGTGCCTTCAACCCTCTGCCTTTTGATTCCCAGGAAGCACTGTGGAAGCGCAAGCCCGTGCCTTTCCCTGAACCCCCTTGCCATGAAGTAGTAAAGACCTCCGGCAAGGAGCACGAACTCCACCATATTGTCAATCCTGGTTCCTTTCAGTGCCTTTTCAGTTGCGGCATCAATGAAGAGGGGGCTGACCTTTTCCATTCTGGTCTGGAGCTCCACCCCTGCCACATGGGGGTTGTACAGGATGCTTCTGGAGGCATCCGATGAAAGCAGGTAGGTGTTTGACGGGAGGCCGCTTTCCTCCATACGGTAGACAGAATAATCCTCTTTGGAAATATCAGGAGATATCATGGTTTTGCAATTGTTCAAAGAAATATAAAATTATTTAGGAGGAATCCAAAGGTAAAGGAAAATGCGTTGCAGGCCAGGCTGAGGAAAAATGCGGTGCGGAGGGAAATGCCGGGAAGCAGCTTTGCATAAACTCCGGTCTCGGCAACCAGGGCAAACAGCTCGGATACGGCCAGCTGCAGTGAATAGCTGAGCCCCAGCAGAGGGAATGCAAACCACACCAGGGGGTGGGTAAGGGTGCTGGCCAATACCCCGTTGAACATTATTGTTTTTGGCTTGTACTTTTTATAAAGAAAAAGGTAGAGCAGGGCTGTCTCCAGGAAAATGGTAAGGAGATAAGCCTGGGGATAGCTCATTTCCATTTCAGGAACCCGAGAAGCAGCAACAGCAGGAATGCCACCGGACAGGGGCTGGCGATTTCGCCGTAAGAGATTGAGCCATCGCCGACATCCAGCTGGGCATCAACATCCCCCTGCCCGTAGGACAGGGTATTGCTGGAGCGGTAGTTCTGGTTCTCCTTTACCCTGTACTTGAAGTAGCCGCTGCTGTCCTGGAAACAGGGATTGAACTTGTAGAACCATTGGGCATTGGTGCACACTCCTCCGGAGCACGAGAAATTAACCTCTCTTTCCGCAAGGGGGCTGCCCTCCTGTCCGTCCGGCACCGGCTCGATGCAGTGGAAAACAAGCTCGATGTATCCGTCATAGGGCTCGTTGTCCTCAACCAAAGCTACTGTAATGTCAGGATTGTCAGGCGGGGGACCGACATCGCCCACCATGGCCGAAGCCAGGGAAGCCAGTATCAGCGCCATACCGAATAATACCAAGAATTTCATGAATCCCTAACTGAAGGAAAAAATAAAAACACCCCTATTTAGTGCCGGTCCGGAAAAAGGATGCGATTTTTGACAGCAGCCCCCCTTCCCCTTTATTGGTGGTCTTCCGGGTTGAATGCAAAAGCTCAAGCAGGGCTTCGGTGTTTCTCAGCTCTTCTTCCATCCCTGCTTTTGAGTATTCCGAGAGCTCTTTTCTTTTCTGCTCCAGCCTTTTGTGCTTCTCATATTCTTTCTTGCAGGAATCCTTTTCCTCTCTGAGTGCATTTATGTTTTCAACGGCCTTTTTGGCGCCTTCCACATTCCCTGCAAAAAAGTCAAGCACCTGTTCATCGTCATCCCGGACTGCCAGAAAGCCGGTGCGTTTGGAGTCACGCAGTTCCTCGAAAAGCACCCTGTTTTTCAGAATCACTTTTTTGAACCGGGATGTCTCCGGGCAGATGTGGGAAAGCTTTTTCTCGCTGAACCCGAACAGCCCGCAGAGCTGGTCTGCCCTGTACCCGCCCAGTTCAGGGTAGTCGGAAAAGAACTTCCTTATTTCTGAAAGTTCCTCCCTGGCGGGAAGCCCCGGCCAGTGATTGTGCAGCAGGCCCCTGTTTTCACCGCCGAGAAGCTCTGCCACCGGCTTCCGGGTCAGGCTGTCCAGATACCTTTGTCTTGCCTTTTCAAGCTGCTCCAGGTTCTCCAGAAACTCCCGGTATTTCTGAACCTTCCCGGGGTCGGCCTTTTCCTTTTCCAGGTTTTCAAGTTCCTTCAGCAGGTTCTCAATCTTGTGCTGCTCCTTCCTGAGCAGTCTGTCTTTTCTTTCCATTTCCTCCCGGGACTCTGTGTAAGCCTTGTTCAGCCGGGCAATCTCCTGCAAAGGGCTGAACTCCTGCTTTGCAAGATGCATCTTGTTGCCTTCAATGTGATGCACTATTGAGATGAATTTCTTGCCATTTTCCTGTGAGATGTTTCCGTTCTCAAACTCCCGGGCAACTTCTCCCCCGAAATGCTCCAGCTTCTTGGAAAGCCGCATGCCTTTCTTTGCCATCTTTATTTTGGTGCTTACATCCGGGTTCCAGAGGCTCTGCTCCCTTTCCTGGGTTGACTCAATTTCCTCAATCAGCCCCTCCAGAATGTCCGACAGGCGTGAAATCGCGGAGCATTCCTTTGCCCCCAGCTCCTTTATCTGTTTTTCCCGGCGGTCATGTGATTTTTTGAATTCAAGTACCTCGTTCCTTCCAATCATCAGAATCCTCTTACAGTCATTTTGCGGAAAGGTTGACTTAATATTTTTCCCTTAATACTGGGAGTTTGGAAAAAACCTATAAATTACTTTAAATACTTATCCATAATGATATTTAACTTGAAATACAGAGTCACAGGGAAGCTGGCTGTGGTAGCTGGTTCGACTGAACACATGAACCCCGTGTGTGGATGGTTTTGTGTTTTTGAGGGGGCCGTGAGGTAACCTGGTATCCTGCGTCCTTGGGGTGGACGTTATCTGAGAAGACTTCTTAGGAGAATATCCTGGAGTTTCAGAAATTCAACTCTCCAGCTACAAACACCTGCGGCTGGGGGGAACCAATCTCGGCGGCCCCATTTGGTCTTTTTGACCAAAATCCAGGAGGTAGATGAAATGGCTGAAAAAACAGAAGAAACCGAAGAAAAGAGTGGAATGCCTGTAAAGCAGGAAGTTTTTCTAGAAGCTGGTGCGCATATCGGCACCAAGATAAGAACCAATGACATGAGAAACTTTATTTTCAAACGGCGTGACGACGGCCTGTTTATTCTTGACCTCAGGCAGAGCGCCGAGCGGCTTCTCAACGCTGCAAAGCTTATCTCAAAATATGAACCGGGGGAGGTCTACATAGTGGCATCCCGTATTTATTCCGGAAACCCTGCAACCAGGTTTGCAAAAATTACCGGAGTGAATGTCATAAGGGGCAGGTTTACTCCGGGCACAATGACAAACATGAGCTACAAGGGATTTGCCGAGCCCAAGCTGCTGTTGGTATGTGACCCGAAGGGAGAAAAAGAAGCTCTGCTGGAAAGCTCAAAAACCGGGGTCCCTGTAATCGGCTTCTGTGATTCCGACAATGAAACCAAGTTCATTGACCTTATTGTCCCCATCAACAACAAGGGAAAGCGGTCTCTTGCACTCGCCTTTTACATACTGGCCAGGGAGATTATGATGATTAAGGGAGACATCAAGTCCTACGATGAATTCCCCTATCAGGTACAATACTTTGAGCAGATGATAGAAGAAGAGGAAGAGAAGCCAAAGGAAGAAGAGGCCAAGGCTGAAGAGAAGCCTGAGGAAAAACCCAAGAAAGAGGCAGAGAAAGCCGGCAAGGAGGAAAAGGAAGCTCCAAAGCCAAAGGAAGAAGAGGCCAAGGCTGAGAAAAAAGAGGAAAAGGCCGGGGCAGAGAAAGAAGAAAAGCCTGAAAAGAAAGACTAATCCTTATTCACTTTTACTTTTATTTGCCTCATAGGCAATCCGGCACGCTTCTTCGGCATAGGATACATCGATATAGTCGCAGATAGAAACGTCGTCATGAATCTTGGCTGATTCAGTGTAGCACTTGTTTCTCCAGTTAAAGTTGGTTATGTCCTCGCACTTGGTCCAGTTGATGGGGTTGTCCCAGTAGAGTATCACCCCTTCGTAGCATGTGGACCTCTTGGGCAGGGACTGTATCACCATGCAGGCAGAGGGATCTCCGTATTTCTTAGCAAAGTCAAATGCGCAGGCAAAGCGGCTGGTGGTTGCAAGCTCATGAATCGCCTCACACCCGCTGATGTTGCCGCTGAGCAGGGAGAAGTTTGTATAGCAGTCCCACAGGGTATCCAGGGAAAAGCCGTCCTCACCGCATATTGACAGGTCGTTCTCCTTTGCAGCAAAGTAGGAATAGCATTCAATTGCATAGACCGTGTTGGGGGTTATCTCATTGCAATGGTAGTAGTTATCACTATAGACTGAATACAGCTGGTAGCAGTAGTCCTGCTGGCTCACCGTGTCAAGCACATAGCACTTGTCGTTTCTGGTTATCGAAGAAATGCACGCCTGGACAACGACAGGATTCTGGATAAGGCTGCATGCTTCTGAATCCCCCTTGGCGATGCTGTAGTTCAGCAGGCACTTTGTATCGGAATCGCATTCCGACGGGTCATCGTATTCAAGGGCATAGCAGAGCTCCTTGTCTTCGGCATTAAGGCAGGGGTCCATTTCCAGCCTGCATTCCTCCCTGGTCTCATTGAGATAGTCGCAGATGGACAAATCACTGAATTCAACTGCAAAGTCGGTCACGCATTCGTGCCTCCTGCTTTCATTTTCCAGGGCAAGGCAGGCTTCCAGGGATACGTCCGAAAGCTGACCATAGCATTCCTGCTCCAGGGTCCCATTCTCTATCATTGCGCATGCGGTATGGTTTATATCATCCATAGCAATGTTGTAGTAGCATTCATCCCCGCATTCCGTGGTGGCATTCTCCTGCCCCTCAGGTTCGGTTTCATTTGGGTAAGTGGGGACCGCAGTCTCATTGGGCAATACGGACTCGGGCGGGGGCTCCTCCGGTTTCTGGGAAACCAGGAATACAAGTGCAGCCCCCAAGAGCACAATGAGCAAAACCAGCACCCCGATAAGGATTACCGGCGTTTTGTCGTCTTTCTTGAAACTGTAACCGCTGTCATCTGCCATGCGTGATAAAAGGACGACAAAATTTATAAACTCAGTTTGAACAGAATCGCAGAAAGGGAATTTTTGTGATAACAAAACTCAGGCGAAAAATTTCAGTTATAAAAAGATTTGGCGTATAAGGTATCCTGCTCCTTTGGAGCAAAAGAGTGGGAGGATGGAGCCGTTATGGTGTACCATCTCTCATTTTCTCCTTCTCCTTTCACCGTCAGACTAAGACCTTCTCTCCGGGAACCCTTGGAAACATGCAGACGTCCCGGATTGACCTTCTTCCGGTGAGGTACCTCACTATCCTTTCCAGGCCAAACCCGCCGCCCGCGGTGGGCCGGAGCATTCCCTTTCTTGCTATTTCCAGGTAGGCCCGGTAGGGCGAGGGGTCGGTCTTCCGCTCCTTCATCTTCCTGGTGATTACACCATAGTCGGTTTCCCTCTCCGCCCCGGAAAGCGCCTCCCCGAATCCGCCGGGATAGACCAGGTCGTAGTTTACATGCCCTCCGGTCTTAGGGTCCTCCCTATCGTAGAATTCCCGGTAATGGTCCATGACCCAGAACGGCTGGGACTCCCTGAGGGAAGCCTCATGCTCCCAGTCTTTTCCTAGGCGTTCCTCCAGCTCCGGCCTATGGTAGAGCCTGAATGGAGGCTTTGCAGGCTTCAGCTCCCTCCCCAGCCTTTCCAGGGAATCGGCGCAGGAGCTGAGCACAAAGCCCTCCATGTGGGAGTACAGCCGCTCCATGAACCCCATGAAGTCCTTGTGTGAGGCATCTTTCAATTCAATGTCTACCTGGCTGAACTCTATGAGGTGCCGGCCGCTGGAGCCGGTTTCCCCTAGCTCCAGCCGGATGTTCGGGGACACTATGTAGATGCCTTTCAAATCATCCCTCATCAGGGAAAGCTGCTTGTGGAGTATCATGCTCTTGGTGAGCTCCAGCCTCTGCCCCTCATATTCAAGGGAACTGTCATGGACCGGGTGGGCCAGAGGGTCGGTAAATGGTGAAAGCATGACCGGCATCACCTGCACTGTCCCGCTGCCCCACATGAAGTCATGAATGGATTTTAGCACCGCGCTCTGAACTGAAAGTATGTCCTTCATCTCCGGCCTTTTCAGATGCTCTATTGTGGCTTTCATAATTTCACCTTATAACAGCGGCAGGGCCCGTATATATATTTTGTCCTGAAAATTCTGAATAAATAATTAAGAAATTGACAAGTTTATAAAATATTTGGAACAAATGTTCTCACATGGAACAGAAAATCGACGAAAAAGACCTGGCAGTACTTGATGTTCTGAAAAAGCACGGGGAATACACCGTGAGGCAGATATCAAAGAGGACAGCCCTGGCGCCGACGACGGTGCACAGCAGGCTAAAAAAGCTGAAAAAGGCAGGGATAATCAAGAAATACACAATAGAAGTGGATGAAAAGAAGCTGGGGAAAAAATTAGGGGCTTATATCCTAATCAACGCCGACCTCAAGCTCCTCAAGGAGAAACACAAAACCCAATATACGCTTTCGGAAGAGATAGGAAAACTCAGTGGGGTTCTCGGGGTGGACATCCTGGTCGGGGAGACTGACCTTATAGCACATGTCAGGGTAAAGGACATCGATGAGCTTGACAGCGTGCTTCTTGGAAAAATCCAGCTGCTCGATGGGGTGGCAAGCACGAAAACGATGATTATCATCCACTGACGGGGCGTTCGGTAGCTTCAGGGCAGCGGAAAAATCAAAGCCCATTGCTCTCTGCGGATTCGGGGATTCTTTCAAGGCCCAATATGATTATCTCGTCGTCGGAAACTTCAAGCACCTGCCTGCGGTCCTGCCCGATGCCTCAACCTCAGGTACCGCCGAATTTACCGCGGCACCCATTATTGACTGCACCAGGCTTCTTTCAGTTTCATCAATCACGGAATTGGGGACTAGTGTGGATGTGGTCCGGACCGCAAACAATCTTGCACCCTCTATCTTTTGTCTTCCTGCGTGAACAGGTCCTGGCATAAATATCACCTTCTCGTTTAAGCTATAATGCTTTTTCCAAAAAACCCCGGCAAAGCTTTAAAAATTTCTTGTATTAATGAAATGGTACCTTTTTCTTAGAAAGGTAGGAATAGTATTAGTTGGAGGTAATGAAATATGGCAGAGAAGGAACACTTGAACCTAGTGTTCATAGGACACGTGGACTCTGGTAAGTCTACGACAGTAGGTAGAATCCTGTATGAGACTGGAGCCATTTCCGAACAGGTTCTGAAAAGGCTCAAGGATGAGGCAACCAAGCTCGGCAAGGCAACTTTCGAGTTTGCGTTTGTCATGGACTCCCTCAAAGAGGAACGGGAGCGTGGTGTAACAATTGACATCGCCCACCGGGAATTCGAGACAAACAAGTACCACTGCACAATTATCGATGCGCCGGGACACAGGGACTTTGTCAAGAACATGATTACCGGCGCCAGCCAGGCGGATGGTGCAATTCTTGTGGTCTCGGTCAAGGACGGCGTCCAGCCCCAGACCAAGGAGCACGCATTCCTTGCAAAGGTTCTTGGCATCAGCCAAGTGGTTGTCAACATGAACAAGATGGATGCCGTTGGCTACAAGCAGGAGGAATACGACAAGGTCAAGGCTGACATGGAGAACCTGCTCAAGGGTATCGGGTATGATGTTTCCAAGATTCAGTTCATACCATGCTCAGGTTACGCAGGAGACAACATAACCAAGAAATCAGAAAACACGAGCTGGTACAACGGCCCGACCCTTCTGGAGGTAATCAACTCATTCACTGTGCCGCCCAAGCCTGCAGACAAGCCGCTCAGGCTGCCCATCCAGGACGTATTCACCATCACTGGGCACGGGACCGTGCCGGTAGGCAGGGTGGAAACCGGTGTGATGAAGCCCGGCGAGCAGGTTGTGGTCATGCCTTCGGGAGCTGGCGGTGAGGTAAAAAAGATTGAAATGCACCACCAGGAGCTTACCCAGGCAAATGCCGGCGACAATGTCGGTTTCAACATGAAAGGTGTGGACAAAAAAGACATCAAGAGAGGAGATGTTGTAGGGCCCAAGTCCAGCCCGCCCACAGTGGCAGAGGAGTTCACCGCCCAGGTGGTGGTGCTGAACCATCCGACTGCAATTTCAGTGGGCTACACACCCGTGTTCCACATCCACACTGCCCAGTTTGCGGGCAAGGTAACCGAGATTGTGGAGAAAAAGGACCCCAAAACGGGCCAGCCCGTTCCCGGAAAGGCAGACTTTGTCAAGACCGGTGACGTCGCAGTCCTGAAAATTATGCCCCTGAAGCCCATTGTGATAGAAAAGTTCCAGGAGTTCGCACCTCTCGGAAGGTTCGCAATCAGGGACATGGGCCAGACAGTCGCGGCCGGCGTTGTGCTTGACGTCAAGCCAAAGACTGCATAATTTCTTTTTTCTTATCTTATTTTACCTGTTTATTATTCCCCAGAACTAGTTATGGCGGAAAGCAAATCCATTTAGTTATATTTTTAAACACTTCTTATCTTAATTACTGCATGAGCAAAAGAAGGATACTGCTACCCATAGCTGTTGCACTCTCCATCGGCACCGCCGGCGTGGTGGGCTACGGGGGCTATCTGACCGGGAAGGCAAGGCAGGCAAGGGAAACCAGGATACATGCCCTTGTGGACAGGTTCAAGGCATGCCCGGACAGGTTCGAGGTTACAAACGAGTGCTTCTCGCCTACCGAAAGAAGGAACCTTCAGAAATCAGCCTTCCGGAACCGCAGGGAAGACAACCATGAAAAGGCCGGGGAGGACTTTGCAAAGCTGGGCAGGTTCAACGAGGCCAGGGAAATGGCATCAGAATGCGCATCCGGCGGAAATGAGGAATGCAGGGACAAACTGGTCGAAGATATAAAAATAAGGAGAGAAGCCATCCGCAGGGCAAAAAAACAGGACTGATTTTTCAATTCGTTTATATTCTTTTTTGAATTAAGAAACTCCATGATTACCGAGATAGGCACTGTTTTTCATGATAAGCTTGAAGGTAGAGAGGTAACCATAAGGGGCTGGGTGTACAGGCACCGCACCAGCGGAAACATGGTATTCGCGGTTATAAGGGACCCCACCGGGCTCATCCAGGCAACTGTGAAAAAAGACAGGGTTTCTGAAAAAGACTGGAAAGACGCAAACGATGCCTATGTGGAAAGCTCCCTGACCGTCACCGGGGTCGTAAAAAAAGACGAGAGGGCGCCGGGCGGCTATGAAATCCAGGCAACCGGCTTCAGCCTTGTCTCCAGGGGAGAGCCCTTCCCCATTTCCAAGGACCTCAGCGACGAGTTTCTTCTGGACATAAGGCACCTCTGGGTCAGGTCCCGGAAAATGACTGCCATAATGAAGGCCAGGCACCACATCGTAAACTACCTGAGGGAATTCTTTGACAGGGAACACTTCTATGAGATTGCTCCCCCGATAATAACCAAGTCAGGTTGCGAAGGCGGAAGCACACTGTTTGAGATGGACTATTTCGGGGACACGGCATACCTTACCCAGAGTTCCCAGATGTATGCCGAGGTTTTCATATTCTCACTGGGCAGGGTGTTTGTCTTTGCCCCTTCCTTCCGTGCGGAAAAGTCAAGGACAATACGGCACCTTGCCGAGTACTGGCACCTGGAGCCTGAGATGGCATACTACGACCATGAGATGAACCTGAAGCTGCAGGAGGACATGTGCCAGTATGTCATTGAAAACATGCTAAAGAATCACTCCGGGCTTCTGGAGGCCTGCGGAAGGGACCCCCTTGACCTGGAAAAGGTAAAAACGCCGTTTCCAAGGATGGAGTACAAGGACGCGGTTGACAGGGTCAATGAGCTTGGCGGGAAGATGGAGCACGGAGAGGATTTCGGGGCAGATGAGGAGGCCCTGCTAACCAAAGAGCTGGACAGGCCCCTGTTTGTGCACAAGTACCCCAAGGGCATCAAGGCATTCTACATGAAGGAGGACCCCAAAAACCCCGACCTGGTCCTGAACGACGACCTGCTTGCTCCCAGGGGGCACGGGGAAATCATAGGGGGAAGCGAGCGCATCTGGGACTATGACGAGCTGGTTTCCAGGATGAAGGAGCAGAACCTCAACCTTTCAGACTACCAGTGGTACATAGACCTCAGGAAATACGGCAGCGTGCCTCACTCCGGCTACGGGCTCGGGATAGAGAGATTCGTCAAATGGATTCTCAACCTTGACCACATAAGGGACACAATCCCGTTCCCCAGAACAATAACAAGGTGCTATCCATAGGATTCCGGAAACCAGATGTAGTTATAAGCAAATGCCTGGGATTTGGCAGCTGCAGATACAACGGGATAGCGCTGCAGGACGAATTCATTGAAAAACTGAAAAAATACGTGAACTTCAGGCCGGTCTGCCCGGAGGTGGAGATGGGGCTGGGGGTTCCCAGGTATCCTATCCGGATGGTGCTCTCAGACGGAAAGGAAAGGCTGGTCCAGCCTGCCACAAAAAGGGACGTTACTTCTAAAATGAACCGGTTTCTGGACAGGTTCCTGAACGGGCTGAAGGATGTTGACGGGTTTATACTCAAGAACCGCTCCCCTTCCTGCGGGCTCAATGACGTAAGGATTTACTATGGCACTGAAAAGGGCTCGGGCTACCGCAAGGGCAGCGGCGCACTCGGCAGGAAGGTGCTTGAAGCATTCCCGGCACTCGCAATTGAGGATGAGGGAAGGCTGAAGAACTTCAGGCTCAGGGAGCACTTCCTTACCAAGCTTTACACCCTGGAATCATTCCGCAGGGCCAGGAAAAAGAACAGGATGGCCGGGCTGGTTGATTTTCATTCCCGCAACAAGTTCCTTTTCATGGGATACAGCCAGAAGGGACTGGCCATGCTCGGGAATATAGTCGCAAACCGTGAGGGAAATCCTGTTGACGGGGTTTACCGCGACTACCTGGCCGGCCTGGGCTCGGTAATGTCCGAGCCGCCCCGCAGGAGCTCAATGGGAAATGTCATGCAGCATGTCTTCGGCTATTTCTCCAAAAAGCTTTCTGATGCTGAAAAAAGGTTTTTCATGGAAACAATCGGTCTTTACCGCGAGCACCGGATTCCGTTCACGTCTGCACTGAACGTGCTGAAGGCCTGGGCGCTCCGGCATGGGGATGATTACATAGAGAAGCAGACTCTGTTTGAACCATATCCGGAAGAACTGATGGAGCTCACTGAAGGCGGAAAACCCCTGGAAATCTGATTACTCGTAATCTATGTGCACAAATGCCCTGGAAACCACTTTCATGGATTCAATGGCGCCCTGCACCCGGACCGCAATGTCATGGCTCTCCGGGCCCTTTGTCTTTTTGGGAAGCACAACTTCGATTTCAACATGCACCCGGTCGCCGACATAATGGGCCCGTATTGCCCCCAGGCTTTTCACACCTTCAACTGTTCTGGCCTTTCTGGCAATTCCATCCATGATTTTCTTTTCAGGCTTGGCCCCCACGATATAGTCAAAGTTCCTTTTGGCGACCTGGTAGCCGGAATAGGCAATGTAAAATGATATTATTACTGCAGCGGCATCATCAAAAAACAGCATTCCCATGTAGGTTCCGGCAATGCCTACGATTGCAACCGTATTGGAAAGCACATCATTCCTGCTGTCCATCACCATTGCATCCAGGGCAGTGCTCATTTCCTTTTTTGAAATCCCCTGCAGGTAAATCATGGTTGCAAGTTTTACAATTACAGTAACCGCCAGTACTGCAAATGTGAATGCAGTAATCTCAACCGCATGCTCTCCCTGGATGATGCTTAAAGCCACCGAGCGCAGAATCTCAAGTGAAAGTATGCCTGCAAAGATGGCCATGACAATTGCAGAAAGCGCCTCCATCCTCCGGTGCCCGAACGGATGGTCGTAGTCCGGGCCACGGGAAGCCTCCCTTATGGAAAAATAGCCGGCAAAATACGATATTATGTCATTCAGGGAATCAAGGGCGCTGGAGAGAACTGCAAGGCTGCCCGATGCCAGGGCAGCGGCAACCTTCAGGAGGAACAGCACTATGTTGGAGACGAGTGCCAGCAGTGCCGTTCTTTGTTCCTTTCCCATGCACAAGAAACGAATCAATGCTTTAAAAATATAGGAGTGCAGGTTCCTGTATGAAGGACCGCGAGGCCATGATTGAAGATTTCAGAAAGCGTTTCTTTGTGGCAGTCATACTGACCATCCCGGTTCTGGCCCTCTCCCCCCTTATTCAGTCATTTGCCGGGTTTGAGCTTTCCTTTGCTGGCTCGGACCATGTGCTTCTGCTGTTTTCCACAGCAATTTTCCTTTACGGCGGCTATCCTTTTCTCAGGGGAATGGCACGGGAAGTCTCACAAAAAAGCCCCGGGATGATGACCCTGATTGGGATTGCCACCGGCATTTCATTCTTCTACAGCGCAGCGGTGGTCCTGGGCATTCCCGGAAAGTTCTTTTTCTGGGAGCTGGCAACCCTTATTGATGTGATGCTGCTGGGCCACTGGATGGAGATGCGCTCGGTCCTGAGTGCATCCCGCTCGGTAGAAAAGCTTGCCGAGCTGCTGCCGGCCGAGGCCCATGTGCTAAGGGACGGGTCGGTTGTAGACATCCCGCTTTCCGAGCTGAAAAAGGGCGACATGGCAGTGGTGAAACCCGGGGAAAAAATCCCTGCGGATGCAGTCATCTCCGAGGGAAAAACCACTGTGAATGAATCAATGCTTACCGGCGAATCCAGGCCGGTGTCAAAAAAAGAGGGGGATGAGGTAATCGGAGGGTCCATAAACGGAGATGCCAGCATTACCGTTGAAATCAAAAGCACAGGAAAGGGCACCTATCTGTCCAAGATAATCAATCTGGTGAAAGAGACCCAGAAAAGCAAGTCCAGGATGCAGGGTCTGGCCGACCGAGCGGCATTCTGGCTGACAATCATAGGCATTTCAGCAGGATTCATAACCATGGCATTCTGGGCATCCCGGCAGGACTTCGCGTTTGCCCTGGAAAGGGCAGTCACGGTGATGGTGATAACCTGCCCCCATGCACTGGGGCTTGCCATCCCCCTGGTGGTGGCGGTCTCCACATCAATCGCCGCCACCCATGGCTTCCTTATCAGGAACAGGACCCAGTTTGAGAATGCAAGAACGCTTGATGCAGTGGTTTTTGACAAGACCGGGACTCTCACCAGGGGCAAGTTCGAGGTTTCTGGGGTCAAGTCCCTTGGCAGGAAGTACAAAAGCGGGGACATCCTGGAGCTGGCCGCATCCCTGGAATCGGTGTCCGAGCATTCCATAGGGGCAGGCATAGTGAAAAATGCAGAAAAGAAGGGAATTCGCATAAGCAGCCCCAAATCATCCAAAACCATTCCAGGAAAAGGCATACGGGGGGAAATCAGAAAGAAAAAAGTGGTTGTTGCAAACTCGGCCTATGCAAAGGAGCTCGGTTACGGGCCTGAAAAAGAGGGAGGGGGAAAGACGACTGTTTACGTCATCGTGGATGATGAGCTTGCCGGCTCCATATCCCTGGAGGACCGGATAAGGGATGAGTCTTTTGATGCCGTGAAAAGGCTTTCATCCATGGGCATCAGATGCATAATGCTGACCGGCGACAACGAGGACGTCGCCGCCAAAGTTGCAGAGAACCTGGGGATAGAAGAATATTTCGCGGAAGTGCTTCCTGAAAAGAAAGTGGAAATAATAAAGAACATCCAGAAAAAGGGGCTGAAAGTTGCCATGGTGGGAGACGGAATAAATGACGCCCCTGCCCTGGTGCAGTCTGACCTGGGCGTTGCAATAGGTGCCGGCACTGATGTTGCAGTGGAAAGTGCGGATATCGTGCTCGCCAGAAACGACCCCATGGACATCCCCGCAATAATAGGGCTTTCCAGAAAAACCTACGGGAAAATGCTGCAGAATCTGGGGTGGGCAACCGGCTACAATGCAATCGCCATACCGCTTGCTGCAGGCGTACTTTACAGCCAGGGCATAGTTCTCAGCCCTGCAGCAGGTGCCCTCCTAATGTCTGTCAGCACAATAATAGTGGCATTCAACGCAAGGCTGCTCAGGCTCTAGGATATCAGGGCAAGGCCAGCTTGCTTTCTGTTTTCTTTGGCAACCCCGGGAAAGGCATCAAGGCCCTGCTGGACATGGTCCACCAAACCTTCTTTCAGCAGACTGCCCAGCACCGCACCCTCGCGATAACCGGAGTTATGCAGGCTGTTTATAATCACCGTTGAGCCGGGATTGTTTTTCCTGAAGGATTCCAGGCCCTGCTTGAGGGCATCAAATGATTCCCCAAGCTCCCCCGGACTCATGATGATCACAACCTCATCTTTCATGCTTGGAAGCCTGTGAAGGAAAAGAGACCAGTTCATGGCTTTTACGGTCTGGGATTTGCCCATGAGCTCTTCCACCAGCCCGAAGGTACTGTGATAGTCGGCGTCATCTGAAACAATGCACACCTTTTTGTCCCTGCATCCGCTGAATGGGGGCTCTGCCGAAGGCCTTCTAGCCTTAAATCTGGGCCTTAGGGCACTGGGCTGTCCTTGTCTAAGCGTTAGCTCCGCCTGGCGAAGCTGCCTTGCAGGGGCGGTCATTTCTGGTCATAAGGGTTTTTGTGTGTGAAATTTATATAAGTTCTTGTAAGAAAAAGTAGTAAAGAATGTAGAAAAGATTACTCATCAGAAGCGCGCAGATAGTAGGAAGAGCTGAACCTATAGCTGAAAAGCTCATCATCCCGGAAAAACCTTTTGACTTCTTTTTCGGCAGTCTCCCTGGAGTCAGAGGCGTGTATCACGTTTCTGGATGTGCTGTTGGAAAAGTCCCCTCTTATTGTTCCGGCCGGTGCCTTGGATGCATTGGTCGGGCCTACGATAAGCCTGATTACCTCCACGGCATCCTTGCCCTCGGCCACCATCGCCACAAGCGGATGGCTGGTTACAAATTTCTCCAGGTCAGGGTAGAAGGGCTTGTCCAGCAGGTGGGCGTAATGCTCCTTGGCAAGCTCCCCGCTCATCTGAAGCATCTTCATGCCCACAATCTTGAATCCCTTTCTTTCAAACCTTGAGATAATGCTGCCTAGCAGCCCCCTCTGTATTGCATCCGGCTTAAGCAGTATAAGGGTTTTTTCAGCCATGCTTTCACTTCTTTGACTTCTTTTTCTGCATTTCCATGAACTTCCTGGCTGCAGGGGTCCATTTCTGCCTGCGGCCCTCTCTTTTCATTCCCAGGGAGTTCTTTTTGCACTTGCTGGAGCAGAAATAGAAGACCGAGCCGTCCTTCTTGACGAACATCACTCCACTTCCTTTCATAATTGGGCTGTCACAGAACGAGCAGTTCACCATAAGCTCACCTTGCCTTTATCTCCTTGGCCTCCCGGTCGGTCTCAAGCAGCACGACAATCATGCCTTTTTTCACCGGGCCCTTGACATTCCTGAGAATGACCCTGCCGGTGTCCGGTCCTTCCAGCACCTTGCAGAGGACCTGGTAAATCTCGCCATACACTCCTGTCTTGGTCCTTACCTCTACAATTTCCGCGGGATAACCTTCGGCCATTCAAATCACTTCTTCTCCGGTTTGGGTAGCTTTTTGATGATGTCCTGAAGCTTTTCGGTCGCTCCGCCCGCATCCTCAACAGCAACGGCAGAAGTTCCGACTTCAAGCCCTATTGCCGAGCCAAGGTCCTTCTTGGTGGCAACAAATGCATAGGGTATGTTGCTGTCCTTGCAGAGCATCGGGATATGGACGACCACTTCTTCAGGTGTAACGTCTCCTGCAACCACCACGAACTGGGCGGTCTTTCTTTCAATGGACTTGGTAGTCTCATTGACTCCTTTCTTTACCTTGCCCCCATCCTTTGCAACTGAAAGCATCTCCACAATCTGGGGCACAAGTTCTTCTGGGGTTTCTAAATCCACATATGACATTTTCACACCTCGATTTCTCTCATCGGTCTGATAAAAATCGGTAGAGGTAATTTATGGAGGCAGGTTTAAAAGGTTTACCTCGTTCTCTCCCGGAAGTAGCTCTCATGGGAGGCCTCCAGAAATGCAATAGCCTTTGCATCCATCAGGAGCCCGTCCAGCCTGGAAAACACCTTTGCCGGCAACTCCCTGCTCCTGTGGACATACATCTCCCTAGCAATCCAAAGCCTCAGGCCGAGATGGGGAAGGATCCAGTCAGGCCGGGGCATGTCGCAAAGCTCTTTTTCCATGGTTCTTATTTCGGCAACCATAACATTCTGGCTGCCGTAGGTCATCCTGGCAGCAAAAAGTATCCCTGGAATATGAGCTTCCCGGCAGAAAAGCTCCCCTCCCCTGATTTTTACCGGAATCCGCAGTGCACGGGGGGAAAACTGTATATAAGAATTGACTCCCCCGGCCATTATGCTGGAGGAAACAAGGGTGCCAATCCATTGCTTTTGTTTCTTTGAAAGGTTGAAAATTGCACCATAGAGAGAAACATGGTTGTTGCCCGGGCCGGAGACCGGGGGCCTTGATTTCAGGACCGGCCACCCCATCCTTTTTCTTACCTCAGCCATACCGCCGTGATATACCCTGAGTGCCTGCATGAATCCCGCAGAGGTGTGCTTGTATATTTCATCCCAGGTGGGTGGCCGCCCCAGTTTTCTCTTTATTCTTTTCAAGTCAGATTCCACATTGGACCAGTATCTCCGGGAGGCTGTGCCCTCCCTTCTGCTAGGCTTGTGGCCCATTCTCAGGGCGACAACTGTAAGCCCGCCGAAATGCTGTGCAGCCTTGTGGACTCTTCCCTTGTTTATTGAATCTAGATGCCGGTGCGAAGGGAATTCGCCGCCATTCCCGGAGATTATTTCCTCCAGCTCCCTCTCCAAGGCCTCCCATTCCCTCAGCTTTTCGGATGCCTTTTTTCCTTCCACCAGAACCTTCCAGCCGAGTTTTTTTCTTACCCCCGTCATTCCTCCGTGGTATCTCAGTGCAGAAAGAACATCATGCCTGTTGTTATTCTCCAGCTCTGACCAGGTAGGCTCATGGCCGTATTGCTTTTTGATGAAAAGAAGCTCCTCCCGCAGATTTTCCCATCTCTTGAGTGATTCTTCCCCTTTTCTATGGACCAGTGCGCCCACAGCCTTCCGAAGTTCTGGCATGCCTCCCAGCTCCTCTCTTGCCCAGTCGAATACCCACCAGAGCTTCCTTTCCTGAAGCTCTCTTTTTTTCGGAAAATGCCCCAGCTCATCCGCCATTTTGCCCACGAAAGCGACAAGGTACCCGGCAGGGTCGGCGACCTCCCCTTTTTTGGGTCTTTTTTCTTCCTGAAAGCCCAATTCTTCCTTTATACTTCCATACCCGCCGTGTGCAATGAAGGCATGGTCCAGCATCTTCAGCCCCTGGCCTTCCAGGATATGGGAGGAAGGGAATCTCTCAAATATATCAATATACTCCTCCACTGCCTCCAGAAAAAGAGCCCTGTCGGAGTAAAGCGGATTCTTCACCCCCCTTCTGCCTGTGCAGCCGCGGGATTTCAAAAATTCTGTAAATAAGTCTATATTCATCCGGTCGGTCAGTGGCGGGGTAAGACCAAGTCTTCTTTTTTCTTGCTTCGGGCGGCTTTTCCCGGAAGCCAGCCCGATTCCCCTGCCAACTGTTTTCATGTTATAACACTTAAATTTTTGTGTTTTTAAACACTTTGATTGCATTCACAGGATAGAGCAATGGACCGAGCGGACGTCCTTTTCTTTTTTGAGTACTGTGAAAAGCTCCCTGACTTTATCCGCGCTGCCGCATAGCACAAGGATGCGCAGGCAGGTTCCCTCATGGTGCTGATGTATCTCGGTCCTTATGATTTCCTCAAACCTGCTCATCATCCTGGCGAGCCCTTTTCCCTCGTGCTTGCGGTAGGTGACTGTGAACACTGCATCGCAGTGGCCCTTCCTGGTTTCAAGGGCGCGGTATTCATTGGCAAAAGAACTGATTGACGCCCGGAGCAGACGGGAGCGGCTGCTGAATCCAAGCTCCTTTTTCAGCCGGTTAAGCTCATCCAGGGTTGCCCTGTCCAGGGAAAGGCTTACGATTTCCATAATTTGCCTCTTAATAATATTTGCCTGTAAAATTTTATCAATTAATAATTTTTTTCAGAATATTTATTAACTTATTCTTCGCTTGAATTTTATGGCAGATGAGTTCCTGTGGATTGTCGGCTCTGCAGTGGTGGATGCGCTTCTTGGCTTTGTGGGGGTGTTCTCCCTGTGGATTACCCAGCAGGATATGGAAAATATCGCGGAGATACTTGTGGCATTTGCCGCCGGAACCCTGCTCGGAGGCGCATTCCTGCACCTGCTTCCTGAGTCGCTGGCGACCATGGGAGGGAGCCAGGTATTCCTGCTTGCCCTTGCCGGATTCGTGCTTTTCATCTTCCTGGAAGCTTATGTGCACTGGCACCACTGCAAGAAATGCAAGATTCACGCATTCTCCTATGTGATAATGATAGGGGACGGGCTCCACAATTTCCTGGGAGGCCTGACCCTGGCGGCAAGCTACCTGGTCAGCATACCACTCGGGATTGCCACCATCATTGCAATCGTTGCCCACGAGCTTCCCCAGCAGCTGGGGATATTCGGGGTGCTGGTGAAAGGAGGATTTACAAGGAACAAGGCAATCATCTACAGCTTCATGGCCCAGGCCACCATCATCCCTGGCGCGATTGTGGGCTTCATTCTTTCCGGATTCGCAGAGTGGGTTATACCCCTGCTGGTGCCCTTTGCTGCCGGCAACTTCATATACATCGCTGCAGCAGACCTTATTCCGGAGATGCACAAATCCGAGGGCCTCAAAGGCCTGAGAAACATAGCAGTCTTCTTTGTAGGGATTGCACTGATGTGGGCGCTCAAGCTCCATGGTTCAGAATAAACAATCCACATCGCATGCCCTGCTTCAAGCCTGTCCGGCAGCGCATCATTGGTCCAGCCTGCAGATGCTGGTCCTGCCGGGAGGGCAGGAAAAACAATATGCGCTTCATGAAGCCATCTTGAAATAAAAAAAGGGAAGTGTTCAACTTGAATGTCACTGATGGAGCCTTTCAAGTTTTTCCCTTATCCTTTTCCTGATTTCCTTTGGCATTCCCGGCTTTCTTGCGTTGTACCAGTTCACCCTCAGCACCGGGCTCACCCCGCAGAAGTTCAGGACTGCGCGGTCACAGGAGTTCTCAGGGGTTCTTCCGAACAGGATGTCACCAGCCTCATTGCCCCCAAAGGAGTTTATCACCAGGGCTTTCCTTCCTGCCAGTCTTTTTTTAACCGGAAGCATCCTGGCAAAAACAGGATAGAGAAATCCCAATGACATAAAATGCTTGAAAAGCTCTGCGGAAAGCTTCATCCAGCCGGGCATCTTCCGGAAGCTGAAGGCGAAGCCAGCAGTGAAAACCCTGTCGAAAAATCCCTTGAGAATTGCCGGCTGGGAATACCACCAGACGGGATGGATGAATACCAGCTTTTCCGAACCGGAAATCATCTTCTGGTATTTTTTCACCAACCTGGCATGTTTCCTGTTTTTGTATTCCGCGGAGGGCAGGGACGGGTCAAAGCCGTCCCTGTAAAGGTCGATGAGGCTGTGCCTGATGCCTTTGCTTTTTAGCCATGCCAGGACCTCGTCAAGCACAAGCGCATTATGGCATGCATTCCGTTCCGGATGGGCATACACTACAAGCGTGGTCATCCTGCACCTCAGAATGCAATTCCCAGAAAGTGGAGTGCCAGCACCAGCACCAGGCCGGCAAATCCGGAAAGGGCCACAATGAGCACTGAAAAAACATTAATCTCCACGCCCAGGCCGAAAGCCAGGTTGAGCAGGAAAAGAAGAATCAATGCCCCGACGGAATTGATTAACAGCTTGACCAGCTCCTTTAGCACCTTGAAAAGAATGTATAGTATTATCACGGCCAGCACAAGCGCCGCCACCTGGACAACCAAGGACATAGGTTGAATTCCCGGATCAGGTTTTTAACTCTAAGTGGAACCTGAATTCCGCGGAAATGAGGTGTGCCGGTTCTTCTTTATAAACAAAGAGCGGTGCTATTCTTTTCCTAAAAAATCGGGGACGTTTCCCCGGATTGCGACCAATAGGGGCCCGTAGGGTCTCATTATATTTACGAGGTGAATGGGATGGAAGAAAAAATGGATGAACTGCTCCGGTACAGGGAAGAGCTGGAAGGCGGTGAAAGGGAAATGTTTGAAAAGCTAATCGATTATGCTAACGGGAGGAACAGGCTGACTGCCCTGGAAAGCATGCTGCTGTCCATTGCTATAAAGCAGCAGAAAAGGATAGAGAACCTTCAGGTTCACGGCTGATTTTACACACCCCCAGGAGGAACGGCGGGCTGGGCGGGCAGCCCCCACCTCCCACTCTTTTTTACCCTGCAGCTATTTGGCGTACTTGACATCATCCCAGGGATGCCTGTACAAAGGCTGCTTCAGCCTTTTCTGGTCAAGCGCATGGCCGATAAGCCCGATGCTCCTTGCAAGCACAAACATGCCGTTCAGGTACCCAATGTCTATTATGCTTTTCATCTCTTCGTCGCTGAATGCTTCCGAGCTGGCCATCAGGTCTACAAAAAGGACGCCGATGCATCCGTCCACATTCAGGATAAGGTTATTGGCCTTCTGAAGGGTGTACTTCTCCACCTCCAGTGCATAGTCCAGGTATCGGGTAGAAGGAAAGTTCTTTTTGGCATAGTCCTTGAGAAGCTCAACCCTGCGGTCCGGGTTTTTCGCACTCTTTATCCGGTGCCCGATTCCGGGTATCCTCACGCCCTTCTTCTTCATTTCCTCCACAAACTCATCTGCGGCAAGCCCGCGGTCGCAGGCGTCCCTGAAGTAGTGTGCTGCACCGTCAATCGCTCCGCCGAACCTTGGCCCGATGGTGAGCATTCCTGAGGCAACGCAGGAGACCAGGTCCTTGCCTGCCCTTGCCGCGACAATGGTATTGTGGGCACCGGAAACACAGGGGCCGTGGTCGGCTGCAATCACCAGGCACATCTCAATGAACTTGGTAGCATATTTTGGAAGCTTTCTTTTGAACCAGAGCAGGGAGATAACATCCCCTATGGAATAGTCCTTTTCAATTACTTCGGACATCGGAATGCCTGCATAGGTGGGCTCTTCCCCGCGGTCGTCGCATATGGTTGAAAGGAAGCCAGAGGGCCTCCTCACCTTTCCCTGCTTCACCGCGGCCTTGAAATCTGTGGGCACCTCCGGGGGCTCTACATCTTCAGCAGGGCTTATCACTCCTTTTGAAACCAGGCCCTGGTAGGTGCCGGCTATGCTCTTTGCAAATCCTTCAAAGGAATCAGGCACCACAACGCCTGCCTCTTTCAGGGCCCTGTTTTTTGCCCGGGCGCTTTCTGCTTCCTTTCCGCTCTTTGCCCCGGCATGCCCGAACTGTACTTCAGAAGGAAAGATTGATGCGCAGGTTCCGGTCACCCAGGCAACCAGCGGCTTCTTGATTTTTCCTTCACGGATTGCCTGGACAATGTCGTATTCGTCCCTGCCCCCCAGCTCGCCCAGGACCACATTCATTTTTATCTCCGGAATCCCCTCGAACCTGAGCAGGTGGCCCAGCAGCGTTGAGCCGGGATATGCATCGCCGCCAACCGCTATTCCCTCATAAAGCCCGTCCGTAGTCCTGGCCAGTATGTTGTACATCTCATTGGAAAGCCCTCCCGACTTGGATACAAAGCCTACCGAGCCGGGGCGGTGGAGCTTGCACGCAACAATATTGTCCACGGTTCCCGCAGTGTTCCCTATCTTGAATGCTCCTGCCTGAACTCCCCCGACAGTGGCGGGCCCGATAATCAGCTTTCCCTTTTTCCTGGAAAGGGAGGTAAGCTCCCGGATTTCGTTTTCCGGGACCCCCTCCGCAATTATCACAACTGTCCTTATGTTTACGTTCTCCAGCGCCTCTTTGGTTGAAGGGTAGGCGCTGCGGAACGATGCAAAGTTAATCATAACATCGGCATGGGGGTTTTCCCTTGAAGCCCGCTCCATGCTTCCGTACACCGGAAGCAGGATTTCCTCAGACCCGAAAAAGGCCTTGTGGTGCCCTCCCGGGGAACCGGGCGAAACCAGGGCTGCAATGGAGGGTTTGTCTCTTCTGCAGAGATAGTCAAAATCAAGCATCCTCTGCACCGGGTTTGCCTTGAAGTTGTATATAAGAGCCTGAGTGTCCTTTGAGAATATCCTTGCATCCATTTCATTCACCTTTCACATGGTCTATGGCCATGGGCACTATCCTGGTCATGCTTGACTCCGGCCCGTAAACCTCTATGGGAACGCCCAGCTCCGAGCCCAGCCCCTTCATGAGCTCCAGGCCGGTCTGGTAGTTGGGCCCTCCCCGCCTGACATAAATCCTGACCCTGGCCTCTTTCAGCTTCTCCCTGCACTCCTTCAATGCCCTGATTATTCCCTTGAATGTCTTTGCAACATCAGTGAAGTTTGCGACCCCCCCTCCAATCAGCAGGGCCCGGGGCCTTCCGTCCGGCTCCCTGGTCGCCAGGTCAAGTATGGTCTTTGCATAAAGATATGTTTCCTCCTCATTGGGGTTGCCGCTGTATTCGCCGTAATTGCCGAGCTCTTCCCCGAATCCCAGGTCGGCAACGGTGTCGGTGTATATCACGCTGGCGCCTCCGCCGGCAACCATAGTCCATATCCTTCCCCTGGGATTCAGCACCGTAAGCTTAAGCGAGGCGCCGGTCTTTTCGTCCAGCCCCTTCACGTATTTCTCTTCAGGGTAAAGCTTTCTTCCGAAAGGCTGGGGAAATTCAACCCCGTTCCACTTCTTCATGTTCTTGAATGAAGCGGTGTCGTCCAGCTCCACCCTCATGTCCAAAGGAAAAGGATTGCCTTCGGCATCAAATGTAAACGGATTCATTTCAAGAAGGGTGAAATCAAGATTTTTGAATGCCTGGCAGCATTCTTTTATGAATCCGGAGGCATTCTTTTTTTTGTCTTCGGGAAGCTCCGAAACCAGCTCCATCAGCCCTGCTTCATCCGGCAGTGCGTCTACCGGCACAGTGGCGGTTTTCATTTTTCCCCAGTCTGATTCCACATCCATCCCCCCGGAGGTGGAAAAGCTTACCGAGTTGCCTTCCCTTGTGGACAGAATGGAAAGATAGTATTCATCCTCATGAGGCACAAAAGGCTCCATTATGAAATGGGTGAGCGGGCCTTTCACCCCGCTTATTTCGGCCTCATTTCCCAGCCGCTCCTTTACGAACTTCTCTGCATCTGCCAGTGTGGTATTCAGAAGCACCAGGTTGTTTTTTCCCCTTTTACCGAAAAGCATGTCCGGCTTCACGACAACTCTGGTATTTGCAAGCCAGGGATGCTCTTCTGCCAGGCTCTGGAAATCGGTCTCCGCAGTAATCTGGATGGAACGCAGGTCCAGCCCCAGCTCCCGGGCAACCAGCATTTTCGCATCATATTCCCTTATCTTTTTTCTGGCCATCTGGTCACACCGTTACATGTTCCTGATTATCTCGTCCCCGAACTCCGAGCATTTGAGAAGGGTGGCGCCCTCAATCTGCCTTTCCAGGTCATAGGTCACCCTCTTGGAGCGCACCGCAGACTCCAGACCGCTCTCAACCAGCTCTGCTGCCTCCCCCCAGCCAAGATATTTCAGCATCATGGATGCGGAAAGAATCAGGGAGCTGGGGTTTACCTTGTCCTGCCCGGCATGCTTGGGCGCGGTTCCGTGGGTTGCCTCAAAAAGCGCATGTCCGGTGGTGTAGTTGATGTTTGCACCCGGGGCCATCCCCAGCCCGCCAACCTGGGCGGCGCAGGCATCGGAAATATAGTCGCCGTTCAGGTTGGGGGTTGCAATTACGTCATATTCCGAAGGCCTGAGCAGAAGCTGCTGGAACATCGCATCCGCGATGCGGTCATTGACAACAACCTTTCCTTCCGGCACTTCGCCATTGTTTTCGGAAAGCTCTGCCTCGGTTATTGTTTTGTCAGGGAATCTTTCCCTTGCAACCTCATAGCCCCATTCCCGGAATGCACCTTCAGTGAATTTCATTATGTTGCCCTTGTGGACCAGGGTTACTGATTTCCTTCCATGGTCCAGTGCATACTGTATTGCCGCGGCCACCAGGCGCTTGGTGCCCTCCACTGATATGGGCTTGACCCCTATTCCGGAATCCTCTCTGACCTGTTTTTTCATCTCTTTGTTAAGGAAACCAATTACCTTTTTTGCCTCCTCGGTTCCCTGCTTCCACTCAATCCCTGCATAAACGTCTTCGGTGTTCTCCCTGAATATTACCACGTCCAGCTTTTTGGGCTCCTTCACCGGAGCAGGGGTTCCCTCAAACCATCTCACCGGCCTTACGCATGAATAAAGTTCAAGCATCTGCCTCAGGGTTACGTTCAGGCTGCGGTAGCCTCCCCCCACCGGAGTGGTGAGCGGCCCCTTTATTGCAACCAGATACTCCCTGATTGCATCCACAGTCTCCTGGGGAAGGTAATCCTGCTTCTCCTGGTAGGCCTCCTCTCCGGCAAGTATTTTTTTCCAGGTGATTTTCCTATTGCCGCCGTAGGCCTTTTCAACCGCCGCATCAACAACCTTTCTCATGACCGGCGAGATATCAACTCCAACCCCGTCTCCCTGAATGTGGGGGATTGCCGGGTTGTCCGGCACGGCCAGCCTTCCTTCCTTTTTTTCAATTTTGGTTCCTTCCATCCGATTCACCGTCAAGCTGATTTAGCATGCATGATGCTTCCCCCCGCAAGAAGCACTTCCTTTGATTTTCCGCCAAGGCTGCAGACTGCATTGAACTCTTTTCCCTTGGTCTTATTCACCGCCTTTACCTTTCCGCTGCGTATACCTTCTTCCAGGGATTCCAGGGAAATCACATCGCCCTGCTCCACCAAATCATAATCTGATGGGTTCTCGAATTCCAGCGGCACGATTCCCCAGTTCACCAGGTTGGCCTTGTGGATTCTTGCAAAGTTCTTTGCAATGACTGTCCGCACCCCAAGATAAAGCGGGGCGATGGCGGCATGCTCACGGGAGGAGCCCTGCCCGTAGTTTTCACCACCGATTATGAATCCCCCGCCTTTCTCCTTTGCTCTTTTCGGGAATTCGGGGTCCACGTTGACATAGACATACTCGCTGATTGCAGGTATGTTGCTGCGCAGAGGAAGTATCTTTGCCCCTGCCGGCATAATGTGGTCGGTGGTGACATTGTCCCCCGTCTTGAGAAGGACCTCTTTTTCCATCCTGTCTTCCACCGGCCTGAGCTCAGGGAGCGGGGCGATGTTGGGGCCCCTCACAATTTCAGTCAGTGAACCGTCCTCTGGGGGTCTTGTCACCATTGAATCATCAATTATCGGCTTTTCCGGCGGAACCTTTATTGCACCACCGAGCTTGCGTGGGTCGGAAAAGGTGCCGTTGAGTGCAACCGCTGCCGCGGTTTCCGGAGAAACGAGATAGGCCTCCGCATCCTGGGTGCCGCACCTTCCCCTGAAGTTGCGGTTGAACGTCCTGACTGTTACCGCTCCGCTCCTTGGAGCCTGGCCCATGCCTATGCAGGGCCCGCAGGCAGCTTCAAGAATCCTTGCCCCTGCTGAAACAAGGTCGGCAAGAGCACCGTTCCGGGCAAGGGTCTCATAGACCTGCCTGGAGCCGGGCAATACACAGAATGAAACATCAGGGTGCACCTTTTTTCCCTTTAGCGCAAGGGCCACGGTCATGAGGTCGCGATAGGAAGAGTTTGTGCAGCTTCCCACAATCACCTGGTTGGCTTTTTTCCCTTCCAGCTCTGACACCTTGCAGACCTGGTCCGGCATATGGGGCCTGGCAACGTTGGGCTCTATCCCTGAAAGGTCCAGCTCGATGATTTCGCTGAAATCTGTTTCGGAATCAGCCTTCAGCTCTTTCCAGGAGTCTGCCCTCCCCTGAAGCCAAAGGTATTCCCCGGTCTTTTCATCAGAAGGAAATACTGAAGTGGTTGCGCCCAGCTCGGCGCCCATGTTGGTGATGGTAGCCCTTTCCGGAACCTCCAGGGTCTCAACACCAGGTCCAAAGTATTCAAACACCTTTCCCACGCCCCCCTTGACTTTGAGTATTCTGAGAAGCTCCAGGATTACATCCTTTGCGCTAATCCACGGCTGGAGTTTACCGGTGAGCTTAACCCCCACCACTTCAGGCATGTTCATGGTAAAAGGCTTTCCGCCCATCGCCAGGGCAACGTCCAGGCCTCCTGCCCCTATTGCCAGGGAGCCCACTCCTCCGGCAGTCGGGGTGTGGGAGTCCGAACCCAGCAGGGTCCTTCCCGGGACAGCAAACCTTTCCAGGTGAACCTGATGGCAGATGCCGTTGCCGGGCCGTGAAAACAGTATGCCGTATTTGGCGGCGACGCTTTTCAGATAGTCATGGTCATCGGCATTCCTGAAGTCGGTCTGCAGCATGTTGTGGTCCACGTAGCTGACCGAAAGCTCAGTCTTTACCCTGGGGATGTCCAGGGCCTCGAATTCCAGGTATGCCATGGTGCCGGTGGCGTCCTGGGTAAGGGTCTGGTCAATCCTTAATGCAATCTCTTCTCCTGCTTCCGGGAGGCTTCCTTCTGCCAGATGTCCGGAAATTATCTTCTGGGTGACAGTGGCCATATTACCATCTCTCCATCTGTGGAAAAACGGGAGATAGATGCTGAGTAGGGTTTATAAAATATGGCATTAGTTTAATGCCACTACGTCAAAAAGCGAAAAGAAAGAAGTATCAGCCCGGGGCATGGGCCGGGCAGATTTGATTGTCAACGGTTTCCTTGTCCGGGCATTCACAGCCGCCGCCGGGAAGCAGGTTGCAGTCCTCTGTATACTTGTCCTTGCAGCAGCAGGAAACTTCGCCTGCAGGGTTGGACCAGGAGCTGAAATGCACGTAGATGCACTTCACCTTGCACTGCTCCTCTGATTCCCCTGCAGCTTCAGAGCAAGCCTCACCTGAGCTGTAGCCGCCCAGGCTTTCAGTGTATCCCTGCTCAAAGCAGTAGGCAGTGCAGTCAACAGAGGGCGGGGCAATGCACTGGCAGTTGTAGCAGACCTCGCCCGCATCCTCATTGCACTGGCTGTCTGATTCGCATTCCTCTCCCGCATCAACCTTTCCGTCGCCGCAGGAGGCGGGAATCTCAGTGCACTGGCAGTACTGGTTGCAGTACTGGTCCTCACTGCATGCAGAATCATCGGTTCCGTCGCATTCCTCATAGCCCTCCCTTTCATTGTTTCCGCAGAAGGCTTCCTCTTCCTCCTCTTCTTCATAAGCGCACTGGGAGTCGGAAGAGCAGAGGTCTTCTCCGGGACCGGTGACCTTGACGCACTTTTCCAGCTCATAGTCGCATTCCATGTGGTAGGTGGACTGGTATTCCACGCACCGGCATTCCTGGCAGTAAAGCCCTGCCGGGCACTTTTCAGTGAATGTGTTGCCATGGTCGCACTCCTCCGGGGGGGTGACCGTTCCGTCCCCGCACTGCCCGGAGCCCTCCTGGGGTATGCAGGTGCACTCCGGCGTGTAGCAGGTGTACCCTTCAGGGCAGATGTTGGTTTTGACATTGCCGCCGTCGCATCCTTCAGGCGGAGTAATCTTCCCGTCCCCGCACCTGGGGGTGTGCTCTATCTCCTTGCATTCACAGCTCTCGGTGCAGTACCTGAGGGTCTCTCCTTCAGCCTGCTCGCACTTGTTGGTGTTTGCGCTTCCCCAGTCGCAGTCCTCGCCGACACCGATGATGCCGTCCCCGCACACTGCTTCTACTTTGGGATAGCACTGGCAGTTCATCTGGCTGCAGTAATAGTCTGTTCCCAGGTATTCAGCGCAGTCGTCTATGCAGGTGAACTGCTCGGGGGGAGTTACCCCTGCCTCAGTATTGTTATAGCAGCTGAAAGTCGGGACAGCTTCCTCGCCGGTCTTTTCGCAGTAGCATCCTTCAACGTTGCACTGGTACTCCGGGCCCAGGGCCTCGGCACAGTCGTCCACGCACTTCTTGCCAACTGCGGATATGGTTGTAGTCTGGCCGGCTACCCGGGAGGAGCACAGTATCTCCTCCGGGCCTTTGGTGCAGGTGCATGACTCTGCATTGCACACATAGCCGGGGCCAAGCTCTTCGCAGTCGTCAATGCACTGCATGGTATTGGCATTGAACGCATTGGTGTCTGTTGCATCCACATGGTCGGTATGAACTGTGCAGCTCACTTCCACCCCGTCATCAGGCACGCACACGCAGCTGGACATGTCACATTTGGAGTCCGGCCCCATTGCCTCCTCGCAGTTGTCCTTGCATATCATTGTGGATGGGTCAAACGGAGTCGAGCCCACATTTATGGCACGGGTGATGTAGGCCTCCCCGGTGTTTGCACCGCAGTAAACCTCAGTGTCAGGCTTTCTCCTGCACACGCAGGGCTCCATGTCGCAGTACCATCCCTCTCCAAGGGCTGCACAGGTATCCTGGCATTTCAGCCCGCTGCCCGCGAATGCATTGGAGCCTTCGGTTACGGTATCAAGGGTGTTGTAGTCGCAGGGCATGACCGGCTCGCACATGCAGGACTGCATGTTGCACACCATGTCCATGCCGAATGCCTCCCCGCCCTCATCGCAGTTGTCTATGCATATGTCGCTGGAAGGGTCGTAGCCGCTTTCATTGGTTCCCGGAAAGATGGACACAAAGTAATTGGAAAAGCAGCTGTACTCGTCTTTCTTTTTCACGCAGGTGCAGCTCTCCACATTGCACTCATAGTCCTCTCCCCATCCTTCCTCGCAGTCGTCTTTGCACTGCATGGCAGAGGGGTTGAACGGATTCCTGTCGGTTGCATCCACGTACTGGGTGTTTATGGAGCAGGACTGCTCGGAAATGTTGGTGGGCTCACAGTAGCATGTTTCCACGTTGCAGGTGTATGCATCCCCGAATACCTCGCAGTTGTCAATGCACTGGTGGGCAGTTGCATCAAAGGGAACGTGGGTTCCCTTCTTTTCCACTCCCTCCAGGAACGCATCATCGGTATTTGCCGCGCAGTAGACATCATATCCCTCGGATTTGCGGCATACGCATGCCCCCACATCGCAGGCGTATCCCTCTCCCAGCGAATCGCAGTTGTCAATGCACTGCATAGCTGATGTATGAACATTGTCCATGTACCAGATTGTGTCATCGGTATTCTCTGCACACAGGGTGGCCGGCTCGCACAGGCAGGTCTCCGGGTCGCACACCACATCTGGCATCCCGAAGTATTCCTTGCAGTCGTCCCTGCACTGCATGGTGGCAGGGTCAAACTGGGTCATCTCGCCTGTGAAGTCCCACATGCTTTCTGCAGTGTACTGCCCGCAGCTTACATAGTCCACCTGCTTTTTGGTGCAGGTGCAGGATTCTACATTGCATTCATAGTCCTCGCCAAGCTCATCGCAGTTGTCCTCGCAGGTCATGACGGAAGCATCAAAGTTGTTGACATCGGTCCTGCTTACCTCCCTGGTGTGGCCTGCGCATTTCTTTGCGGTGTCTTCCTTCTCTTCGCACACGCATGCCTCAATGTTGCATTCCCATTCGCTTCCCAGCAGGACCTGGCAGTCGTCCTTGCATATCATGCCGGGGCCAAATGAGGGGGCGCCCAAGGCTTCATCCCAGGTGTTGGAAGCGCAGGACACGTTCCTCGGAGGCTTTTCCCTTTCCCTGCACACGCAGGTTTGCATATCGCATTCCATATCGGAGTCAAGAAGCCAGCAGTCGTCCTTGCATATCATGCCCGGTCCGAAGCTGTTCCCGGCTATAGGCAGGTTGACAGTATTGTCCGCGCAGGATACATTTTCAGGCGGGGGCTTGGGCTTCTTGCTGCACTTGCAGGTCTTCATGTCGCACTCCCATTCATCCCCGAATGCTGCCTTGCAGTCGTCCTTGCACATCATGCCGGGCATGAAAAGCGAGAATCCGAAGATTCCGGGGAATGAATTCATGCTGCAGTCCAAGGTCTCGTTGGGGGGCGGAGGCGCCCTTGGCTTGCACACGCAGGGCGGCACCAGGCAGACGTCATTGGGATTCGGGCATGCTACGCCCAGCTCGCACTGCTCCGGAGGCTGTATGACCTTGTCCCCGCAGTATCCTTCTCCCAGCTCCTCTTCAGGCGCAAGGCTGCGGAGGGGGGTTACTGCCGGATTCCGGTCCAGCTCCCTTGACAGCGAAGGGTCAATCTGGGACACCCCAATCCACTGGCCGTTCTCATAATATGAATAGTATATCTGTCCGGGCGAAACCACTTTTGTCCACCACACCGTCAGGCCTACGCTCCTGTCCCTTATGAATGCAATTGAGGCGCGGTCGTCCCTGTTCTTAAGGCCGGAGACAGTGCTCTCCGAGCCCGGCGAATGGACGTCCGGCTGGTGGAACAGGTCCTCATCATCGCTGTAGACTCCGTTTGCCGAATCATTGGAATCATATGCAACATCAGGCATTTCCCCATCGGCAAAGCTGCTTGCATTTCCTGAGAGCCTGGTGGAATAGACTTTGTTGCCTGGTCCCGGCCACACTATTGTGACCTCGCTGATGCCTTCTGCGGAAGATGCGCCGGTCCTCTGGTCGGTGGGGACTTTGTTGTCAAGCACCGCATTCTGGGATACTGCCCCGGGGGCGGACCATCCTGCTGAAGTGCCGTATGCGGCGGCGTATGCGCCCGCGCTTCCGTCAACATCATAAGCAGTGAAAACCAGGTAGTAATATCCGTCGGTCGGGTTGTAGGAAAGCTCGGGGAGTGAAACCTTGGACAGTTTTGAAGTATTGAGCTTGGACGGGGAAGTCCAGCCTATGCCATCCTTGAAATATGAGTATGAAAGTGAGTTTGCATTGGAAACCCAGACCGCCAGCGCGTTTCCTGAAGCATCCACTGCAACGGTGGGGTCCTGGTCCAGGGCTGAATCGCTCAGGGACAATGGTGCTTTCCACTGCATGTTCTCCCAGATGGAATAATAGATTCCGCTTCCTGATTTTGCCCAGACTGCCACTGCCCGGATGTCGTTGGAAGAGACATCAGGGTCATGGTCGTCCCCCAGGTCAGCAACAATAGGGGCGGAAACGCCTCCGCCCGGGACATGCCATGCCTTTGCATCATGGTCCCATATAGAATAGTATATATCCCAGCTATTTCCCTTATGCTGCCAGACTGCTATAGCGTCAGCACCTGCCTGTCCCGGAATGGTGCATCCGGATAAAACAACAGACAAAAGAACAAGTCCGAATAGAATATTGGGCTTTAACACAAGTCCACCGAAGGGAATATGCTCGGCATCATTAAAAATGTTGCTGAGATTCAGCGGGCATTGGAGCCGCCATGGTTTTCAAGAAGCTCCACCAGGGAAAGCAGCTTGGTAACAGACTCATCACTGAGGTTGTGCTTTATCCTGGAAGCCTCAAGATAAGCCTTTTCCGGGGAAACACCCGCAAGTACCAGTAGCTTTCTGAAAGTGTCGTGGCGGAGCCAGCTGTGGCTCGCCAGTTCTTCCCCCTTCTCAGTCAGGGTGACGCTTCCTCTTTTTTCGTAGTTGATAAGCTGCTGCCTGTCAAGCTTCTGAAGCATTTCAGTAACGCTGGCGGAGGATACTTCAAGAATCTGGGTAAGGTCCTTGGGCCTTGCAAACCCCTTTTCATTCATGAGGCTGTATATTGCACATAGGTAATTCTCGGCTGTTTTTGAAATCATGTTGTGGAATATTGCGGCAAATGTTTTAAAATCAGACGATTGACGAGATTTCAGGCACCCAAAAATTCCGCGATTTCCAGGGAAATGCACCCTCCACGTAAACCGATATTATTGCCAAACTGCTTCCCTGTGCAGGTGGTCAGATGGAAGGCACAAAAATCGGAATCTCTGATGAGGAAAGAAGGCTTTTGGAGGAAATAAGGTGCTACAGAAAAGGGAATTCATCCGGAGAGTAAGTCGCTGATGATTGCGCTTGTCTCCTCAAGCGCCCTTTTTCTGCTGTATTCTGAAGGAAGCCTGACCAGGACAGCGGAATCAACCGCCCCCAGCTTCACCAGCATCTTCAGGGTAACCGGAAGGTCCGAGCTCTTGATGCTGGTGGGGCCTACCTCATCCCAGTCGCTTATGACCGCGGGCTCCTCCAGCCCCTTGGCGGATTCAACTATGATAAGGTCCCTGCCCTCTTCCTCAATTTTGTCTTTTTCCAGCCTGCTGAATTCTATTCCTGAGAACCTTTGCTTGAGCTGCCTGTAAAAGGGAATAGAGGGAGACACAAGCACCTTCTTTTCATCCATCGTACAACTTGGGGGGAGGTTGTTTTATAAAACCCATTCGGAAGGCGCAGAAGATAAACAAAAGTATTAAGTATGATTCACCTTACAGAAATTCCACACAAGAAGGTTGAGAAATTGCTCTGTATCCTTGCATTTTTCGTGTTTGCCGTACTTTCCGTATTCTCCGCCAGATACAGGCCTCTTGCAAAGGAGGCCTTTGCCTGCGTATTCAAGACGGTAACGCTGAAACCCTGCGACACCGGAATGGACGACCGGCTGAAGGCAGAGGTTGTGTCCGGCCTTCTGAAAGTCTCCCCGGCTGCCGCGCGCACCGTCAACCGGCATTTCACGGTGCTTTCCTGGGTTTTTGTCCTGCTCACCCTGGGCAGCTTTGCCTACACTGCGTTCGGGGCCTACAACTTCTATTTCTACGGAAACTGCGACGGCCCCCAGAGCAGCAACATCTGCATACTCAACGACCTTACCGGGGACTACGGGAGGTTCAGCGAGCCCCAGGAGCTTGTGCCGCCTGAAAACTACAGCGGCATAACATCGGGCAGCCCTGATGCAGAGATAGTCATTGTGGAGTTCGGGTGCTTTACCTGCCCCTACACCATGGAGGCGGAAAGCGCGGTTTCCCTGCTCCTGAAAAAATACGATGCCTACTATGTTTTCAAGCCATTCCCCCTGCCCAGGCACCAGCAGAGCTATGAGGCGGCCAAGGCAGTCCTCTGCGCTGAAAGGCAGGGGATGCACTACCAGCTGAAGAACAGGATTTTCGCAGAGCAGATGGAGTGCTCCGGGGAGGGGGAACTTGACCTGGAGAACATGGCAGAGCAGGCCGGCCTTGATATGGAAGAGTTCAATTCATGCTTCAGGGGGGGCGAGGTTTCAGAGGAGCTGGACGCATTTGTCCAGCAGGGATATGATTCAAACATCTATGCAACGCCCACCTTCTTCATAAACGGCGAAGCCATGGTAGGGCCCCAGACCCTTCAGGAATTTGAATCCAGGATAGAGGAGATGCAGAATGAATCGCAGTGATTTTCCGCTTCTTGGGAAATACCCCGGGCTTATTTACCTGGACAGTGCCTGCACCTCCCTGAAGCCGGAACAGGTCATTGAGGCGGAGGCTTCATACTACCGGAAGCTGGGGGGATGCGCAGGGAGAAGCTCCCATTCCCTGGGAAGGAAAACCAATGAAAAGCTGGAGCAGTCCAGGGAAAGGATTGCCGGATTCGTGAATGCAGAGCCGGAAGGAATGGTGTGGACAAGGAACACCACCGAGGCGCTCAATCTGCTTGCCGGCTCATTTGATTTCTCGGAAAGAAAAAAGGTGGTAACAACAGTTATGGAGCACCACGCAGTGCTTCTTCCTTTCATGAGGCTCAGGGACAGGGGGGTTATAGAGCTGGAAGTACTGGGCTGCGATGAAGAGGGAAGGATTGTCTCTGAAAAATGGGAGCAATCAGTGGACAAAGACACCGCCCTGGTGGTGACCAACAGCGGAAACAACACCACCGGGCACCGGCAGGACGTGGCCGCGCTTTCCAGGCTGGCCCATGACAACGGGGCGCTCATATGCGTGGACGGGGCGCAGGGAGTCGCCCACCACCGGACTGATTTCAGAAAAGAGGGTTGCGACTTTCTATGCTTCTCTGCACACAAGATGCTGGGCCCAACCGGCATAGGGGCCTTTGCGGCAAAAAAGGATTTGCTTGAGAAGATGCAGCCCTTCATAGTGGGAGGAGGCATAGTAAAAACGCTCAATCTTGAGAACGCGGATTACATGCAGGGCCATTCAAGGTTTGAGGCAGGCATCCAGGACTATGCAGGCATAATCGGGTTTGCCGCAGCCTGCGATTACCTTGACTCACTGGGAATGGAAAACGTGGAAGAGCACGAGCGGAAACTGGCCAGGGAGCTTGTTGAACAGCTGAGAAATGCAGGCGCAGAGATTTACGGCGGATTCTCAGAAAGCAGTGCTGCGCTGTGCTCTTTTAATTTCAAAAACGGAAAGCCCCATGATGTGGCCCTGATGCTGGACAAACAGGGCGTTGCCCTGAGAAGCGGATTCTTCTGCGCCCAGCCGGCAATGGAGGCAATGGGTGCAAAGCAGGGGGCAGTAAGGGCCAGCGGATATGTGTACAATTCTGTGGAAGAGATAAAGAAGTTCGGGGAAAAGCTGGAGCACATAAGCGCCCTGTACCAATAAGTCAGGCCAGCAGATTGGGGGAAAACACCAGCATAACTCCAAGAACCAAAAGCACAACCCCGCCAACCAGCCGGCAGTACTTTGCATAAGACTCCCCGGTGATGCCGCTCATTGTCCATCCCGCAAGCCCGAAGACAAGCATGTCGTCAAGCATGAAGAAAATATCGTAAAGTGCAATATAGGCATAATACTCCAGGGTGGAGAGGTCGCTTAGCGCAAGCACCTCAGTGAATACTGCGGGAAGGGCAAAGGAGCAGAGGAACTCAATGGAATTCACACTGAATGCAAGCACTATTATCCCCAGCAAAGTTGCCCAGGTAAGCGGGGCGGAAATCAGGGACCTCATGTCCGACATCATCTTTTTCCTGCCTTCAACATCAGTAACTTTGCAAACCAGCGCCCCTTTTGTTTCAATGAATTCCTTTACCGAGACTATTCCCCCTCCCAGGGCAAACAGCCCCACCATTATGGTAACCGGCCGGACATAGCTCAGGAAAAGGAACACATTGAGCCAGGCGGTCATGAAGAGAAAGTACAGGATTCCGGAGGCAGCCACGAAAATGGCGACCACCAGAAGCATCCTTTTCCTGTCGCCGAAGCCCATCAGCAGGGCGATGAGGTATACCAGCACCCACATTGCACAGGGGTTGAAGCCGTCAACCAGGCCCAGCACCACTGCAAGAACAGGAAGCGAAAATCCGGAAAGGTCGGTCCTGCCGAAGAAGGGAAGGTCGATGCTGCCGGTAAGCTCTTCTATTGATTCCGGTTCCTTCGCGGCAATCGGTTCCCCGCCCTCCAGGGACTGGTTCAGCGCCTGGATTATCTTTTCCCCGGTTGTGTTCCTGGACTCAAAGCCGATGAATGCATATCCGTTGAAGAAGGTGGCGGGAACGCCGAGGCCGGAGAAGCCGATGCTGTGGTTCTGGGCCATCATCTGGAGCAGGCGGGAATCCTGGGGGACGGTCACATCATGGTATTCGAATTTCACATCCGGAAATTCCTGCATCAGCTCCTGGTTGAATTCCTTCTGCATTTCGCAGTGGGGGCAGGAGGGGCTGTAGAAGAAATGGACGGTAAGTTCATAGTCCTTTCCGTTTTCCCCTGCCCCTGCGGTTTCAAAAAAGAATACTGCAATGCCCAGTACAAGAAGTGCGGCCACCAGGTAGCGGTTGAAGGGCTTGCTCAGAAACTCCCTGGTTTCGTCAAGCATCAGTCTTTCTCTCCCTGAAGTCCATGTCAATTCCGCCGCCGACTCCGAGAATGATATTGTATACTATGGCAGCGACTGCGCCAATGATAAACGCAAGGATGCTGTTGAGCACGAGCACTATCATTCCGAAGACGATGAACATCACAAAGCCGATAAGGCCCCCTCCCAGCATCTCAACCGGACTGTCAGACATAAATATTCCAAGCAATGTGGCGAGACCAAGAACCAGCCCGCTCAGCAGCAGGAATATGAGCCCGATGACAAAGCTCCATATGGCCAGAAGCCTTCCCAGGGAAATCACACCGATGTGAGTAAGCGTAACTTTCATGCTAGATTCTGCAGATACATGATTTATATAGGTTAAGGGAGGGTTATTTCAGGGTATTTTGTATGATTGTAGCCACAACAGGCGAGATGGAGCAGTACAAGATAAAGGAAGTGCTGGGAATAGTCAGGGGAAACACCGTCCGTGCAAAATGGATAGGAAAGGATTTCCTTGCCGGGCTCAGGCAGTTTGTTGGCGGCGAGCTCACGGAGTATACCGAGATGATGACCGAGGCGAGGGACGAAGCATTCAAAAGAATGATGAAAGAGGCCGAGGAAAAAGGTGCGGATGCTGTGCTTGAAGTAAGATTCACCAGTTCAGATGTCATGGCATCGGCAGCAGAAATACTTGTTTATGGAACCGCAGTGAAACTCAGGAAGTGATCAGGTTCCTGTTTTGGGCTTCCTGAAATAGTTCCAGCCGACTCTTATTACTGTTATCGGATGATAAAGCAGCACCTTTATTCCTGTTTTCCTTCCGTGAGGGCTGATTGCCAGGCGCGTCATAAGGGCTCTTCCATTTACATCAGCAGCAAGTTTGGCAAGCAGCTTTGTCCCGCCCCTGCTCATGAAAATATCGGACATTCTTTTTCTTCTTTCTTCTGACCTGAAAAGTTTGCCGAATGTATCTGCAGAACTGTCCGGGTTGAGCACAAGATAATCAAAAAGCAGGCTTCTTGCTTCCGGATTTTTCAGGATACGGCAGCACAGGCTGGCATTCTCATCACTTTCTGAAAGCGAAACAAAAACTTTACCCGGCATTTCCCTGTTTCTGAGCATAGGAAGGATTTCGGCTGCAGGGTCCTGGGAATTCATGAAGGGAGCCAGGCTTATGGAAGGTAGCGGCTCTTCCTTTTCATCCGGTATTTTTGTTTCCTGGCCAAGCCGTTTCAGGATTCTGAATATGGCAGGCCATCCTCGCAAAGGGCTTTTGAGCATGTTCCTTGCCACCTGGCGTCCGGGTCCGGTCTGGCCGACCTTGACCAGCACAGTGAGCCCGGACTGGATTTTCCCCACCCTTACAAAAGCTTCAATGCCTTCAGGGGTCTTGAGGAAATCAGACATTATCTTGGTTGCACCCGGGATTGAAAGAGCATCCAGATAAGTTGAAAACAGGTTGGAATCAGAAGCCAGCCCGTCAAGCTCTTTCCTGCCTTTCCTTGTATTTACATGTTCCCCCAGCGTTCCATCAAAAAATGCGGTAAGTATCCCATGCTTCATTATGCCCAGCTTTTGGAGGCTATATTGAAAAAGCTCCAGTTCTTTTGGCCTTGAATCCCTGCGAGGGCCGTAAGGCAGCCTGGCTTTTGAATCGGATTTTACTCTGTTGCGGCGACTGAAAAGCATAATTTATTTGTGTATTAATATGTTTTTAAATGAATATGAACTAATTGCAGGTTATCTTTTCTGCAACATATTCGTATCCGGATTCAGTGAAACCGAATTTAGGGTGGGATGAATAAACCCTGCTGGGGTCGGCCCTCAGCCCCATCACCGTAACCCCGCCCAGGTAGTTGGAATTGCCGATGCACTTGTGCGGGGCTGTGCCTTCGGGGAGCCGGTCCGGATTGGAGCAGTAGGAGAACATGCAGTCCCCTTCTTCCAGCAAAGAGCAGCCGGCCTTTTCAAAATCAACAGGGTTGGGATTTTCCGGAACCGGCCAGTAGCAGTACTGGTCCCACAGGCCCAGTGAATGGCCAAGCTCATGGACCGATGTGGCGGCCGCTGTTTCCATGTCCTCAACAGAAATGGAAACCAGGTGATGGGAGGCGATGCTGCATTCAGTGAATGTTTCCGAGCGGTTGTACAGGTAGACAGTCACATTCTCTGTTCCTCCGGCAAGAAATGAATTTCCCTCCCTGCACGGCTGGAAAGATTTGTGCACCCTGAGTTTTTCCGGGCATTTCACAAGAGGCGTGTGATAGACAAATGCAGCCACTGAATTGCCCACCAGCTCATCAAACTCTTCAGAAGTAAGGCCATTGGACACAAAATGGATTGTATAGGAAGCATCAGTACACTCCCCTTCAACAAGCACTTCATTAAATCCACATCCGGGGTGCTCCTTTATTGCGGATTCCACACAATTGTTGTTTACGCAGAACTCTCTGTCCCCGCACAGCGAATCATCATAATAGCAGCCGGGATGGCCTTCATCCTGTATGAAAATACATGAATTGTTTTCACAGGAGTATCCGCGGGGGCACCGGGGATATGAAAATTCGCAGCCCTGCTTCAGGACGCAGCGGTTTCCCCGGCATTCATATTCATCTCCGCATCCAGGGTTTCCATATTCACATCCCATCCCTGAATCAACGGGTGCAGGAGCCTGCAAAGTGGATATGTTTTCCCGGTGCGGAGAAGTGCCAGACTGATTGTTTTCTGCAACCTCCTGCGGCTGCTCCATGCATCCGCAGAACAGAATCATAAGCAATGCAAGCGCCAGAATCCGCATAAAATAGATTGCCGGGGCTTTCTTATAAAGGTAATACCGGTACAGAGGAAAAAAAGATTGGCATTGCCCGCTACTCCTCTGCGCACGCGCACTTTATGGCCTCAACACAACGCTTTATTTTTGGGGTTAGAACCGTACCTACGGCTCCACCTGTACTGGCGTCTGCAAACGATAGGCCTGAATCTCTCAATCTTTACGTTCCTATTTTTCCATGCCATAAGTACCTAGTATCGCCTTGTCGACATCCCTTCCGCTCAGGTGAACATACACGCCGGCCATGTCCGAGCCCTGGACCCACCCGAAACAGGCCTTCATCCGGGCTTCAGTAAGCTTGTTGGCCATGACGGTAGCCCTTGAATGGCGGAAGTTGGGGGGTTGACCCTCTTCTTTATTCCAGCCTTTCTGGCCAGCTTTTTGATGATATTCGCAGCATTCGTGTACCTGCATGGCAGTTTGTCCTTATAGCCCCGATGCAGGTTCCTTGTCCAGGCCTAGGCTTCCGGGTCGTTCTTGTATGGATGGAAGCCCGAGCCCGGGGGAAAAACCACCCGGAGATTCTCCGGCAGTCGCATTTCATGGAAATGCATCTGCCCGGGACTCCAATTCAGAAGAAAGGGCCATGCACGAGAAATCAAAATGATTTCTCGGACGTGCCTAAAAATCGGCAAAAGATTTTTAGGGCCACGGCCGAGAATCGAACTCGGGCCTAGGGGACCACAACCCCTCACGCTGCCACTACGCCACCGTGGCCATAAGAATGGGAAAAAAGGATGAGGTCAAATATTTATAAGGTCTCCTTTTGCAGCTGCCAAAACCCGGGAGCCGTCACCGCAGAAAAATTCCACATCCTTTGCTCCGGTCTGCTCAAGATAATAGACAAGGTCGTCAAAGTCAGCATGGTCGCTCATGGGAAATGAAGCGTCGGTGTTGAACGAGTAATGCAGGGCCCAGCCGGTTGCAACCGCACAAAGGGTCTTTTTCCGGAATGCCCTTTCCAGCCTTGCCGCAAAATATCTCTTTGCCTTTCTCATTGGAAGGATTGCCACAAACCTTCCTGACATCGCCTCTTCCGCTTCATCCGTTCCAACAACCACCCGGTCAAGCCTGACCCCGTGCTTCTCATAGATGCTGCAGAATCTTTCCGCACGCTCGGTAACTACCGGTGCAACTGAGCATTCATTAAGAATCTTCACCATTTCCTGGGTCTTGCCCAGTGCATAGCTTCCTATGATTATATTGCTTGAGTCATTCGCCTGGACCCATTTCTGTATTTCCGAGTACACCTCTTCGGGGGCGGGAAAGCGGTAGGAAGGGTCGCCGTAGGTGGCCTCCATGACCAGCCGGTCACAGGATGGGATTTCAGCCTTCCAGCCGAAGATGTTCGGCTTCAGGGAAATGTCCCCGGTATAAACCGCAAGCTCCCCGTCGTTTTCAAGCGCCAGCTGCCTGGCGCCCAGCATGTGGCCGGCATCCATCATCCTGGTGCCCGGCACCTGCACAATCTCAGCCTTTATTCCTGCAAGGTCCCTGGTTGCAGGCGTGGATATCAGCCTTTCCTTTCTTTTAAGGCCTGAGGTATGGTCGGAATGGGCGTGGGACAGGAAAGGTATGTCCCCGTGAGGGCTGTCCAGCCCGATTTTGATTCCTTTGCATGGGATATGCATGCAGGAGTTAATCAAAGAAGGATTAAATCATTTAAGGTCAATGTCCTTTGCCAGCAGATAATACCCTACAAACGCCTCCCTCATGACAGTTCCGTGAACCTCAACCGATGAGCCTTCCGGCGGAAGAAGCTCGCTTGAGACAAGCATGGATTCATTTTCCCCCTGCAGATGGAATCCCGACAGCTTACCGATCTTGAATGATTTCCTGACGGTGCCTTTGACCAGGACCTTCTCCCCCAGGTAGGCTTCAGGGTCTTTTTCAATCTCTTCAACGGTCATTGCCTCCGGTCCCAGGCAGCCGAAGGCCAGAACAGCAAAAACAAGCAATGCAAGATGCTTCATAAACTGTAAAAACATGGAATTCTTATAAATCAGCACATTGTCGGGTCATCATCCTCATCATACTCATAGGCCAGGGTTCTTCGGATGAGCTTTGCCTTCTTTCTGCCCATGCCGGGAACAGATGCTATTTCCCTTTCCGAAGCCCCGGCAAGCCCTTCCACAGTACCGAAATGATTGAGAAGCGCCTTTGCAAGCTTCGGCCCCACCATCGGCAGCATCTCCACAATGGAGCGGAGTGTCTGGGAAGGGGTGAGAGTTCTTCTTTTTGCATGGATGCGCATGGGCTGCTTTTTTGCAACCTGCTCATGCTTTGCAAAATGGAAAATGATTCTTGCAGTCCTCAGCATATCCCGGGTAAACAGAAGCGATGCCCCGTATCTGGCGATTACGCTGGCATAGGCGCCCATAAGAGAATTCTTTCTTATCCGGCTTTTCCCTTTCCTTTTGCCCTCCACGATAATAACTACCCTTTCATAATTGGAAACAAGGTCAGGAAGCTGGGAGAATAGCCTCCCGTCAATTATTGACTGCTCAAAATCTGTACGGGTCTTTCTTTCAACTGCCAGCCTTGAAGAGCAGAGAAAATCGGCAACCGGCAGCTGCATTCTTTTTGTTGCTGCCCCCATTTTTCCAAGCAGGCGGTCAAACTCGGGGTCTTCCCGGTGGTCTATTGCTATCTCAATCTGGCTTCCATCGCCCTCGGAACTCAGGAACGTCTGCATCACTTCACCCTGCTTAGATATTCCTTTATCTCATCAAACCCGATTGAGCAGCCGGAATACTTTATCTTGTACAATGCAGCACGGAGGGCATCCTTCTCCAGCTTGCCGTAATTTTTGAAAAAGCCGTTTTCATATGCCAGCATCACCAGCTCGCTGCTTCTCAGTGCTTTCTTGGAGGATACACCTGACGTAAGTTCCTGGTAGTTGTTCTTGTTGACCATAATGTTTACATTGAACTCTTTCTCAAGATGCTCCTTGAGCCGCTGGGGGGCCTCCATGAGCATCCTGGTGGTCCGCTCGTCAATCATGATGTATTCCAGGTCAAGTTTTTTGGAAAGTGCAAGCACTTCAGACTCACCGGACTGTACCAGTTTCAGAGGCCTGCCCCGCGCAAAAAAGACATTGTTTGCCATGCCCATAAATCGTTCTGCCTCCTCTTCAACATCAGCATCGACCACCGTTACAACCCCGTCCTGAATGGCATCCCTGATGCGTATTGCGGAGAAGAGATACTCCTTCAGGTTCCTTTCAATCGGCCCTTTCACCGATTCCTCTTCTACAGAGGGGGGAATCACAAACCTGACATCATGGTTTTCTGCAAAAAAATAGAGCAGCCGGTCCAGGCAGGACGATGTCAGGGAAATCAGTACGCCGGAATCACAAAGAACGTTCCTGCTCATGATTTCATCTCCATCAGGTTTACCTTTCTCCGGCGCGGCCCGTCCAGCTCCACCAGCAGGATGCTCTGCCAGGTTCCCAGCACAAGCTTATTGTCCCTTACCGGAATCACCAGGGAACTGTTTAGGGTAGTGGAAACCAGGTGGGCCCCTGCATTGTTGTCAATCCGGTTGTGTTCCCAGTCTCCCCTGGCCAGGGCACTGTAGAATTTCTTCAGGTCTGTTTTGAGGTTGGACTCATTTTCATTGATAACCAAGGCAGCGGTGGTGTGGGGGGTATGCAGCACAATACAGCCGTTGTCGAGCGCTTGGGCTGATTCAACATCGCCGGTAATATCGATGATTTGGATTTTTTCATTGGTTTCTGCTTCAATAGATTTCATATACTATTCCCCTATCATTTTCCTTGCAGTCTTCATTCTCTCTGAGATTGATATTTTTTCCTCTACCCGGTCAAACATCATAGTCTTGCCGGCATAATCCAGGATTTCCTGTTTGTCCAGGTTCGTCATCTCAGCAGCAGTTCCCAGGCTCATGCCCTGGGCATAGAAAGTCGCGGCCATTTTGAGCCTCCCTTTGGAAACGAGGTCCAGAAGAAAGCGGGGGTCTTCTTTTTCCAGTGCAATTACCGCCTTTTCAAGTTTTGAGAAAAGCTGCACCATTTCCTTTTCCTTGGCTCCCCTCGCCCGGCGCACAATCCCAGCGAACCTGTCCTCTATTGTTTTCAGACGGCCCGAGTACTCCTTTTTCAGGAACCTGGGCTTGGAAACTATTTTGGCAAGCACATAGGAAAAGACTGCAAGCTTGAAGGACAGCCTGTCCGATTCAAGGGCAGCAGCCTTGAGCACCTCGTCGTTGAGCTTTCTTAAACGGCTCTGATTTCTCTTACGAAAAGCAGTCAGAATCTTGGGACCCAGCTCAATAATCGGTTTCAAGTGGCCACCTTTGTTTACGTATGGAAGGTTTGGGCGATACTATTAAAAATGTATCATGATTATATCATGACGGTTGCGTGACAATATCGCAATCATGTGGTGATGCTTATGGTGAATAACGACGACAAGGAATATAAAGCTACCGACAATGCATTCACCCGCGAAATCCGGAGTGACCTCGAGCACAACATGGACAAATTCAAGGACCCTGTCGTGCTTGGAGAGATGGTCTTCCAACTGCTCGAGGAAAGGGAGAATACAAACCGCCTGCTCAAGAACATCCTGCACAGGCTGGAATCAATTGAGGCCAGGATGGGCGAAGAAGCCCAGCCAGTCATGGAACAGCCACTTCTCCCTAAAATCGATGAAGCGATACTCAAGTTCATCAAGAAAAAAGGCAAGGCGACCGCCGAAGACGTAAGGGTGAAATTTAAGTACAAAGGAAAGAATGCTGCCTCAGCAAGGCTGAACAGGCTGTGTTCTATGAACCTGCTTCGAAAAAAGCAGGCGGGGAAGAGGGTTTTCTTCTTTCCTTTATAACTTCACGCTATAGCAGGGCGAAGAACGGATCAGCAAACCTCCCGCCTCTCTCATCTTATTATGATCCGTTCCTTCACCTGTTATCCTCCCACTCTCCTAGAGACTCTGACCAGGGTTTCTAGGACTACTCTCTTTTTTTATTTGCTTTCCCCAGTGTAAGCCATATGGAATGGCAGGAAAAACTGGAACAGTCGGTAAAAGGCAAAAAAGTCCTCTTTCTGGGCGTGGGAAATGAGATGAAAGCCGATGACGGAACAGGAAAATGTGTTTTGGACAGGCTTAAAACGGAAGATAAGCTGTTCTGCGGTGAGATGCCGGAGAATTTTATTTCAAAAATCAAAAAAGCCGGTCCTGATGTCGTGATTCTGATAGACTCTGTAGACTTCAACAGAGCGCCGGGGGAAATCTGCCTATGCAGGCCGGAAGTGGTTGAAGGCGGCAGCCTGAGCACCCATTCAATTTCCCTTTCGCTCATGCAAAAGTTGCTTCCGGGAGTGGAGGTGTATCTCCTTGGAATCCAGCCAAAAAGCCTGGAGTTCGGAAAGCCCATGAGCCGGGAAGCCATGCAGGGAGCCGAGAATATGGCAAATGTGCTTAACCGCCTGTAACAATTATATTATTTATCTGCATAAATCAGCCATGCGACAGGCACTACCCATCCTTTCATTCCTGATAGCGGCTACTGCCATGTACCTGATACTTGTCAACGGGATAGAGCTTCCTTCCGAGTATGAGATTTTTGCGGCCCTTGTTTCAATCGCAGCAATCGGAGGGCTGAGCATCGCCGGGCTTTTTGAAAAGTCCATCATCAGGTATGCATATTTTTCTGCGGCAATACAGTTCGGCTACTTCATGCTGGATGCCAGCACTGCACTCCTGATTGACAAATCGGTCTGGTTTGCAGTTATCCAGTTCATTAATTTCGTCATTGCCGGGGGGCTATTTGCAATAGTGATTTCGCTGCTGTACAACACGGTGAGAAAAGAGCAGGTCCCTGAGTATTCCGGGCTTTATGAGAAAAACCAGCTGCTTGGGCTTGTCCTCGCAGTAAGCTGCCTCTCACTGGGAGGCATGCCCGGCTTCAACATATTCGTCGGGGAGTATCTGATCTACGGCTCGCTTTTCGCCGTCCATCCGGCGCTCACACTCATGGCAGTGTTTGCCAGCCTGGTGGCATTCATTTTCTATTTCAGGATATGCTACGTGATGTTTGCAGGTACCGAGAGCAGAAAAATCAACTGCGGCATAATAACCAAGGCAGTGCTGGTTGTTCTTGCACTGCTCACGGTCGGACTGGGGATGCTGCCCCAAATCCTTTTCAGGGTACTGGAGATGTACATATGAAGAAGACAAAGATTTATCTGGGGGGAGAGGACATCGAAGAGGATGAGATGATGCCCAGGGACTTCACCGACTTTCTTGTATCATTCATCAAGGACATCGTAGGAGGGAGGAGATGAGCACGATAATCAAGAAGTCGCCATGGATAAGCTTCTACAACGCCGGAGGGTGCATCCCAGGGGACACGATGATGATCTTCAGGGATGGCGAGATACTGACGGCCAAGGAGATCGTTGAGGACATCCTTGGTGCCAGGGATTTCACCAGACTCGGGAAGAACGAGGTCCTTGCAAGCGAGATAGAAGCCAAGACCTTGTCATGGAACTGCACTTCGCCTAAGGAGGGCATCATCAGGACAGCCTACAAGCTACCTTCCGATGGCAAGCTCATAGAGATAAACACTTCCACCACGAGATTGAGGCTCACTCCAGACCATAAGGTGCTCATAGATACGGAGAACGGCCCGCAATGGAGGGAGGCGAAGGATCTGGCGAGGAACGACCACCTCTATTCGCCGAGGAAACTGCATGTCGATGACAGCCGGAAGGCGCCCTGCATCCTGGAATGGCTCCCGGGGCCGTTCAAAGCGATATTCAAGGATGGCATCAAGGAGAGGATAAAGGATAGGCTCAAGAAAAGGTTCGGGAACCTCAGGAAAGCCTCCGATGCCTGCGGTATAAACTACAAGAGGTTGACGCATAGCGCAGAAGGGCTGAGCGTCAGGGAGCTGCGCTCAATATCCGAAAGAACCGGCATCAGCCTGGGTTGGATGTCGAGAATGCTCATCATGACCGTCAAGGGCACACAGAGGTCAGGCATATCGATCCGGGACATCGACGGAGAACTCCTGTATGTCCTCGGGCTCATCGCCTCAGATGGCTGCATCTCATCCAATAAGGGAAGGAGAAGAAGCTACAGGATAAGGTTCGACAACAATGAGGGCGCCCTCATCTCCGGGTTCACAAGGATCATGGACAAATGGGCTCCCGGATCCAGGATGAAGGTAGAGAGGGCGGGCAGAGTCCACAGGGCGCATGTCTGCCATTACCCATTCGCATATCTTGCAACGCATATGGGATTGAGGGGATTGTCCAGGAGGGAGGACCTGAGGGGCATCTTCCGCCTCCCTGAGAGCATGATTGCGTCTTTCCTGGCCGGTTTCTTCGACGGTGATGGCTCAGTGGTGATCGACAGGGGAGCCGGCAGGGATAAGCCGAGAATCAGCCTCGAGATAGCCATCAAGAATTACAAAACAGCCAAGATGACCCAACTCCTTCTTAAGAGGTTGGGCATCATCAGCAAGGTATCGGCCTCCGTGAATAGGAGCAGCTTCGGCACAAGAACAATGCATAGTGTCAGGATAACAACCCCATATGACATCCGCCTGTTCGCAGAGAAGGTGCCGGTTGCCCACCCCAAGAAAAAAGCAAAGCTCAAGCAAGTCAAAGGGATTTCAAACAAGAGCCGCCAAAGCACCGGTAAGCTCTACCATGCGCCCCTCAGATGCGGCAGCATCATCAGACAGGCAAGGAAGGAGGCTGACCTTAGTTCTGAGAGCATATTCGATCCCGCACTCCTCAGCATGATAGAGAACGGGAAGAGGGTCGAGAAAGGAACGATCGAGAGGGTGTGCAAGAACCTTGAAGAAAGGACAGGAAGAACCGAGCGCACCAAGGAGCTGCGGAAGCTGATCTCTCTGGATGCCTATCTGGACCCGGTCAAGAGCATACGCGAGATTGCTTCAAAAGATGGGTTCGTGTATAATTTCAACATCGCTGAGACGCACAAATACATCCCAGAGGGGGCATTCGTGGTGGCCAATTGCAACGGCTGCACGCTGGAGGTATTTGCATGCTTCAATCCGAGATACGATGTTACTCGGTTCGGAATGGAGCTGAAATCAAGCGCAAAGCACGCCGATGTGCTCGTGATTTCAGGAATAGTGAACCGGCAGAATGTGAAAAGGCTGAAGAAGATATACGGGCAGCTGCCCGAGCCCAAGAGGGTGGTTGCAGTAGGGGCGTGCGCGGTTACCGGAGGGCTCTACCAGGGCTCTTATTCCCAGGTGGGACCGGTGGACAAGGTAATCCCGGTGGACGTTTATGTCCCGGGATGCCCGCCCCGCCCGGAGTCAATAATAGACGGAATAAGGAAGTGTTTGGATGCTAAACGTAACAGATGAAATCAAAAAAATGAAGGCAGACCGGCTGGTAAGCATAACTGTAGCCAAAGAGAAAGGTAAGAACATAGTGTTCTACCATCTTGCCAGAAACGACAGTCCGGAAATACTGGAGTATAGCATTAAAGTTCCTAAAAACGAGCAGGTGAAAAGCCTGATTGACCTGTTTGAGAACGCAGCCCTGTATGAAGCTGAGGCAACAGAGCTGTTTGGCGTAAAATTCAGGGGCAATGAGCTCAGCGGCAAGAGGCTGTTCCAGGGAGAAGGGCCTCCGATTCCCAAGACCTGCGCCTTCAAGGGCGCATTCAGGGTGACAAAAGATGCATGACAAGATTTTCCCGATTGGCCCCCAGCATCCTTCTCTCAAGGAGCCGATATTCCTGAAGCTCCATGTGGACGGCAGCTACATTACCAAAGCCGAATTCAACCTCGGTTATGCGCACCGGGGGGTGGAAAAGTGTGCGGAGGGCTACCTGCTTGACACCGCACTTCATGCCGTCCAGAGGACCTGCGGCATCTGCTCCCAGTGCCATTCCCTGGCATTCCTGAACGCAGTTGAGCCCATGGCCGGGATAGAGGTGCCTGACAAGGTATACCTGCAGAGGCTGCTCTCTGCAGAGCTGGAAAGGATACACTCCCACCTCCTATGGGGTGGCCTGATGGCACATGAAATCGGCCTGGAGACCCTTTTCATGTATTACTGGCGTGAGAGGGAGCATATCCTGGACGTATTTGATGACCTTACCGGCAACCGGGTCCACCACTCCCCTGATTTGATTGGAACTGCCAAAAGGGCATTCAACAGGAAAAACCTGGATTTCATCCTTGAGAAACTCGACCTTATTGAACCGGAAGTAAAAGAACTCAAGGAAGTCATGAGGAGTGAAAGGGTAATCACCAGCAGGTTCAAGAAGCACGGAATGATTCCCAGGAAGATGGCAATAGACCTCGGGCTGGTAGGCCCTACTGCCAGAGGCTCAGGAGTGGAGAATGACGTCCGCGTCCATGACCCCTATATGGCCTATGCCTTCAAGGAGCTGAAGGTAAAGCCGGTGGTAAGAAACGAATGCGATTCCTGGGGAAGGTCAATGGTCCGATGCGATGAGGTCTTTGAATCTATCGGGCTGATAAGAAAGGCCTGTGAGATGATTGACCCCAAGGAGGATGTTCCCAAAAGAAAGAACGTTTTCGCAAAAGGAACCTACGGAAGGGGAAGGTCGGAAGCTCCAAGGGGGGAGAACTTCCATTTTGTGAAAGTTGAAAACAACCGGATTTCAAGAATAAAGATGAGGACGCCTACCCTGGCCAACCTGATATGCTATTCACGGATAATGGAGGGTGAAGATATCACCGATGTTCCGGTAATCATGATGAGCCTGGACCCCTGCATCTCCTGCATGGAAAGGGTTGCAGTAATAAGAAACGAAAAGAAAGAGGTCTGGACAAGCCACGAGCTGTTTGAGGGTAAAAAACATGATTGAGATTTTGTATGCATTGCTGCTGATTCCGCTTGCCCTTCTGATAGAGGGTATCCGGAGGAAAGCAGTTGCAAGGATGCACAACCGGGTGGGGCCGCCCTTCCTCCAGCCTTTTTACGACATTATGAAGCTTATTTCCAAAAAGGAGTTCAGCAGAAAGAACCTTGTCTTCAATCTTGTGCCTTACCTTGCACTGCTCTGCTCGCTGGCAATGCTGCTGTTCATTCCGTTTGCCATAATAGGTTTCGACTATGATTTCCTGGTGTTCGGGTACCTTTTCATCCTCCAGGACACCTTTTACATATTCGGGGCAGTGTCCAGCCGGTCCCCATTTGCCATGTTCGCAAGCGTGAGGGAGCTTCTGCTGATGCTTGGTTACGAGATTACCTTCCTCATAGTGCTTTCCCTGTTCTTCTACGGAACCGGCGCAATGAGTTTCCAGGAGTTTGCCGCAGAATTCGCCTTCCTGAAGCTTCCGCTGGTCTCACTTTTCCTTCTGTTTACAGGCTTTGTAATACTCAGAATAACGCCCTATGACGTGATGGTTGCAGAGCCGGAGATTTCAGCCGGATTCTTCTCGGAATATTCCGGAGCGTCCCTGGCAGTCCTGGAAATCGCCGAATTCATAAAGGATTTCATAATATACATGCTGTTTGGCTTCCTGCTTTTCGGCCCCGGATATGCCCTTCTGCTGTCCCCGGTTTTCATGCTGTTCTACATGGTCATGCTTACAAGCTCGCCCAGGTACTCAACAGTTGCTACGGTCAAGACATTCCTTTTCCTGGCCCTGCTCGCATTCCTGGACGTTTTCGTGGTGATATGAAATGGTTTCAATGATAATCAAGGTACTGAAGAATCTGCTCTCCAAGCCATTCACCTCAAAATATCCAAAGGAAAAGGCAAAGGTTTCGGTTAATTTCAGGGGAGCCATTCATGTAGACCAGGAAAACTGCATAGCCTGCAGGCTGTGCGAGGTGAACTGCCCTACCGGCGCCATTGTGGTGGACACAAAGAAGAATTACGCGGTAGTAGACAGGAGCCTCTGCATTCTCTGCGGCATGTGCGCAGAGGTGTGCCCGGTGAACGTAATCTGGTTTTCCAACGATTACGAGAACGCAGAAAAAAAGAAAAAGGATTTCAGGAAGCAGCTGCCCGGCCCGAATCCCCGCCCCGGAAAAAGGTCCTGAGTCCTTTATAAGTGTTATTATTTATATTATATAATGGTATTACACATTTATAATAATTAAGTGAGTGGATTTACCATGCCGAAGAGACTTGACTTTGAGACAACAGCAGACATTGAGCTTCCCAAAGACCCGTTCCAGAAAATAATAGGACAGGAAGAGGCAGTGGAGATTGCGAAGATGGTTCCCCACCAGAGAAGGCATCTTTTTCTGGTCGGCCCTCCCGGAACCGGCAAAAGCATGATTGCACAGGCAATCGCCAGCGTACTCCCCAAGCCCACATATGAGGTTTCAGTGCTTGACAATCCGGAAAACCCTGACAAGCCGATTATTGAAATGCGGGATGAGAACCAGATAAAGAGGGACAAGAGAAAGGACCGCAAAGTCGGGGTGGAAGTCACCCCTCTTGAAGTGCCCACCTTTGTTTCTGAAAAGCTGGGGTTCAGGTGCAGGCGATGCGCGGCTTTGAGCCCGTTCACCGAAAGTGTGTGCCCCCAGTGCGGAGCAAACAAAATCCAGAAAAACAACCTTTTTGACAAATACGGGGTTGCGCCCCAGCTGGGGCTGGACCCCATGCTTGAGAAAGTAAGGGTAGCCACCACCAGGAGGACAATGAGCGGAAAGGAAGAAGTAATAATCTATGAAAGAACCCTTGACGGAAAAATCCTGATGCTGAAGCAGGACGAGATAAAGAAAATTGAGGAGATGAACAAGAAATCAAAAAGGAAAATAATTGTCCCCCTCAAGCGCACCAACTTTGTCCAGGCCAGCGGAGGGACCGAAACCGAGCTCCTTGGGGACATTAGGCATGACCCCTATGGAGGGCACGCGCACCTGGGAACATCCTCCTACCAGAGGGTGGTGCCAGGAGCAGTCCACGAAGCCCATGAGGGTGTGCTGTTCATTGATGAGCTTTCCACACTTGGCGAAATCCAGAGGCACATACTTACCGCAATGCAGGAAAAGCAATTTCCCATCGTGGGCAGGAACCCTATGAGCAGCGGCGCTGCGGTAAGGGTGGAAGGCGTGCCGTGCGACTTCATTTTTGTGGGAGCCTGCAACATCAATGACATTCGAAAGATTGTGCCTGCCCTGCGCTCCAGGATAAGGGGAGACGGATATGAAGTGCTGATGCACAGCCACATGGATGACACTCCCAGGAACGAAGAAAAGCTTGCCCAGTTTGTTGCCCAGGAAATCATCAAGGACGGAAAGATACCCCATGCTAAAAGGCCTGCAGTACTCAGGATAGTTGAGGAGGCGCGGACAATTGCCAGGAGGGTGGACAACGCCAAGGGCCTTACCCTGAGGCTGAGGAATCTGGCCGGAATAATCAAAATGGCCGGAGACATGGCAGTTACCGCAAAAAAAGAAAACATAGAGAAGAAAGATGTCATCAAGGCTATAACCGATGCCAGGCCGATAGAGGAGAAAATCAGGGAAAAGTATGGGAACTGGTGGTCCGCAGAGGCTGCCGACTACGGAGTCACTACTGACAAGGCTGGTCCGGAAACTGCCTGATTTTTAATAGTGGAACCTTCTAATTTCATTGGATGGTGCTCACACAACTGGTTGTACTGCTGATTGGCTTGGGAGTGGTCAGCTTTTTCAGCGAAAGGGCCGTACTGTGCTCCACGCAACTTGCCAAAAGGCTGAAGGTTCCTCCATTGGTCATCGGGGTTATTCTGATATCAGTCGGAACCGACATTCCAGAAATCGCAAATTCCATTTTTTCCTCATACGCCAACCATGGCGACATCAATGTGGGCGACACCCTGGGCTCCTGCCTTACCCAGATAACCCTTGTATTCGGCCTGGCAGTGCTGCTGGGAGGCTCGGCGATTGCCCACCGCAAAAACATTCTTATCCTGGGAGCCTGCGCAATTGCTGCAGTTGCGCTCGCAGCACTGGTCGTGCTGGATGGCCACCTGACCAGAAGTGACGCACTGCTCCTGATACTTTCCTACATTATACTTATCGCAGTTTCAGCAAAATTCACTATCAAAGAGATTGGATATGCAAAAGAGCCGGATTTGTTTTGTCCCAAGGAGGAAGGCTACCTCCTCACTACCCTTAGTTTGGTTCTTTCCCTGATATTCGTGGTTGTCGGAGCAGTGCTGGTTATTGAGTCCGCAATAGAAATATCAACCAGCCTTAAACTTCCGGAATTTTTCATAAGCTTTTTCGTAATCGGGATAGGGACCTCTCTTCCGGAGCTGTCTGTTGAGCTCGCTGCACTCAGGCAGAAGCAGTATGGAATTCTGCTGGGAGACCTTATGGGAAGCAACATAACCGATGCAACCCTTGCCCTCGGCATAGGGCCCTTGCTATTCCCCACCATTATTAGCGGGGAAGTCATCATTCCATTTGCTTTTTACGTTGTTTTTGCTACCCTGGTCACGGTTGCCCTCTTTGCATGGAGGGAAAAAATGGACAGGCATTCTGCAATTGTACTGATAGCGGTATACCTGTCATCTCTAATGCTTACTTAGACTCATGAATCCGCTTTTCTGCCAGCTCCAGTGCCTTCTTGGAAGCTCCCAGAAGGATTTTGCTCAGTCCGGATTTCCTTAGCGGAGGCCGGGCAACATAAATAAAACTCGCTTTTCCCTTTGCCACGCCCTTCTTCTTTTCTTCCTCAGAGTCAAACTTGATGTCGGCTTTGGAAAGTATTATCATGTAGGGCCTTTTCTTGCATTTTTCCTCAATTATCTTTGAGCATTCCTTTATCGCATCCCTCAGGTCTTCGTCTACTTCTTCCTGCTCCATGGAAACCACAGGAGTAAATCGGGCTTTGTTATTTTAAAGAAACATGCAGCCTGGAAGATGAGGCCCGCTTCTTTTGAACCCAGAAACTGCAAAAATAAACATCCTCTATAACAGGATATGTGCAAATCCGTCATTAGACGTCTAAAAATATGCAAACTATTAAAAATGTGGCCTAAGTTTATACAGACTCTGCGGGTTTGCAGAATCCTCTGGTCTGGGATACGGTCTTGTAAGGAAATGGCTGAACGTACAAGTCCGGTTATTGTCCTAGATTAGAGCCATCGTTTTATGGCTTCGGCTGTAAATCCCCGCAGGCAACTTTTCTTATTTTAAAATACTCATATTTTTGGGTAGGTCAAAAAACCCAGCTTATGTCGTAAGCCAGAAGAACCAGTATTGCAACCAGATGCAAAAGACCAACAAAAAGAAATCCTTTACGGTTTTTTCCCAGAATGCTGTTGCTGAGTTCCGGGACCGGCTTTATGGACTGGTTATAAAAAAACCAAAAGCAGAAGTTCATAATTCCCCCGCCAGTTGTGGGGATGACTATGCTATAGGGAAAATCAACCCGGGCCAACAGCACGTAAGCAAGCCCCAGGAACAACGGGGATGCAAGAACAAGAATGTTGAGGACAGCTCTTTGTCTGGAAATCATCCGGGAATAATTGATAACCACAGCTTATATAACAGTTGCATAGGCAGAAGTGCTGCTTCCGCACATATGCGGGAAAGCGGTGCTGATGCGGTTTGTTCATACTTGTTCACGCCAGTTCCTGATAGCATTTATATTCCGTTCATGTGTCATTATTTCGGCCTTGGGGCCGGATGGAGGTGTTATCATGAACAGGACGAAATTTTTGGGCATCGTGCTCGGATGCATCGGTGTAGTGCTTTTGGGGGGAGGCATCTATCTGGCGGTGTCCTATGTGGGGGCTACGATGAATGCAATGATTAATTTTTTTACTACAAACAGTGGTGCACTATCAAGCTGCGGCATAAGCATTCCGGATGAAATCGCTGCACTGAAAGACCAGGTAGCAACGACCATTCTTCCGGGGCTTTATCTGGGCGTTCCGCTTGCCGTAATTGTGATATCCGCAGTAATGTTTGCCGGCGGCTACTACTATGGCAGGGGCTCTTACCGGGACCAGCTTGACAGGAAAATGAAGCAGGAGGAAGAACTGAAAGAGGAAATTGAACGCCGGATAAGCGAGAAAAAGCGGAAGCCTGCTAAAGAAGAGCCTGCAGAAGAGGAGGAAGAGTAATCTTTTTTCTTGATAAGAAATCATGATGCGGGACATCAGACTTCAAGTATAAGTGCTCCCGCCGGGATTCGAACCCGGGGTCAGGACCACTTACAAAAAATGCAATATCCAGCATGTTTGTACAGTAATTTGTATGTGGAGCATTTATCATTTTAGATTCTAACAATCAGGTTCATTTGTATATTTTTTTCCTGTGGCCTAAAGATCTTATGAAAACAGTTTTTTCTTTCTGCATGATATCTGCAATTATCCTGTAATCTCCAACTCTCAACTTATATTCCTCTCTTCCAGCAAGTCTTTTAAAGAAATGAATTGGATTTTTCTGTGTCTCATTTATCTTTTCAATTATTCTTTTTGCCGTATTGTTATCAAGTTTTTTCAATTGATACAAAGATTCCTCAGAATAGACAACCTTGAACATCTTACTCAATTCCAAGTTGCTTCTTCACTTCTTCCACAGAATATGTTCTTCCGTGTTTAATGTCAGATAAAGATCTGAGCAAAGATGCTCTGAATTCATCATTATATTCTCCTTCATCATCCCCAGATGGTACTAAATCTATCAACATTCTCAGTAGCTCATCATATGTCTCTCTTTTGCTGGTTTTAAGTCTGGAAAGCATCTCTCTTGTCTCTGGGCTTATTTGAATTGAAGTATATGCCATAAAATCACTATAGATATATTATAGATTTATCTATAAAAGCCTTCCTATTCCAGTTTCAATTACTAGATAGCTGTCATCATCATGTCCGTACTAGAAATCCTAATTATTTCTGGTTTTCCGCACCCTCCCTCTTGCGACGTGGAGAATGAGTGCTCCCGCCGGGATTCGAACCCGGGTCTACGGAGTTCCCTGAATTTTTAGGAAGCCGTTTTGATCGAACTTTTCCTAAAAGTTCGTGAGAGTCCGTTATCCTTGACCGGGATGTCCAACCTTTTTGACCTTTTCTTCCCCAGGGCTTTTTCGTGAACGTTTTTGCCCTTCGTTTGTAGCAGTCAAAAAGGTTCCTAGACTACAGGAGCTTGTTTCTATCTTTCAGCAATAGGATTTAAAAAATTAGAGAAAAGGGAATTAAACCGGCTCAATGATGTCCTCCTCGCTTATAAGGTCAAAATCACTGCCTTCCTCCACGAAGATGTCCGAGATTTCAAGCTTGGAGCCATCGCTTTGATTCCCGGGCCCCTCCGGTGGGGGTATCAGCTCCTCATCTGAAAGAAGTCCATCATCGTAATCTTCGTCCTGCACCGATACATCTGCGTCCCCCAGGCCCCCTCCGGGTGCAGGAGATTCATTGGCGGGGCTCCCCGCCTGGCCGGCACACCCGAAAAGCAGCAGCAGAACAAGTCCTGCAAGCAAACTCTCATTCATTTTCTCCGGACCTCATCTCATAGAGTATGTCCTTGAGACCCTGCGCGGCATCGCGAAGATTGTCCCAGGCATCGTCATGCTGGCCTCCTTCGTACTGGCTGGTTCCGACATCAGAAAGGGTTTCAAAGGCCTCTTCCAGCTGGTCGGACACATCGGAAACTTCACCCCCAAGGCCTGCCTCTACCGCATCCTCCTCCAGGACATCCAGTATGCTGTCAAGCTTCTCATGGCTGATGTGTGCTGCAAAGTGGAAGTTCTCCCCATTTCTGCAGCCGTTGAACAGGCAGTACTGGCCAATAGCATTCCTAACCTCTTCTGCATCCCGGGCATCCCCGATTGCAGAGTCGAGCGGGTCAACGGTTGTTTCCTCGGCATCGTCTATAATTTCCTCCAGACCTTCCGTATCCACGCCTTTGGACTCCAGATTGTCGGACATGTTGCCGGCCCTTTCCAGGGCGTTTCGGTATGCCTCCACTTTTGCTTCCCCGAATCTCTTGATTGATTCGAAGTGGCATTGCCGGAAATCATCACGAATATCCCGGTAATCATCCCTTAGACCCCTTCCTGCTCCTTGGGACATGTTGCCGCTCTTCCTCGCATCCAGGGCGTCCAGCCGGGCTTCCCTGAGATGAAGATTGAAAGAATTGTGCAGATAATCCCTGAATCCTTCTGCGTCTCCATCCTCAGCAAGGTCCTGGAGCTCTTCAACATCAGCTTCGATGTCATCCACATTGTCCTGCAGGTTTTGTGCCTCCAGATGCTCAATGTGTGACTCCAAAACTCCTATGGTAAAATAGGCCCTGCATTCCGCATTGTCCAAAGCAGCCTCAAGGCCGTATCCCCCATGCCCAAAATGCTGCGGTGCAGCTGCTGCCAGGGAGGCAAACAGCAGCACAAACAAAGGCATTGCTTTCCATTCCATGTTTTTCACCTCAACTCCGTGCAAGCGCACGGACAATGGTATGGCCTCTTTGGAACGCGATTTATATCTTTCCTGAAACAAGTGGAACGTTTAACGACTGTAAAGCCTGGAACAGTGCGGAACGTTAACCGGTTTTCAGTGCATCCCCCAGGGTGAGTAGATTCCGGTTGCCCTTTTTTGATTTTACCAGGAGTCCTCTGTTCTCCAGAGAAGCCAGGCGCCGGGAAAGAGTTGCCTTTGGGATGTGGGTCTCAAGGTATATCCTGGCCTGGGTTGTCTTCCCCTTTCGGTTGTACACTTCCCTCATTATTTCCTTGTCCACCTCATCAAGTGACCTGAATATTTTGTTTGATTCCAGTGTTGAAACCTCTTCCTGCTTATGCGGGTGCCTGCTGACCATGTAATGGATAACCGGAATTGCAAATATTACAAGAACTGCAAGGATTATTGCTGCAATGTTTGAGTCCCCGGCAGGGACAACTTCGTAGCCTGCCCGGATATGGGCCTTGTGGCTGGTGTCAATGCCCTCTGCCTCCCAGGCAATTGAAAGCGAGCTCCCCTCTCCGCTCACCGCGCCATTGGTGCTTTTCAGCACAGTGCCTGGGGGGAACACAACCACTGAAGAAAACTGGCTGATGTTTTCTGAGGCTGAGGTGCCCAGGTCAAATGTCCAGAGTGATGCGTTCTTGGAGGTGAAAGAATCCGAATAAACCCTGTATCTCAGAAAATCATAGGGCACAGTTGTGCAGACGGCACTGTCTTTGACTGTATAATCCAAAGGCAGGCCGCTCCGGTCGGTTACCTGGACCTCGCCAGGGGGTGCGGAAAGGTTGAGGCAGAATTGCCGCTCCCCAGATTCAGGAAACTGGATAAGAAATTCAAAATCAGAAGTGCCGGCGGGGTGAATGGTGCCGGTAAGGTTCACTGAAGCAGAAAAACAAAGGCATGCAACAGACAAAACCGACAGAAGAACCTTATTCATGGAAAATCCTAGGGGAGGCAATCTTTATTACTCATTTCTTTTTGGTCTTCTTTTTCTTGGCGGTCTTTTTCTTTGCTTTTTTCTTGGGTTTTTTAGAAGCTGCCTTCTTTGTCTTCTTCTTTGCCTTTTTGGCAGGTGCTTTCTTTTTGGTCTTCTTTTTCGGTTTCTTCTCTGCTTTTTTCTTGGCTGCTTTCTTCTTTTTGGCGGGCTTCTTCTTTTTGGCAGGCTCAGCAGGAGCTTCCTCGGCGGGCTTGGGCCTGGAGGATTCCTCCGGAGCATGGGATTTTAGCTTCTCCAGAAGGGACTCTATAAGATCTTCTCCTTTATCCGCACTCATATAAGGAATTTCGCCGGGCTCCGAAAATGACCTGGCTTCCTCCAGCTTCTTTTTGTCTGCAGTTTTGCCGCCGGGGCACAGGGCAAAATGGGTTGCCAGTATACCATCATTCACTTTTAGCATGGCGTCCCGGTCCCTGATAAGCGACTCAGTATCCTGGGACGGAACAAAAGGCCTGAGAATCTCATCGCGGGACTGGAACTGCATGGAAAGGGAAGGCCTTTCCCCCGGTTTGGAAATATTTAATCCTGGCCTCTTTACATCAGAGGAAAATTTAAGGGCATTGACAGCCCGGTCGGCAAGCTCTACCAAAACTTTCTTTTCCCCATCCGGCAGCGCTGATGAGATATTTGCCGCATCGCGGAAAATCTCCGGCAGAAGGGCTGCGGAATCGGCCCTGGTGCCATGGACAGCAAGGAATTCAAAGATGGCAGCCTTCATTGCTGCAGGGTCTTCCTGCCCCAGTGCCCAGGATTTCAGCTCCGTCCATACTTTATGGGCATTCTTCCCAGACTTAGAGATTTCCTCCGCCCTTTTCCAAAAACCGCCTGAGTTCTTTGAGTATGACATGATATCAGATAAATAGTGATTCATGCAAATTATAATGTTTTCGCCTTGCTATAAAAACAGAGCGCCGAGAGGGAGATTTGAACTCCCAATCCCAAAGGGACACGCTTACCAGCAGGATTCCGCCAGAAGGCGGATTTCCAGGCCTGCGCTTCAGCCAACACAAAGTCAGTCAGAATGTGCGCACTACCGGATTTCACGCCCTGCAAAAGAAATATCAAATGCAGGACTTTATGCGATCTCGGCTTATGATACTAATACCTAAGCCCACCTAGGTTTTTAATCTTTATCAGCAATCTAAATCCGGGAGGATTCAATGAGCTTAAAGCAGACAGACAATGAGATTTATGGTCTTTTGGAAAAGGAGTTCCAGTACCAGAGGAACACACTCAGGCTGATAGCATCTGAGAATTATGCAAGCAAGGCTGTAATGGAGGCCACCGGCTCGGTTCTGACCAACAAATACGCCGAGGGCTACCCCAACAAGAGGTATTATGCCGGAAACCAGTACGTTGACCAGGTGGAGATCACTGCCATTGAAAGGGCCAGGAAGCTCTTCAGGGTCGGGCATGCCAATGTCCAGCCACATTCCGGCTCATCCGCAAACATCGCAGCTTTCTTCTCGTTCCTGGAAGTCGGAGACAAGTTCATGGGCCTGGACCTCCCCCATGGAGGGCATCTCAGCCACGGCTCACCGGTGAACTTTTCAGGAAAATGGTTCAATGCAGTGTCCTATGGCGTCAGCAAGGAAACCGAAGCCCTGGACTACGATGAAATAAGGAAGAGGGCAATTCAGGAAAAGCCCAAGCTCATAATATGCGGGTATACGGCATATCCTCTCCTGATTGACTTCAAGGCATTCAGGGAAATCTGTGATGAAGTGGGGGCAGTGATGATGGCAGACATTAGCCACATTGCAGGCCTTATAGCCGGAGAAGCCTACCCGTCTCCAGCTCCTTATGCAGATGTGATCACAACCACGACCCACAAGACACTGAGAGGACCCAGGGGGGCAATAATAATGGGGCCTGAGGAAAATGCAAAGAAAATAAACAAGGGCGTCTTCCCCGGAACCCAGGGCGGTCCACTGGAAAACGTAATAGCGGCAAAGGCGGTCTGCTTCCATGAGGCGATGCAGCCGGAATTCCGGGTTTATGCAGCGCAGGTAGTGAAAAATGCGAAGGCACTTGCCGAGGAGCTGGCTGCCAGAGGACTGAGACTGGTATCAGGCAGGACAGAGTCCCACCTGGTGCTTGTAGACCTTACACCCAAGGGAATAACAGGAAAGGGTGCCCAGATGGCTCTGGAAGAATCCGGAATAATCACCAACCGGAATACTATTCCATTTGATACCAGAAGTCCGTTCATTACCAGCGGGCTCAGGCTTGGAACTGCGGCAGTGACCACCAGGGGAATGAAGGAAAGCGATATGGAGGAGATTGCATCCGGAATAGTAAAGGTTCTTGAAAGCCCCAACGACAGCGAATTAAAGCTCAGGACAAGAAAGGAAGTAGAAGAGCTTTGCAACAGATTCCCAGTTTATTAGAGGAAAAAAAGATACGGGAATAAAAAAACAAGAAGACCTGTTTCAAAAAAGATTATCTTTTCTTTTTACTTGATTTCTTTTTGGTAGAAGACTTCCCCCGGGTAGATTTCCGGGCAGACTTGGACTTTGTGGAAGTCTTCTTTTTTGCGGCTTTCTTTTTTGCGGTTTTTTTAGACGCAGTTTTTTTCTTAGCCGTCTTCTTTTTTGCGGTTTTTTTAGACGCAGTTTTTTTCTTAGCCGTCTTCTTTTTTGTTGTCTTCTTTTTTGAGGTCTTCTTTTTTGCGGTTTTCTTTTTTCCTGTTTTTTTAACCGGCATTTTTTTACACACCTCGGTGTTTTATATCTGGGAATAATAAAAGAATACTTATAAATGTATGCATCATTTTTCAAAAAAATCAGCAAAAAAGATGATAATGAAAACAAAAACAAATTTTTTTGCTGAAAAATATTTCAAAAAAATTGATGCGGTTGCCGGGATTTGAACCCGGGTCGCGAGCTTGGGAAGCTCGAATCCTGCCATTGCCCTGAACCCCTTTTACAGAAAGGCCCGTCTAGACTACAACCGCTGGTAAAACAACACCTCCAAGAGTTTAAAAATTTTCAGTTTTCTTATCTTGACATGGACGGCCCGATTGATGTCAGTGCTCTTAATGGCCTGAAGGATTTGCCTGGCGGGGAATTTACCGCACTTATCGTTTCCATTGCCGGCCTCTCAATTATCTTCGGCATTTTACTCAAGGTACTCCTGAAAACAAGCAAATACCTTGTCGGCAAAACAGCAACAACACTGGATGACCGCATTATCCATGCCTGCGAATCATACCTTCCGGTAATTGCATTTATTACTGCTGTCTGGATTTCCCTGCAGATGGCCTACCCTGATTTCATGCTGCTGGGAAGCTATAGTGTCCTGGACATCTACATCATTGCCCTGCTTCTGGTTGCAGGTCTTTTCTCCAGCTCAATTGCAAATGCGTTCCTGCTATGGTACGGGCTGGAGCTCCAGCCGGTAAAGAAAGGCCTGAGAGAAGAGGACATATACCCGTTTGTAAGGAATGTTGTAAAACTGAGCATAGTATTGTTGTTTCTGGTCTTTGTACTGCAGAGGCTGGGCTTTGATACCACTGCAATCATAACCGGCCTTGGTGTGGGCGGCCTCGCCGTTGCGCTTGCACTTCAGGACACCCTTGCCAATTTCTTCGCAGGTGTTCACATACTTGTGGACAGGCCTTTCCAGCCGGGGCATTACATAAAGCTCGACAGCGGTCTGGAGGGAAACGTCCGAAAAATCGGATGGAGGACCACCAGGATTATGACCCTGGGCCAGGACGAGGTGGTGGTGCCCAACTCAAAGATTGCAAATGCCACAATACAAAACTGCTCATCCCCGAACAAGAAAACCGGCGTTCTCTACGAACTCCACATAGATTACAAGGAGGACCTGGAGAAGGTTGAAAAAACCCTTCTGGGTATTTTGAAAAAGGTTTCAAAAGAGAATTCCAGCCTTGACAGCAAAAGCATCTGGGCACGACCGGACAGTTTTGGGGAATACAGCGTGAAGTTCAAGTTCGGCTACCTGGTGAAGGGATACAAAAATCAGTTTGGCCTGCTGACTGCGGTAAACAAGGAAATCAAGGAAACCTTCAAAAAGAAGGGAATTACCATACCATTCCCGGTAGCAGTGCGGTACGAAACCCAGAAAAAGGCCCACAAAAAAGAATGAAATGGTTACTCTTCCTGTCCTGCCTTCTGGAAGAGTTTTACCATCTTGCTTTTAACGGTTACCGGGATTGGAACTGCAACTTCTACCAGCTCTACCGTGGTTTCATCCTTTGCCTCGTCAATCTTCAGCACCTTGGCCCTTTCTCCTTTGAACGGACCTGAGGACATTTCAATAGTATCGCCAACTTCGATAACCATGGCCGGCTGCTTTTCTGCCTGCAGCAGTTTCTCTATCTCTTCAATGGTGACCGCCTTCTTAAGGAATCCCTTGACATGCTTGACTTTCTGGATAAGTTTCACCAGGGTGTTTTCGTCCGGGGTTTCCACGAACAGGTATCCCTTGACGTTTTCAGCATGCACTACAGAATAGATTTCAAGCTTCTCTGCCTTTGCCTTTTTCATAAGAATCTCAGCAATAATCTTTTCCTGTCCGGAAGTGACACGGATTGTATGTATCATCTGTTCACCCGATAAAACCAAATATCATGGTAATAACAAAGCCAAGTAAGCCGAACAAAAACATTCCCAGCGCAGTCACCTTTGCGACCTTGGAGTATTCCGGTCCGGTCGGCTTTCTTGCAATGTAAAGAATCCTGATGCATCTTTTTATCAGTTCCTGAATTTCCAAAAAATCACCTATCCAATAATGTCCAGGTCAAGGGGCTCCTCCACTCCCTTGCTGTTGCGGTAGGTGATTTCCTGCTTTGGAAACTTGACCCCCGCAAGAACCACCAAAACCCTCATTGAAGACTTCTTTATTTCAGGGTCGACCCTTGCACCCCATATAATATGGGCATCGGAATTTATGCGGGCAGATGTCTCGGCAACCACATATTCCGCTTCCTTCAGGCTCATGTCCTCCCCGCCAATCACATTGATGAGGGCCCTCTTCGACTCGCTGATATCAGCATCAAGCAGAGGAGAATTTAGCGAGGTTTCCACTGCCACTCTTACCCTGTCTTCCTTTTTGGCATCCAGGGAAGCTTCTCCCAGGCCGATGACCGCGTAGCCTGCATCAGTAAGGGTAGTCCTCAGGTCCGCAAAGTCCACGTTCACAAGGCCTGACTTGGTCACCAGCTCTGCTATTCCCTTTACTGAGCCTGCCAGCACTTCATCGCATACCTTGAAGGCAGTATTCAGAGGCAGGTCAGGAACAAGGTTCAGAAGCTTGTCGTTCTTTATGACGATGATAGTGTCGCTGTGCTTTTTGAGTTTCTCCAGTCCGGTGATGGCATTTTCCATCCTTACCCTTCCTTCGGAAGTGAAGGGGAGTGTTACCACTGCCACTGTAAGTGCGCCCAGGCTTTTTGCCGCCTCGGCAATAATCGGGGCACTGCCTGTTCCGGTTCCCCCTCCCAGCCCGCAGGTAATGAACACCAGGGAGGGCTCCTTCAGTGCCTCCTTGATTTCCTCTGCCGACTCCTTGGCAGATTCCTCTCCTATGACCGGGTTGCTTCCAGCTCCTCTTCCCTTGCTTGTCTTTTTACCGAGAAGCACCTTCTTGTTGGCATGCACGTGGAGCAGGTGCCGGGCATCAGTGTTCATTCCGACAAGGGAAACGCCGTCCGCCCCCAGCTCAAAAAGCCGGTCCAGAGTGTTGCTTCCACTCCCGCCTGCTCCGACTATATAGATATTGGGCCTGCTTTCCTCTATAAACTTCAGTATCTCCTCGTCATCCCTGGACTTGGGTGCTATGTCCTGCAGAATCTTCTTCTCGTTGTTGGTTGCCACATTAGGAACTGGCTCTTCAGGAACCTGTACCGTCTCTTCCCTTGGCTCCGGAGCAGGAGCCGGCGTTTCGTCATCCACATTACCACCTTTATTAAAATTATAAGAATTGGACAAATAAAAATGAATCAAAAGGTATAAATAAGTAAGGGGAAGTTCTTACCGGTAGGCCCAGGGGTCGCTGAACTCATCAGCCTGGCTTTTTTTCAGATACCATGCAAAAATAAGGCCGAATACAAGGCCTCCAAGGTGGGCCGCACTGGCTATTCCTGAGCTGATATTGAACGTGCCCAGGAATTCAACCACCAGCCAGAGAATCGCAGCCTGCCTCATTGTCATGGGGATGAACCATACGAAAATCCTGAGATTGGGAAGAAGAACCGCTACGGCGCCCAGAAGGCCGTATATTGCGCCGCTCGCGCCCAGGGCAGGGATTGAGGGTATTATGCCCAGTACATAGGTCAGGTAATATGCAACACCCCCCACAAGGCCGGCGCCGAAGTAAATCAGAAGATATTCCTGCCTGCTCACCTTTCTTTCCAGTATGCTGCCGAAAAGGAAAAGGGCATAGGCATTGAAAAACAGGTGCATCAGCCCGCCGTGAAGGAACATGCTGGTGACAAACCTCCACGGCTCCTGGAATGCAAGGGAAGGGACAAAGATAAGGGCCTCAGTGATGCCGTCTGACACCATCTGGAAGATAAAGATGGCTCCTATTATCATAAGAAGTGTGGTGGAAAGATTGGCCATGGGAACTTACTAATATGGAAAACTCATTTAAACCTGAAGGCAATAAGGGCGAGGTCGTCGTTTTTGGGGATAAGGACTTCGCCTTTCCGTTCCTTTCTCCCTTCCCGTATCCGTTTCTTTATATTCTCCGAGATTTTCTCCAAGATGGAGCGGGGCTTTCTCAGCCTGCCAACAATGTTCTTAAGGTCATCAGTACCAGTAGCGTCAACCACGTATCCCTCCTGGACCTTTACAAAAAGATTGTCATTGAGGCAGTCGCTGGCAAGCATTATCATCTCCCCTTTCTTCAGCCTGCCTGCCCTGGTATGGACGTGCATTTCCGAGCCAGAGGGTCCCAGTACCGATGTTACAATATTTCTGAAGTAAAAGAACTTCAGGACAGAGTTGGATTTTTTAACCACCCTTCCCAGGGGCAGCTCCAGAACGATGTCCTTTTCCCTGGTGATGCCGTAAACCGGCGAATCGCCCACGCTGGCAACGATTGTGGAGCCGTCCTTTGCAACAAAGCAGAGGGCGGCGGTGGTGCATCCTTTTGTGACTGCCCGGCCGGCGGTTCTCAATGCCTTTGAAACCGCCTTTGCGTCGGCCTTTTTGTATTTTTTCAGAACATCCAGGGCTGCTATTGCGGCATCAGAGGATGCAGTCTCCGCGCCTTCCTCCCCGCTTACTCCGTCGAAAACACCAAATATGCCCTTTTCATCGTCCAGAAAGATAAATGCAGAATCGCCGCAAGTCTCATGGCCCCTCCTCACCAGCGAAAAGCATTCCCCCAAGCTGCTTTTGCAGCCGAAAGTAACTTCCTTTTTGATGTCTTTCCCCAGCATCAGCTTTTCCATTCAAGGGCCTCCAGGATTTCACTATAAGGAGCCGGCGTTTTTATTGATGTGCTTGAAAAGTGGGTCCGCACTGTCCGGTATCCTTTGCTGTCAAGCCTTTCCACGATTGTACCAAGCTTGGGAATCCGGCCTTTGCCCAGGAACCTGGAAAGCTGGTGGACATTGTAGTAATAGGGGGGGAAGCCGGTTTCATTTTCAAGAAGGGAAAGGAAGCCGGAGATTTCGCTTTTGTCTGAGTATTGCCTTTCCTGGTTGAGCCTTCCCATGGATTCAATGAACTGCTTCTGGTGCAGTTCGCCCAGCCAGAGGGGGCCGGCGTAGTCATTCTCGTGCCCGCAATTCCTGCAGGCCGGCTCCGGGAATCTGCCATGGCCCCGGAACCCGCACTTGCTGCAGTAATGGAGATGGCCGAGGCTTTTCATGCTCTGAAAGGCAAGGTCTGCGCCCCGGGTTGCTTTCATTATTGTCTTGAGATAGTGCCGGTCGGAAAATGAAACCAGGGGCTCTATGCCCATGTTGAACTCTGCTGCCACCTCTGCAATGCGTTTGATTAGAATCCTTAGGCCGGTCTCATGGGTGAATCCGTTGTTCAGCGGCTTGGAATGATAGTTCTTGAGGCATGGTGCGGTCTTTGCGCCGCACAGCACTGCAACATCGGTTGCAGTCACGGAAAGATATGCTGTCTTTTTGGGATTGAAAAACCTGAAGCCGTCAACAAGATAGGGGCTGGGGGTGCCGAACGGGTCTATTTCAAGAAAATCAGTGGCGCATTCAAAAGCAAGACGTGATATGTTGCCCTGTTTGAACTCAGCCCCCAGTCCGTTTGACCGGGAATTCTTTTCTGCCGCCTTGATTGCGGATGCCTCCAGGTCAAGAAATGTAATGGAGTCAACATTGCTGTTCTCTTTGGCATACCGGATGCCCCGGATGCCTGATGCACAGAATGCATCCACCACGTCAACTTCTTTTTGCACTGCTCCCACTGCAAGGGAAGAAATGCTCCTGCAGAACCGCATGCTGGGATTGTAGAATACCTCTTCCGGGGCAGTGAAGCTTATTCCCTCTTCTTCCAGTGAATCACCTTTTGCTGTCAGTAAATTCCCGCATCAGGACAGTTGCATACGAGCCTGCGGGAAGGCTGAACCTGAATATGTCATTGCTGAAATTAAAATCCTTTACCGGCGCAAGAAGGGTGCGGTAGGTCCCCGGAGAGGATATTTCCGGCAGCTCTTCCATCATGAAGTCCTCCTTGGCCAATCCCATTTTTTCAAGCTCCTTTTCCTCTCTTTCATTCAAAGGGCTTTTGAATCCGATGAGCTTTCCGGCCACCCAGCCCGATTCCTGGAATTTCCTTATGTCCGGAAATCCACTGGTCTCCCCGCAGTAGTATTCGCCCTTTTCAGGCTCCAAAAGGCCTTTCTGAATCCTTTCCGAGAGCATCCGGTTGAAGATGTGGGACTGCAGGGCATGGACGAACAACAGAAGAATGTGCCTTGGAAGCTTTTTCAGGGCACCTTTGTAATCGCCCGGGTTCTCAGCAAGGTGGGCTATTACTTTTCTTTCCAGCCTGAGATGCCTGGGGAATTCAGACAGGGCAGCACGGTAGTCTTCAGATGATTCAAGGTTTTTTCTTGCCCTGGCAGCAAGGGGGTTCCGCTCCTCGCCGGTTTCACAGAGGAAAAGGTTTACTGAATCCCTGAATTCATTCTTTAGCAAGTGGAGCCCTATCCTGTGGGTGTTCCTTCTTGTAGAGCCGAACCTCTGCTCACCGAAATAGTTGGGAAACCTGCCGTCCAGCTCCGAAACTATCTTTTTTACTGACTCTCCAGGATTTTCTCCGGCTCCTCTCACCCTGATTGTGAAACGGTTTCCCAGAAGCTGTCCGAGCCTTACTTTGTCTGCTGCAGGCCACGCGCCATTGGTTGAGATGTCCTTTATTTTCAGTGAAAGTACTTTTTCGGGGGGCACATCAAAGACAGACACCATCTGGGTTGTCACCGCGTTCTTGTCCTTGGTTCCTGCAAAGCTCAGCCTTTTATGGCCAATCCTAAGCCTTTTGGATATCTCCAGAACTGCGGCTGAGGTGGACCAGTTTTTTTTCTGGACAACAAAATGAGTGAACCTGCCGTTTCCCTCTCTCTGGACTTTGCTGTCCAGCTCCAGCACCGTGCCGTCCGGGGTTATTTCCTCCACCAGAAAGTCTTCAGGCCTGGACTTGATTGTTCCTCCGATTCCCTGTGTGGAAGAAAGATAAAAAAGCATCAGAATGCAATATCCGGCAAATTGTTTATATGTTGGCCAGCCTGTCCCGCAGCCTGACCTGGGAGATGTTCAGGGGCTTGTTCTGCTTGACGCTTGTTGCAATGCATCTTGCGGCGAACGTGTCGGCCGATACGTCCGGTGTGTTGTAATAGACCACGTCAGCAACAACAGTAAACGGCACGCCGGCAGCAAGCGCCTCGGAAGAAAGCCCGGAAAGCCTTGGGATGGAATTTTCGTCAGCCTTCTTTGCAGCTGAAAAGACAATGCAGTCTGCCATTTTGCAGACCTTCTGAGGGTAAGGCAGTGTTCTGTTTCATTATCCCGTTGACAAGCGACCTGGCGTGGCTCTCCTTGTCAAAGCCCCTTGGATTCTTTACTGCTTCGGCTTTTTCCGCCCTGTTTAAGTCTTTTGGCCATGCTAACACAAAAAGCTATTAATACAAACAATTGTGGGGGCAAAATATTCATATGAAAAAACTTCGGGCAGCCCCAGCAAATGCCATGCTTCCCAGGAAAAAAACCGAACCCAGAATCGAAGGCATCCGGAAAAGAAGGCCCTATGGATTCTTCTCAAAGATGAGCGATGATGGACTGGTTGAATTTGCTCAGGAATATGTTGGGGAGAATGGGATTGAGAGCAGGAAGGGATTGCAGAAGACAGGTGGGGCGCTATAATGCTTTACTGAGAAGGAAGCTGGTGGCAGGGTTTTCAGAAGGATTGATTTCCTTCTTGAACTGGAAGCGGTTGAAGAAATGGTGGAAGCACTGGAAAACTTCTAGGGCATGCAGCTGTATGAATGGTCGATAAAATTGATGAGAATCTTTTCATCATGTCTCCTCTGGTCCTCCGTGCTGGTCCTTATCTTGGAAACATCCACCATCTTGGAGAGCCAGGCTCTGCGCTCACTGACCAGCTCGGATATGTTGTGGGGCAGGTAATCGGGATGGAACTGGACTCCCCAGGTTGATTCCCCGATGCGGTATGCCTGCACCATGCCGGGGAAGTCCCCGTATGCAAGCACCCTGGTTCCCCTGGGGGGATGGGGAAGATAGCAGAAATGGGAAAAAAGCCCTTCGAAATCATTGGGCAGCTCCCGGAAAAGAGGGTCAAACTTGCCGTATTCGGTCTTGTAAACAGGCGCAAATCCTATCTCGGCAAGATGAGGCTCCGGAATCCTGCGGACGTAGGAGCCGTGGGCGGCCGCAATTGCCTGGTGCCCGAAGCAGATGCCCAGCATTGGCATGCTGCGGGGAATGTCCTTTATGAAGTCCAGCAGCACCGGCATCCAGGAATGGATGCTCAGGCCTTCTGAATCAATGTTAAGCTTTGAGCCCGGAATAATGATTGCGTCGTACTTGTCCGGGTCAGGATAGTCATGGTGGATTTCAGCAGGCCAGTAAAGCTCCGGCTTTATTGAAATGCCCCTCCACCGTGCAAAGGCCTGGACCCTTCTGCTCACCAGCTCCCGGACTGTCCATCTGGCGCCTCCGTAGGACATCCTTTCCTGGTCGCGGGGGCTGCAGTCCACTATGGCAATTTTCATGGGTTCAGCTGCACATATAAAACCCAACCGGGTCACCTTTTGAATCTTTTTGCATGGGAATTGTAAAAACGCAAAAAAAGCTTTAATATCTTTTGTAGCATTTCCCCGATTTTTTTGAAAAACAGGGTTAGGAAAACCTAAAAAAAGAGATTACATGTTAAACCTTAATCCGCCCTGGACATTGAAGACCCCAATCTCCAGGCTGCGGTCATCATGAATAAGCGTCATTTCAAATGCCCTAACGAAAAGGTCCATGGAGCCCACATGCACGGTAACGCTTGCATCAGCTCCCAGGAACGGGGCAGGCCTCTCAAGCATCGGCAGGTTCGCAACCGGTACAATCCCCAGCATCAGCGATACCGGGCCAACATCCGAAGTAACGCTTACCGGTATGGGAACAAGCGGGCCGTCAGTAATCTGTGGGGCGGCGTGCAGCCCAAACCCGTGAGGCAGTTCAAGATGAAGGGAAACTCCCCCGCCATACTGGACTGCATAGTACTGTGAGCGGTAACCGAATGCGGTTGCACTGAAGGGCCCTGAGATAGGGACCGTCAGGTCAAGCTCAATCTCGTCCAGCTCTGCGCCGTTGGAATTCTCAACCCTGGTAAGGGCGCTGGCCTTTGCATCAATTGTGAGTGTTTCAGCCGGCTGGTAGTTCATGGCTATCTCTGCTCCCAGTACCGGAGTGGAAGCAATATCATACCCCCCTGCAGTAACTGCTGCAGAAATGGAAGGCCCTGCAGGCTGTGTCTCCGCGGGGGCAGGGGCCTGCTCGGCTGCCACCCTTGGTGTGCCCAGCAAAAGGCCTGCGGCAAGCACCGGGGATGCAGCCCATTTCTTCACTGCCCTGCCGGCCCTCTTCAATCTCCCCTGTTCAGCTTTTTTTCCAAATCTCATTGCTTCACCATATCAATATGACTAAAGATGTTCTACTGTGTATTTATTTACGCCCGAAGACAATATAAATGTATGTCTGAAAATGGATAATTGTGTTCCAATAAGATACCGCTAATCTTTAAAGCATCAGGATGTCAGTGGAGATAATGGCTGGAAGAAAAAGGAGCATCTGGCCCTTTGCTGCTGCCGCAGCAGTGCTGCTGGCCCTTGCAGCATATTATGTAGTCTGGTCGTCAGGGTATTTCGCAACCGAAACCTCCCTGGAAATCTTCCCGGAAACAGAAGATGGCGGCATTGAGATAGCAATACAGGCAGAAAACAAAGACGGCAGGGGCCTGCAGGGCGCCCTTGTCCATATCTATGCCGAAGACAGGCTTGTGGACTCCCTGTACACTGACACCAACGGCCGGGCATTAACAGAGACCGGTATCCTTCCCGGCTGGTACGGCTCGGGGGTTTCCTTCAGTGCGGAATACCGGGGAGATGAAAACCACCTTCCCTCATCAGCTGCTGCAACCGCAATCGTAATGGATTCCCCCTCTCTATCCATTGGCATTGCAAACAGCACCACTGTCGGCGAAAGGCTTTCTGCAAAGGTACGCCTGGAGGGAATAGAGGGGGCTGAGGTGTTTTTCCGGGGAATGCATAACAACACTGATGAGAACGGAACCGCGCATTTTGCCCTGGCTTTCAATTCCACCGGTATGAAGCAGGTAAACGCCGAATTCCGGGGCAACCGGTATCTCCATCCTGCCAGGGCAACTGCCTGGCTGGAGGTGCTTCCGGAGACATGCAGCGACCAGACGGTGGTGGGGGAATGCTCGGGCTCCTGCCTGTGCACCCGGGACCAGGAGCTGGAATTCAACTGCGCCGAATGCGGCTGCCCTTCCGGGCTCCTGTGCATTGAAAACGAATGCATAACAGAGGAGCAGAGGGTGCAGAAACTGATCAAAAGGCTGCAGGAGAGCGACGTATTCGTGGAAAGCGACCGCGGCAGCGGCTCAGGGGTAATCATTGAGGCCGGGGAGAACCAGAGCATCATACTCACCAACCGCCACGTGGTTGACCCTGATTTCAGCAGCCAGTCCGCGCCAAACATCCAGATTTTCAACTCAGACAGGGAGGTTGCAAAGCCAAAGTCCATACTCCTGGCCCCGAACGGCATTGACCTTGCATTAATATACATTGGCAAATACCTGGGCCCGGAGGCAGAAGCCGGCTACAACCAGAGCATTGAGAGGGGGGCAGGGGTGCTTGCAATCGGTTCCCCACTTGGAATACAGGACAGTGTGACCATGGGCATTGTCTCTAATTTCTATGATGCAGAAACAGAGGAAGGCTTTGAGTACCAGGCAATCCAGGTTGATGCAGCAGTCAATCCCGGCAACAGCGGAGGCGGACTGTTCCTGTCAAGCAACGGAAAACTGGTCGCCATTACAACTTTCAAGCTGGTCATCAGCCAGGTGGAGCTGGCCGAAGGCCTTGGCTTTGCCATCCCGCTGAGCCTGGTAGATGATTACCCTATAGGAGAATGGACAGTCATAGCTCCCTGATATTTTATAAATACGTGTTGACATTTCAAGATAAATTCTGGTGATTGCAATGAAGATATTGATAACTTCAGCACTGCCTTATGTGAACAATATCCCCCATCTGGGAAACATCATAGGCTGCGTGCTTTCCGCGGATGTGTTTGCAAGGTACTGCCGCTCCAGGGGTCATGAATGCATATACGTATGCGGAACTGATGAATATGGAACAGCAACCGAGATAAAGGCAATGGAAGAGAACATCTCTCCGCAGGAAGTGTGTGACAAATATTATGATATTCACAAGGACATATACGAATGGTTTGATATTGACTTTGACATCTTTGGCAGGACCTCCACCGACAGGCACCGGGAGATAACCCAGGAAATCTTCCTTGACTTGCATGAAAACGGCTATATAAGCGAGGAAATGGTAGAGCAGTTCTACGACCAGGAAGCAGACCTGTTCCTGGCCGACCGCTATGTGGAGGGCACCTGCCCCTACTGCAATTACGAAGGAGCAAGGTCGGACCAGTGCGACAAATGCGGCAGGCTGCTCCACCACAGCGAGCTTAAAGACCCGGTAAGCAAGGTCAGCGGGACCAGGCCAGTGCTCAGGAAGACCAAGCACCTTTTCATTGACCTTCCCAAGATAGAGGGAAAACTCCGGGAGTGGATAGAAAAGGCTTCCCGGGAGGGATTCTGGTCCGAGAATTCAGTCAACATAGCAAAGTCCTGGCTGAAAGAAGGGCTTAGGAAAAGGGACATAACCAGGGACCTCAGATGGGGCATCCCAGTACCGGTGGACGGATACCGGGACAAGGTTTTTTACGTCTGGTTTGAAGCCCCGATAGGATATATATCAATTACCGCAAACCTTACCGAAAAATGGAAGGAATGGTGGATGAACCCGGACGAAATAAAGCTTTTCCAGTTCATGGGAAAGGACAACGTACCATTCCACACCGTGATGTTTCCTTCCACCCTCCTGGGCACAGGACAGCCATGGACTATGCTCCACCACATAAACACCACCGAGTATCTTAACTATGAAAGCGGCAAATTCTCAAAATCAAGGCATGTGGGTGTCTTTGGGGATGACGCAATGAAATCAGGCATACCCAGCGATGTCTGGAGGTATTATCTTCTGGTGAACCGTCCCGAGCATGCAGACACCAAATTCACCTGGGATGATTTTGCAGACAAAACCAACAACGAGCTTCTGGCCAATCTGGGCAACCTGGTAAACCGCACCCTGGTATTCATAGAAAAGTATTTCGGGGGAAAGATGCCTGCAGGTGAAATCCCGGAGGAAATGAAGGATTACGTTGGTTTACAGGAGAAAAAGGTCCGGGAAATCACTTCCCATCTGGACAGAGTGGAGCTGAAAGACGCATTGCATGAAATCATGGCGTACTCCAAAAATGCCAACAAATTCTTCCAGGACAACAAGCCCTGGGAACTGATAAAGAGCGACAAGGAAAAAGCAGGCGTAGTTCTTGGGATACTCACCAATCAGGTCAAGGACCTGGCCATAATGACCGAACCTTACCTGCCTGAAACAAGTTCCAGAATCTTCCGGCAGCTTGCAACCGAGCCGGAAGGTTGGGAAAACCTGGGGAAACCGCTTCCTGAAGGCCACCGGATAGGTTCCCCTGAGCCCCTGTTCAGAAAGATTGAAGAGAAACAGCTGGACGAGTTCAGAAAGAAATTTGCAGGCGAACGGAAAGACGGTTTCAGGTTCTCCGACCTTGACCTGGAAGTCGGGGAAATCATAAGTGTGGAAAAGCACCCCGACGCTGACAAGCTGTTTATTGAAAAAATAAGGCTCGGAGACGGGGAGAGGCAGATTGTGTCCGGGCTTGCCGGCCACTATTTCCCGGAAAACCTTGTAGGAAGAAAAGTTGTTATTGTAAAGAACCTTGCCGGGGCCAAGCTCCGCGGGGCTGAATCAGAAGGCATGCTGCTTGCCGCAGAGGGCAGAGAAAGAGAGCCGATGCACGACGGCAGCGCCGCGATGGAGAAGGACATGGTTGAAGTAATCTTTCCCACGGAAAGCAGGGTCGGCGACAAGGTTTTCCTGAAAGGAGAGAAGCCCAGCCCAAAAAAGACAGTCACATTCAAGGAGTTTGAAACACTGAAAATAGAGGTTCTGGACTACTACCTGTTTGCCGACGGAAAATCACTGGTAACGGAAAGTGGGGAAGAGCTGAAAATGAAGCATATAAAGAAAGGAAGGGTAACCTGATTATTTTACCAGAACGCCGTTCACCAAACCGTCCTGGCCAACCCGGTTGGTAACCCGGACCTTGCCGATGTCGGTTTCAAGAACAGCCCCCTTGGTTATTATGTTTCTTCTGACATAGTCGGGGTTGTGGCTTTCAACAACCTTCTGGATTTTTGCCTTCTTTGCCCCTTCCTCTGTCACCACGCTGGCAGTGGCTGCCTTTTTGAGCTTCAGGTCGGTTTTTCCGCCCCTGCTGCGGTCTTTCACCCGCTCATCCTCATCTGCAACCCTAGTGGCAGTGAAGGTGCCGCCCACATGGGCAAGCTTCTTGTCCCTGTACTTGCGCCGCCTTCCCCCGGTACCGGAGTTGACTTTCTTGGATTTCGGCCTGTGATATTGGTCCATAGCATAACCTCGTAAGTATTAGGAAAAGAAATATAACGACACGGCTTTTAAAATATTATGATTATCGTGAAGGTCCTGGAAATCGGCCCCGGCCCCGCTGCAGCACGGCTGCTGGGGGGCATCAGGGAGGAAAATGCAGTTGTCCTGAACCCGCATGCAGTGGGTTCCTGCGAGGAGCTGGAGCTGGCCAATTACCTTGCTGAAAAATCTTTTGAAAATGGCAGGAACATTGCAAATAAATTCAAGTATGAGTTCCTGCTCTGGCTTTCCGGAACAAGGGACATCAAAAATGCCATAAAGAAAACCAAGCCGGAAAAAAACAGGCCTTTCCTGCTGGTGGCCTTTTCAGGAATGGAGGGCATTAAAGGCAGGAAACCGAATCTGAAAAAAGAGGCTGAGCCGCTGGCCCTGGAAAGGATTTCGCTTTCCAGGCTTTAGAGCTCAAGCTGCTTTGCTATCATTTCCTTGTTCACCGGAAGCTCTATCCCCAGCACCTGGTGGATGAACGCAAACATGTCAATAATTTCGGAGCGGTCCCTGGTTATCTTGTCTGCCATCTGTTTGATGGTGAGGTCCCGGCCAATCAGCTCGTAGAGCATCAGGCCCTCTTTTCCATACCTCTTGTAAACTGCATACCCGTCATCCCCGTATTTCTTGTGCACGTCTGAGCGGGACAGCGCCTTCATGATTACCATCCCGTTCTGCATCATGAATTTCAGTATATCCATTACCTCGTAAAGCGGCATGTCCAGCTCCAGGGAAATGTCAATTACATCGCTCTGGCCATCCACCTCCCTAATCACTTTGCTGCCCTTGTCTCCAAGCTTGAACATCATCTTTGCTTTCAGCTGGACTGATTTCACAATGTCAAGCGGGGCCTTCACCGGAGCGGCCAGCGGAGAGGGAACTGCCCTTGCCTCCTCCAGGGACTCCTCGCTTTCAATCATGGGGGCGAATCCGCCCCTTGCCTTTTTCTTGGCAGAGGGCGGCGGACGGCGCGGGGGAGGCGGCCTCCTTCCCCTTCTCCTGGTGGTCGGGCCACCTGCAAAAGGTGGCGGGGGAGGCGGAGGGGGTGCGCGGCCCTTCCCTTTTGGATAATCAAGCTTTATTATTCCCTGCTCGTCCATGAAGTCAAGGATTTCCACGAGCTTGGCCTCGGTAAGGCCGGTTTCGCCCATAATCTCCTCTGCGGTTCTCTGTCCGTCTATAAGCGCGTAAACCTTCAGCCCAAGGTCTCCGTATTTGTCTGATATTATCTTTTCCACCGGGCTGAGCTCAGGCCCCTCCGGCGGAGGGGGGGGCGGTTTTCTTGCAACAGGCTCCAGGGGAGGCGGCTTCTTGAAAGAAGGCGGCTTCTTTTCTTCTGGTTTTTCCTTTTCGGGGGGCGGGGCTTCCTCTTCAGGGCCTTCCACCTCCTCAAATTCAATGGGCTCAAATTCCGGCTCTTCCCCAGGTTCTTCCTCCGGCTTTTCAGGTTCTTTTTCGGGCTTTTCCTCGGGCTCCTCGAACCCTTCTACCCCTATCGGCTCTATGGGCTCGAATTCAATCTCCTCCTCCAGGGGAGGCACTTCCTCTGCCTCTTCCTCGGGAAGCTCTTCTAGTGTAGGGATTTCCCTTTCTTCCTCAGGGAATGCCTCAGGCGGAGGCGGGGCGGGCTTCTTTTCAGGAAGGCCTTCGGGCTTTTCCGGGGCTTTCTTTTCCCCGGGTTCCTTTGGAGGCTTTTCCTCCTCGGGCTTTTTGGACACCGGAGTGAGCTCAACCATGCCGGCGTCCTGCATGTAATTGATTATCTCATCAAACATCTTGGATTCTGTTCCAAGGTCCTTTTTCAGCTCGGCAGTAGTCCTTTTGCCGGTAATCGCCCTGTATATCTGAAGCCCTATTTCCCCGTATTTCTTAATCAGAAGGTTCTGGTTTTTGAATCTCTGAAGAGGGCCCTTTTCGAGTTTTTTGATTTTATAGTCTGAACCCTTTGCCATTAGCACCACACTTAGCTAGGTAGAATATCATCAAAATGTTTATTAAAATACGTAATTTATACTAGCGTATGGAGTTCGACGAGCTACTCATCACCACAGGTGTTGATGCTCTGGTACGGCTTGTAAAGGAAAGGGAAAGAGTAGAGATAGAGGACGCTGCCGCAATCCTTAACATTCCTGTAAATACCCTTGAAGACTGGTCAAGAGTGCTGGAGGAGGAGGGCATCCTCAGGATTGAATACCGGCTTACCCATATCTACTTGGTCTGGATCAAGCCAAGTGCAGTGGAAGTAAAGGAAGAAACAGAGTCATTCTACGAGGAAAAGAAAGACATACAGAAAGAGGTGCGGGAAATCAAGGAAAAGGTCCAGAAAGAGACCGAGGGCCTCCATGAACTCCATGAGTCATTTACCGGATTTTATGACAAGGCATATTCAAGGATAGAGGAACTGGAAAAGACCGTTGCCCCTATTCCCGCCGCAAAAACGCTTTCCGAAGGAATGTATTCAGACTACCAGAAGGACCTGGAGAAGATGAGCGGTGAGCTTGCAGCCACAAAGAAAGGGATAACGAAAATCAGGTCCCAGATTGATGAGCTGGGAATAGAAAGGGAAACCAGCCCCAGCCAGGAAATCATTGAGCGCATGGAGAAAATGAAATCAGAAATGCAGGAGATGCAGCAAGAAATCCAGAGGCTGGAAAAAACTGCCAAAGGCAAGTATCCCAAGGATGTGAAGCTGCCTTCCACTTCTGAAATCAAAAAGAAATTTGAATCAGTGAAGAAAAACTTCCAGCAGCTGCGCTCCCGAAATGCAAAGCTGAGGGAGGGCATGCTGAGCCTTCAGGAAAGCTCCGAGATTCTGCACGATGTTGCAGAATCCATAATGGGACAGGAGGAAAAAATTGAAAACCTGAACAACGAGGTCAGGGAGCTGGCCGGTGAAACAGACAAGCTTTTCAAGAAGATGAAGGAAACGGACGAAAAGGCCAAGCGCAACGTGGAGATTGTGGAACGGCTGGGGGACTCCGTAGACGTGGCAAAGAACATTCTGAAAAAATTCCCGAGCCAGAAGAAGGTGGTGCAGGAACTGGACCAGCTTAAGGCCCAGGAGCAGGAAGTGATGGCGCAGACAAAATCGCTTGAGAAAATCCTGGAGGCCGCCGGGGGAAAGCGGATATCCGCCAAGAAGTTTGAGGAGCTTTCCAAGAAGATGGACACCAAGTCAAAAAAGATGAGCCAGGACCTGGAAGCCCTGGAATCCGCGCTTAGGCATGAAAAATCCACATACCTCACATTCCAGAGAATCAAGGAAAAGATTGTGCCTTCGATAGAATCATACCAGAAAAAGCTTTCTGAAATGGAATCAAAGATAACCACAATCCGGCAGGAGGCTTCAAGCGAAAGAAAGAACCTGGAAAAGGATGCCAAGGAGCTTCAGCAAAAGCTGAAAGGCGGGCAGATGCAGGGCATCATGAAGGTTGCAGAGGAAATCAGGGAAAAGAAGAAAATGCTCGAAGAGATACGCTCCTCCCTCAACAGCCTTGTTTCTGCCTCGGAGAACCTGCACAAGAGGGTTACACTCCTTTCCCGGGAAGCCAGGCTGCTCCAGATAAGGGCCGGAGAGAAGACCGCCCCGCCGATTGCTCCGGAAAAGGAGGAGGAAATCAGGCACCAGCTGGAGCTGAGCAAGGAAGAGGAGGAGGAATTCCGCAGAAAGAGGGAGGAGCTCAAAAAGCTGATAAAGAGGCTCTGGGAAACCCAATAATATTAATGGTGATACTGTATGGCAAAAGGAAATGAAAAAGAGAAAGGCGTGAAGGAAAAGGTTCCTGCAAAGACATCCCTGCTTGCCGCTTACGCATTCAGCAGCGAAGGCCTGCCGGTCGAAGTCCGGATTTTCCGCAGGCCTGCCGATTTCGTGCCCAAATACGAGGTTACAATTCCGGGCATTGCAGAAGGAACCAAGCTGATGCTTGAAACAAAGCTGAAAGGAGAGCTGGTCACTGAAGTAAAGCTGGACATCAGCGAGATACTGGACCCCAAGAAATTCTCAGAAGTGAAATCAAAGTTCCTGGCAGCAGCCAGGAAAATCCTGGAGCGCAATTTTCCCTCGCTCCCCGACGACAAGAAAGGCATTCTTGCCGTATACCTGCTGCAGAAGACTCTTGGGCTGGGAGAAATGGAGGCATTGCTTGCAGATGACAAGCTGGAAGAAGTCGTGGTCAACAACGCCCAGGAGCCGGTCTGGGTATATCACAAGAAATTCGGATGGTGCAAGACCAACCTTAAGCTGAAGAACGAGGGAATAGTCTATGATTACGCATCCCTGATTGCAAGAAGGGTGGGCCGCCAGATAAATGTGCTCAACCCCACCCTTGATGCACACCTGCCCAGCGGGGACCGTGTCAACGCAACCCTTTTCCCGATTTCCGCCTTTGGAAACACCATAACCATCAGGAAATTCTCCAGAAATCCATGGACCATTACCAGGTTCATCAAGTCCAAGACAGTATCACCGGATGTTGCCGCCCTTATATGGCTCTGCATTCAGAACGAGCTTTCACTTCTGGTGAGCGGTGGAACCGGAAGCGGCAAGACATCTTTCCTCAATGCAATGGCCGCGCTAATTCCGGCCAACCAGAGAATAGTTACTATAGAAGACACCAGGGAGCTCACCCTTCCCTCATTCCTGCACTGGGTGCCCACCGTAGTAAGGGAGCCGAACCCGGAGGGAAAGGGAGAGGTCACCATGCTGGACCTGATGATTAATGCCCTTAGGCAGAGGCCGGACCGGATTATCGTCGGTGAGATAAGAAGGCAGAGGGAGGCAGAGGTGATGTTCGAGGCCATGCACACCGGCCACAGCGTCTATGCAACCCTTCATGCCGATGATGCAGCGCAGACAATTTCCCGGCTTACCAATCCCCCGATTAATGTGCCGCATGAGATGCTTGATGCTCTCTCCGGCATTGTTGTAACGTTCCGGCACCGCAGGTTCAATATCCGGAGGGTGCTGGAGTTTGCGGAAATGACCCGAAAAGGCGAACCCAACGTATTGTACAGATGGGACGTAAAGAACGACAAGGTAAAGGGAACCGGGAAAATGTCCACCCTTGCCGATACCCTTTCCCTTTATGCCGGAATGACCCCCAAGGAGATAGACCAGGATGTAGATGAAAAAGTCAAGATACTGAACTGGATGGTCGATAAAGGCTATTACGAGGTGGACCAGGTGGGAAGGATAATCTCCAATTACTACCTGGACCCTGCGGCTGTGCTTTCCGCGGCCCAGAAGAACAAGGACTGGGATTTCAAGAAGGTGTGATAAATGACTGAAGAGGCTTTTCAGGCGGCAATCGAAGAAGCAAAAAAGCTGGAAAAAAAGGCAATAGAATACGAGCCATACGAGGGAGAAGTAAGGATAGAAATAATGGTTGAAGTCGAGCCTGAAGAGTATGTGGACCTTGACTACAAGGACCTTTACAACCTTTACCAGAGAACCCAGAAGATATTAAGTGCTGCCGGCATGGGCGTACTTGCGGAAAGGCCGCCGGAGGAAGCCGCCCGGGCCACTGCGGAAAGCAGGGAAGTTGAAACCAGGCTAAAGAAGATGACCAGCGAAAGGCTGAAGGAAGCAGAAGAGATTGCCAGGGAGCCGGTGGTTGCCGAAGAAGAAGCTCCTGTGCCCCCGGTTACCCAGGAAATAGAAATTGAAAAGGAAGAGCCGCAGGAAATAGAGTTTGAGGGACCCCCTGAAAAGCCTCCGGAGAAGGAAGTGGAAATCCCGTTCAAGGCACCCTCGCCGGAAGAAGTGCCCGCGCCTGAGCCGGCTACTCCCGAAGAAGCCCCGGAAGTGCCTTCCCCCGAGGAGAAGGCTCCGGAAATTCCCGAGGCAGAAAAGCCTGCCAAGGCTCCGGCCCCGACACTGCCTGAGCCCGAAGAGCCCCCCGCACCGGAGGTTGAACCTTCCTTGGAAAGGGCGCCGCCCCAGCCAAAGGCAGTGCCTCCCACTCTGAGGGAAACCCCAGGCGAGGCGGCTGCGAGAAGGTATGAGCAGATTGAGCAGCAGATAAGGGACATGATGGGCGAAGAGGCCGACGAGCGCGCCCTCAAAAAGAAAATGCTTGAGCTTACCAAGCAGCTTTTCAAGGAAAAGATTACCAGCAAGAGAGAAGAAATAAAGATGCAGATAAAGGTCCTGAAAAACATGCTTGCAGTTTCAGGTGAGGGCAGAGCCAAAAAGAAGAGGGCCCCTGCCCAGACCAGGCTGGAAACCATCCTCGCATCCCAGCAGGAAGAGCTTGCCCACACCAAGGGAAGGCTTATCGATGCCTACAACAAGCAGATAATGCAGATCAAGGAGAAATTCTACGATGACATGTCATCCATAGAGAACCCGCAAAAAAGAAAGAAGACCTATGAGACATTCGTGTCATCAGTTACCATGCTTGTCCAGAACCTGCCGGATGCAGTGAAAAAGGAAAAGGAATACCTTTCCCAGAAACATGCCGCGGAGCTGAAAAGGGCAGAGGAATCCCTGGGGGCAAAAGACAAGGCACTGAAAAAGAGGATAAAGGAAAGGAAAGATTACATCCAGGAGAACTATGATGAGGAGTTCTCCATGGTAAAGCATATCGTCGGAAAGGAGATAGAGAACCTGATAGAAGTGGCCGGGTCGGAGACATTCCGGAAGCCTGAGGAAAAGGAGAAAAAGAAAAAAAGAATGGCCGAGCCCACCGAAATTGTCAAGGAAATCAACGAGACCGACGAAGGCACCCTGCTCTATTTCCTGCACTCCAAAAATCCCGACTATTACAAGAAATTCGAAAGGAAAAAAATATCCAGGGCAGAGGCGGTGTTCAAGGCCAAGGAGCTGCTTGCAAAAAAGAAAGGATTAAGTGATAGCATGATAAGGAAGTATTTCAGCGGTAAGGAGGAGAGAGGATGAACGACCCCACTGAAAAACCGAAAAGAAGAACCATCCTGACCTCAATTGCAGAGATGGCAGCTTCCCGTTTCCCCGACCTCAAGAAAAAGCTCCGCATGGCTGACATGGAGGCCAGGCCCATTGAGTTCCTGGAAAAGGTAATAGCATCATCGGCAGCAATATCCTCGGGCATGGTGCTGCTGGCCTGGGCGTATCTCTATATCATGGGAAGCCTGGAATTCGCGCTTGAAAATGACCTGCCCATGTTCGCACTTATGGTTCTGGGGCCGCTGGTTGCAATACCCTTGGTAGTGTTTGCCTATCTTATGCTTTATCCTGATGCAATGAGAATCAGGAGGGAGAAGGAGCTGGACTATGAGATTGTTTTTGCAGGGCGGCACATCGTCATTGCGCTGGAGTCGGGGATGCCCCTTTTTGATACCTTTGTAGGAGCCTCGGGATACGGCGCGGTGAGCAAGGAGTTTGCGCGCATCGTTGACAAAGTCGTCCTTGGGGTTCCGATGACCCAGGCAATAAGGGAAGTTGTGCAGTACAATCCCTCCAGGTATTTCACAAGGATGATGATGCAGGTGGCCAATGCCCTTTCCAGCGGTGCCGACGTCGGCAATTCCCTGGAAAGCGTACTTGACCAGATATCCAAAGAGCAGATGATTGCGCTAAAGGAATACAGCCAGAAGCTGACCCCGATTGTCATGTTTTACATGGTTTTCGGAATCATCGTGCCTTCACTGGGAATAGTGCTTGCGACAGTGATTTTTTCGGCAATAAGCGGCGGCACCTTCGGCTTTTCTTCGGCCGTGCTGGTGCTGGCATTCTTTGTAATCGGACTGGTGCAGTTCCTGTTCCTGGGATTCATTGAAAGCTCAAGGCCGAAGTATCTTATATAGGTGGATGAGATGAGGACTGACAATATATTTGAAAGTGCGGGAAGGCTGTTCTTCACCAGGAAGAGGATAAGGCTACTGGAAAAGCAGCTGAACACCGCCGGAGTCAACATGCCTGCAGACTCCTTTGCAGGCTATGTTGCATTGAACGTGATAGTAATTACGCTCTTCCTCAGCCTTCTGCTCATACTCTTCCAGCCTCTCAACGAGGCCATCACCGGCCTGGTCAGCGGCTATGTGGAGCTTCCGTTTGCGCTTGTCGCGGTTCTGCTTATCGTAGTGTCCTTTGTGTTTGTCTACCTGGCAACAATGGCAGCGATTTCCTCATATCTTCTTATGAAGACAGATGACCGGAGAAACAAGCTTGAAACCTCACTGCCTGATTTCCTCACCCTGGTGGCCTCCAACATCAAGGCGGGGATGAGCCTGGACCAGGCAATGTGGTATTCTGCCAAGCCCGAGTTCGGGCTTCTCTCCGTGGAAGTAAGGGCAAACATAAAGAGCTCTTTCAGCGGGGAGAGCCTGGAGGATACCCTGGATACGCTGGCCATGAGGTTTGACTCCAAGGTCTTCAAGAGGACAATCCTGCTGCTCAAGCAGGCAACCGCCACGGGTGGAGAGCTTACCGACGTGCTGGAAAGGACTGCCACAGACGTCAGAAATACCATAATCATGAAAAAGGAGATTGCAGCATCCCTGGTGCTGTACGAAATTTTCGTGCTGTTTGCGGCAATCGTGGGTACTCCGTTCCTTTTTGCAGTTGCCCTCAAGCTTATTGAGGTCTTTGAAAAGATAGGGCCCCAGGTGGGGGCAGGGCCAAGCGCCACTGGAGGCGTGTTTACCACCGTGTCCAGCATCCAGCTTTCCGGCCCCATCATAACGTCCGCAGACTTTTACTGGTTCAGCATTCCGACAATTTTCATTACGGCCCTGATATCATCATTTATAGTCAGCGTTATCAGAACCGGCTCCAAAAGCTCGGGCATGAAGTATTTCCCGTTTGTCCTGATGCTGGCCTATCTGGTATACTGGGTCGTGATAAATGCGGTAGAGTCATTTTTCGCTACCATCGCGTAGGGGATATTATGGAATTTATGGAATATATGAAGAAAAAAGGAGGATATAAGAAAGGACAGGCGGTGATGGAATACCTCATCACCTACGGGCTTGCGCTTTTCGTAATTCTGATAGTGCTTGCAATTCTCGTGGCGGTGGTGCTGCCATCTCTCCGGGCTCCGGAGACCTGCCAGTTCACCCAGCCGGGTTTCACATGCAACCAGGCGCCCCATGCAATTGTGGCTGATTCGGCCAATAACCTGCATCTGCTGTTCCAGCTGGACAACGCCCAGGGAAGGGCAGTGGTCATAGAGGGGGTCACCTGCTTTAATGCAGCGACCGGAAATATCAGGAAATCGGATGTCGAAGCCAACAATGCACTTTCCAGCCCGCAGCTCATGGCTGCAGGCCAGAGCCTGACTTTCGGCAGTCCGGAATCCGCAGTGACCGACGAGATATCCTGCGTCAATGAAGACGGAACGCAGACCGTCCTTTCCCCCGGCTCAAACTTCAGGGGAACCCTTGCAGTAACCTACACATTCCAGGGGGACATCCCGGGAGCTCCGGAAAGGCTGGCAGTTGCAACCGTTACCGGTGCAGTGCAGCAGGAGTAATTCTTTTTTTTTAACTCCCGTATTTTTCTGCGCGGCCGGTGATGTTCAGGATAAGGGGAAGTACGTCCTTCCCTTTTATGTGCCCCAGTCCGCCCTGGGCGCAGCTCAGCTCATCGAATTTCTTTATCTTGTCATTTCTTTCTCCTTTGTAGACAAGAATGGGAACCTCGTGCCCGGAGTGGCTTTTCATGCTGACCGGCGTAGAATGGTCTCCGGTAATCACTAATGACGCCCCTGACTTCTCCAGGATGGGGATTACTTTGTCTATCTTTTCAAGCATCTTCTTCTTTGCATTGAAGTTCCCGTCATGGGAGGCGCTGTCGCACCCCTTGATATGCATGAACACGAAATCATAGCCTTCCAGAGCCTTGGCAGCTGCCTCGGCCTTTGCCCTGACATCGGTTTTAAGGCCTCCGGTCGCACTGGGCACCAGGGCAACATCCATTTTCAGGTAAGCGGCGACCCCCTTGTACAGGGCCCCGCCCGCAACGCACAGGCCATGCATTTTGAAACGCTCAAAGAATGACGGCACTTCTGCATATGCTCCGGCCCCCCTCACCATGAGGGCATTGGCCGGCAGCTTCCTGCCCTTGTTTGCGGGATTGCTGGAAAGCCAGCCCCTGGCAACTTCAGTGTACCTGTTGATGATATCGGCGGTTCTCTTTGCCTCCCAGCTGTCTTCAAGAGGGACACACTCCTGCAGAACGCCTTCCTGATGGGGGTCGGTATCGCTTACATTGCTGCTTAGGTTGGGCCCCCTCAGCACAAGCGCGCCCCGGTGCTCCACCGAATTACGGAAAATGATTTCCACGTTGCCAATTTTCATTGAAAGCCCTTTGGAAAGCTTGGAAGCAGTCTCAGTGTCAATCCTGCCGGCCCTGCGGTCTTCCACCCTGTCGTCCTTCACAGTAGCGAAGTTGGTCCTGAATGCAACATCCCCTTCCTGGAGTTCAATGCCCAGGCCCAGTGCCTCAAAGGGCCCCCTTCCACAGTAGAAAACAGCGGGGTCGTAGCCCAAAATGCTCAGATGGCCGGTGTCGCTTCCCGGGACTATATATCTCTTGATGGGGCTGAGCATCCCGTTGATTCCGTTTTTTGCAAGCCGGTCAAGATTAGGGGTTTTTGCAGCCTGAAGAGGGGTCTTGGGGGTGGGCAAATCGCCAAGTCCGTCAATGATTAGCAGGATTGCCTTTTGCATGCTTGACAGTAACAAATAACATATAAAAGTCTTGGTGTCAGCAGGAACATTTCTTTCCGCGAAGACAACAAATAATGAATTCCTGCATTTTGCCTTTTTACAACAGCCATAAATTTATTAATGACAGTTTCCTAATACTGTTCCACTTGTTTTAGGCGGGGTAATTATGGAGGTTGACTTATCTGCGCAGGTAGCTGTATTCACCGACTTTTTCACGGATGTCTACAAGTCAAGAATAGATGCACTGCTCCGGGAATACCCCTCCAGGAGAAGCCTTTACATAGACTATGCCGATTTGGAGAGATTTGACCCTGAGCTGGCCGACGCACTGGTCAGGAATCCGGATATCATAATCAAGGCAGCAGAGCAGGCAATCAAGGAGCTGAACCTGGCGGTAACCGCAGGGAAAAAGTTCGAGCCCCATGTGAGGGTCAGCGGCCTTCCGGTGGATGAGGTACTTATTGAGGCGCTGGGCTCCCGGAACATAGACGAGCTGGTGGGCTTCAAGTGCGTGGTCACCAAAAGAGCAGAGGTGATGCACCGGGTAAAAATTGCGGCCTACAAATGCCAGCTCTGCGATTCGGAAGTCAGGCTGCTGGTAGGCAAGAACTTTAACCCGCCCAAGCGGTGCGAGCAGTGCAAAAAAATGTCAATGGTCCAGGTAAACGAGGAAAGCACATTCACCGACATCCAGAAGGTGGAGGTTCAGGAGCTGCTGGAGAGGGTCAGGGGAGGAGCCCCGGCCGCCCACATCGGGCTGCTGCTTGAGGACGATATAGTCAACACTATCGCGCCGGGAGACAACATTGAAGTCATTGGGGTCCTGCGCCTGAAGCCGCCGATTAAAAGCAGGCAGAAGCAGGAGCTGATATACAGCAGGTACATAGAGATAAGCAGCATGAGAAGCCTGAAAAGGGACTTTGAAGAGATTGAAATAACCAAGGAGGACGAAAGAAGAATAAGGGAACTTTCAAAAAAGCCTGATATTACTGATGCTGTTGTAAGGTCCATAGCACCATCCATCTACGGCCATCTTGAGGTAAAGAAGGCGCTTGCCCTGCAGCTTTTCGGAGGGTGCAGGGGCAAACTGCTGGAGGGGGACCTGCCCATAAGGGATGACATCCATGTACTTCTTATCGGTGACCCGGGAATTGCAAAGAGCCGGTTTCTGCAAAGTGTCACCGAAATCGCGCCCAAGAGCATCTATGTGAGCGGTAAAAGCGTTTCAGGAGCCGGCCTTACCGTTGCTGCCGAAAAGGATGAGCTGGGAGACGGAGGCTGGACACTCAAGGCGGGCGCCCTGGTGCTGGCCAGCGGGGGCTGTGCACAGGTGGATGAATTCGACAAGATAGCCGAAGAGGACCGGGCCGCGCTGCATGAGGCAATGGAATCTGCCAGCATTTCCGTTGCCAAGGCCGGCATAGTGGCGAAGTTCAGGACCAAAACAGCAATCCTGGCGGCGGCAAATCCCAAGTACGGAAGGTTTGACCAGACCAAGAACCTGTCCGACCAGTTTGATGTCCCCCCGACCCTGCTTTCAAGGTTTGACCTGATATTCCCCATTGTGGACATACTTGACGAGGAAAAGGATGCCCAGCTTGCCGAGCACATCCTTTCCGGGCATATGAAGGAGGAGGATGAAGGGAGAAAACCGGTAATGTCCAAGGAAATGCTGATGAAGTACATAGCCTTTGCCCGGAGAAAGGTGTTCCCCAAGCTTACTCCCACCGCATCCGAAAAAATCAAGGAATTCTATGTGGAACTGCGAAGAAAAAGCAAGGACGCGGGGGCGGTGGCAATCACCCCCAGATACCTGGAAGGGCTGGTCAGGCTGGCCGAGGCCCATGCCAAGCTAAGGCTGAGCGGCACTGTAACCGAGGAGGATGCAGATGTGGCCATTTCACTTTTCAATTATGTAATGAAACAGATAATGACCGACAGGGAAACCGGAACTTTTGACGTTGACATCGTAACAACCGGAAAACCCAAGTCGGAAAGGGAAAAGCTTCAGAAAACTGACACAATTCTGGAGATTATACGCGAGCATCTCCGGAGAAGTGACACTGCGGACGTTGAGGAAGTGGTAGAGGACGCCAAGACATATGACATAGAGCAGCACACTGCGGAGAGAATAATAAAGGAACTGCTCCGCAGGGGCATGATCTATGAAAAAGAATACGGCCAGGTAAGGATAGTTGGTGAATAAATGAGGGTTGTATTCGGATTACTTGCTCTTTTCATAGCAGCACAGCTCCTTGGCATCTACACCGGCACGGTTGTCATCAATGATTTTACTGAAAACCCCTATGTCCAGGAGTTGGTTGTCACTACCGACTCCAATGAGCCCATGAATGCCGTCTTTTTCATCCTTTACATACTGGCAGGGGCGGCAATGATGATTATCCTGATACGCCTGTTCGGGGTTTATCCGATTATATTCAAGCTGCTGGAGTTTGCCTTGATTGCCACTGCAAGCTCAATTGTCTTCTATGCATTCCTCCGGCTGCTGGTGCCTTATGAAGCCAGCACCATTGCCGCAATAACAATCGGCCTTGTTTTTTCCGGAGTAAAGGTGTTTGTCCCGGGGCTCAAGAATGCTGCCGCGGTCCTGGCCACGGCCGGAGTGGGGGTTGTCTTCGGGATTTCCCTGGGGCTGATACCGCTTCTCCTGTTCCTGATATTCCTTTCCATCTATGATTATCTCTCGGTGTTTACCACCAAGCACATGGTTGAGATGGCGGACTACATTGTCAAGAAGGACCTTGCATTCACCGTTACCGCAATAGAGCTGCCCAAGAAAAAGGGGGAAAAGGAAAAGCGCCTGGACCTGGGGACCGGGGACATCATAGCACCAATCATGCTGGAGGTTTCCCTGCTTTCCATCAGCCCGGTTGCCACTGCATTTGTTTTTGTCGGGGCTGTGGCTGCCATATTTGTTTTCCTTCAGCTGGTCTTCAGGAAGGGAAGGGTGCTTCCCGCGCTGCCCCCGATTGTGCTGGGGATGGTTTGCGGGCTTGCCCTGTGGTTTGTTTTGAACCTGCTCGGCCTTGTCCCGGCCCAATTTTCCCTATAGTTTTCCTCAGGTCCAGCACCACCTGCACCAGTTCCGGGGAATACGGCCTGACGATTCTGCTGCCCAGGGTCTGTAACCTTACCCCGTGCCTGGATGCTGCCTTCTCTGCCCTGGCCATGGCATCCTCAAAGGGGTGCTCTGAACCGGCAATTGTGTAGAAATGGATTACCGCATCTCTTTTTGATGCGGCAAATGCCATATCCAGGAATTCATGCGCTGTCTTGGGCAGGGGCATGACTACCCTGTCCGCAAACCCCCTGTATTTCTGTGGAATTATGTCCCTCACATCCCCCTCCTCGGCAATGATGTTGCCGGACTTGTTAAGGGCGATGTTTTCCCTGAGGTAGCGGGCTGCGGCAGGATTGCTTTCTACTGCAACAATGCTGGCGCCTGGCTTTTCCCTTGCAATCAAAAGTGCAAATGGCCCCACACCTGCAAACATAACCAGCACATTTTCCCCCGGCTGGACAAGGCCGGCAATCCTTTTTCTTTCATGGGACAGCCGTACCGAGAAATAGACTTTGGCCGCGTCCAGCCTGATGCGGCAACCATGCTCCCGGTGCAGTGTTTCGGTACCGCCTTTTCCTGCAATGCGGGCAAGCCTTCTCACCCGGTATTCGCCCTCCATCGGACCCAGCTTTTTGAAGACAGCCCTCACATTCTTGTGAACCCTGAGCAGGGCATTTCCTATTTCCGTTTCTTTTGGTTCCAGCTTTCGGGGGATTTCCACTATCGCTATATCGCCCAGGATGTCAAATGAAGTGGTGAGCTGCTCCAGTTCGTTTTTATCCAGGGAGCTGCTCAGGGCCCCGGCCAGGCTCCTGAATCCAGGCTCTTTTTTATCTGCCTTTCTCTCCACCAGCTCATAGCCCCTGAATCCCTTTGTTACCGGAATGAAAACAAATTCGCCTTCTCTGAAAATATCATAATCTGGAGAGATTATTCCTTTTTCCATAAGCTGCTGCCTGGTCTGCTCGGCCAGCTTCCTGGGGACTTTCAGAAATTTCATGTTCATTCCAGCACAATGGACGGCTTGTCGGGCAGCGAGCTTTCGGCCTTGGGGTGCTTTCCTTCCTCTTCCGGAAGAATCTCCACCATGCAGTCAAACTCCCTGGAAAAGAACTGCCTGGCGTCAATCAGTGCGGCCAGCTCTTCATCCTGGGAGAGTATCTCCGGAAGGGCATGGGCGTTTTTGATTAACTGCTTAACCACCTTCTGCACGGATTTCATGGGGAGGCCCTCGGCTGCTGCCGCAGCCATCACCTTTTCAAATATCTTGTGCTTCTTTACCAGCCTGAAGATTTTCCCTTTTCCTTCGCCTGCCACGTAGATTGTGACCCGGGAGGGTTTTTTGCCTATCAGCCCGGAAATCTTTTCTATGTCCTGGTGCACCTTCTTTATCAGCTCTTCCCCCTTTTCCAGCTTTTTATCTATTCTGGACTGGTCCGCTTCAGGAAATTCCCTGAATGTAGCCAGACCGCTGTTGCCAAGTATTTCCCAGTACTCCTCGGCATAATGCGGCATGAACGGGGCAATCATTACCACCCATTTCTGGAAGAATTCATGGAGGTTGGGCTCTTCCGCCCTTTTCATGTACCACTGGAGATCGGAGACCACACCATAGAAAATCTCCAGGCCCAGGTGCCTGATTGAAAGCTGATTGTAAAGGCTTTCGGCATTTTCGATTTTTCTGTTGAGCCTGGAGAGCAGCCACCGGTCAATGCGGCCATGGGGCTTGCTGCCGGCCTCCCCAGATTTTTGGATAAGTTTTGTAATATAGGAAAGCCTGGAGCGGACACCATCAGCCACGCTCTGGTTGAAATCGGTGTCGCTGGAAAGGTCGGCACCGCTTATCACCGCAAACCGTATCACATCCGCGCCATATTCCCTGATTGCCTTCCTGAGGGGAAGGATATTACCCATGCTCTTGCTCATCTTGCTGCCGTCCATCAGCACAAAGCCGTTTGTGACAATCTGCGCCGGCCAGTGCTCTTTTTTCATCAGGGCAACGTGATTGAATATGTAAAGGGTCAGGTGGTTCCTCACCAAATCGCCTGCACTGTGCCTGGAATCGCAGGGATACCAGTATAGAAAGCTTTCCCTGAGCTTTTCCAGCTTCTCGCTGCCTTCCCCCCTGCCAAGGAAGACATAATCAAAAAACCCGTCATCCATCTCTGAGGCCGGTATATCCTCAAGCAGATGGGATATGGTGTAGAATGCCATGTAAAGCGTTGAGTCGGAAAGCGCCTCAATAACCTTGCTTTCATCAAAGGGAAACTTTGTGCCCAGGCCGGTGGAGCGTGTGCAGGGCCGGGTCTTAAGCCAGTCTATGGTATAAAGGAATTCACTCCGGGCATTCTCCGGCACCACTGACATGGACTCCAGGCATTCCTTTGCCTTTTCCTTCCACTCCGGGATTCCGTAGTCCACGAACCACTGGTCCTTGATGACATTGACCACCGCATGGCAGCCGCAGCGGCAGTAAACAGGGCCGTTGGCAATGGTGACTATCTCAAAGCCCTTGTCCGCGGAGATAAGGTCCTTGGCAACCTTTTCCTTTGCAACGGCGACCGGCTCTCCCCTGTACCTGCCCACCGCCATGGCCCCTTCATGCGCCTCCCTGGTGTAAATCTCCTTGGTGGCCTTTTCGGCAAGAGGGTCGTCCTGGTTTTTCACTCCCAGCTCTTCCACCGCATCCCTTGCCGGGTTTTTGCTGTAGCCCTTGAGTTCAATCACCTGGGGCATGTCGATATTCCCCTTTCCGATGTCCCGGAGGGCAAGATAATCCTTTGGCGCATGGGCGGGCACACTCATGACTATCCCGGTGCCGGTTTCAGGATTAACAAAGCTGGCGGAATACACCGGCACTTCCTTGCCGTTTATCGGGTTCACCGGCTTCATTTTCAGAACTTCATGGGCACTTATGTCCCCTGTAACTTCATGGCCGGTCTGTAACTGAAGCACCTCTGCCGCCTTTTTGGCCATAATGATTGTCTCCCCCATGTAATTTACCCTGACATATTCCGCATCTGGGTTTATCCAGATGTTGGTGGCTCCATAGACGGTCTCGGGACGGTAGGTTGTTACCACAAGGGATTCGCCATTTGCCCTGAACTTGATGACAGTCACATCCTCCAGCTCGGGGTCAATATCGCCCTTGGTGTCGTGTGCGCTCAGGGGGTTCTGGTCCTCCGGGCACCAGGCGATAGGGTATTCGCCTTTCACCAGATAACCCATCTTCTGGAGCTTCCTGAACTGCCACTGGATGAAACGGTTGAACTTTTCGTCATAGGAATAGAACTTTCTTCTCCAGTCAATGGAATAGCCCATCTCCTTCATTCCCTTTTCTATTTCATCAGAGAAGTATCTGACCAGGTCTTCCGGCTTGCTCAGGGATTCCGCAGTCTTCCGGGGTATCCCGTATATATTCTCAAAGACCGCAAGCACTGCCTCGTCTTTTTCCCTTATCCGCTTTGCCATTGCAATGATGGGGGTGCCGGTGACATGAAAGGCCATCGGAAAAAGCACATTGTAGCCCTTAAGCCGGAGGTACCTTGCATATATGTCTGCAGTGGTGTAGGTCCTGGCATGCCCAATGTGCTGGGGCGAATTGGGATAGGGAAAGGCTGCGGTGATGTACTTCTTTTTCCTGTCGGCCCCCGGGTCGGCATGGAATGCCTTTTCCTCGGTCCATCTCCTGGACCATTTAGATTCAACAGCAGAAAAATCCATGGCATTTTATAGACTGGGAAGTGTTTTTAAGAGTGGCTCTGCCCGAACCGCTTTCCCGGTTCCGGCCTTTTCCTGAGCAGGGCCCAGACAAAGAGCAGGAGAAGTATGAAAAAGCCTCCATAGTCAAAGAAAGGCACCAGCAGGCAGCAGTACGCCAGAACACCGCCTGCCCCGAAGAGGACTGCAAGCATCTCGCCTGCGTTGTGGACTGCATGGAAGCCCGCCGCAATTGGCACCCCTGCCAGAAGACCCAGCGCAGGCGCACGGAACCCCCTCTCCACAAGAAGGCCTATTGCCCCGCCGGTAATTGCCGTGTAGAAGCCATGGTTGGCAGAGAACAGTATGGAGCGGAGCATAAACAGAAAGAACCAGGAAAGGATGTCCGAGCCCATGGGATACTGCAGAAGGTATATCCAGTCTTCAATGAATGAAAATCCCATGCCAATCACAAAGCCGTAAACCAGCCCGTCCTCTATGGAATTGAATTCCCGGTGCTCCCCCAGCAGGGCTATTCCCGAGCCCTTGTAGAATTCCTCCACCACCGGCGCAAACAGAAAGGTCCCCAGAAAGCCTATTCCGGCAACTTCCATGGCCAGCCCCAGCGCAGAATTGAGGCCTATTGCCATGAGTGCGGCAAGCATGCCCCAAAGAAAGAAGGTGATGATGAGCCTGAGAGGCTCCCTTTCCCTGAAGTCCGCATACCACCATGCCGCACACCAGAGAAACGGGGCAATAAATGCAAGCAGGCCGGAAAAGAAAAAGGCAACAAACGCAGTTCCGGATTTCCAGACCTCTGCAGTGGCCAGCATATACATTAAAATTGCGGCAATGCCGGCAATCTCAAACATCCAGAAATACGGGGAGGCCAAAAAAGAGTTGAATTTCTGGAGGATTGTCTTCTTGTTTCTGAAGGGATTCAGGAGGGAAAAGACAGTATATTCCTGGTCATGGTGCTTCGTCCTGGATGCAATATATGCAACCGCCAGGGTAAGGGGAAACACAACGAGCAGATACACTGCAGCGATTCCCAGGACAAGGTAAAGCGAGATATTCCAGAAGCTTTCCTCATAGTTTCGCCAGTCGGCATATACCCTGACCGGCCCGGACACATACTCCCCTTCTTCGCTGTAGAAGGTTGCAAATACCAGGTACGCCCCGGAGCCGTTGTAGTGATAGGGTATATAGCCGGTGCAGTTGTGGCGGGTCATCCCGGCATAGCTTTCGCCATAGAAAATGTGGTCTCCCATACAGTCAACCTGGTACAGGTGTTTCCCTTCCCCATATACATCCAGGTAGAGCAGGTCAAATTCTTCCATGGGAGGAGTGGTTATGGTGAAATTAAGCCGATGAGGGGAGGTGTCCGGAGCAATTGATTTGTCATCTCCCAGCAAAACAAAATCTGGCTCCCTTTCCATGGATGCAACCGCTTCCAGCCCAAGGCTGTCGCCAAAAGGCAGGAAAAGAACCGCAATACTGACTGATATTCCGGCCAGCACTGCGGCAAGCACAAGAATTACGAATATGCGGTTCACTGATTCAAGCATTGGTGATAGTTGCCGCAAAAGGTTATAAAACAGGAAAGAAGTTATATATTGTGGGGAAAGGCGAAAGTATTTAAACAATACAATGCATAATAGAAGTGTTTATTTGAGAGTAAAAAAGGTAGAAAAGAAATCTGAGATTCCCTTTTAAAGATTTTCAGATTAACATAGAAACCATGGGATCAGATTTGAGAGTGGGAGACATTATGACTACAAAGGTCATAGTGATACCATTTGGCAAAACTGCTCTCGATGTTGCAAAATTGATGAAAAAACATAGCATCGGATCAGTAATCATTGTAGAGGATAAAGCTGGCAAGCATGCCAAGGGAATCATCACCGAAAGAGACATCGTATACAAGGCACTGGCCAAGGGTGAAGACCCCAGAAATGCCAAAGTGGAGAAAATCATGTCCAAGCCGCTCCGGGTCGTAAGGCCCGAAACCACCATAGAGGAAGCGGCAAGAGCGATGCAGGAAAACAAGATAAAGAGGCTTCCGGTGGTCAACGATGAAAGCGAACTCATAGGCATTCTCAGCGAAGGAGACATAATGAAGATATTCCCTGTCGTGGTGGACCTTATAGAAGAAAGGGCCGCACTGACGTGATACTCATGCCAATGCTGTGCATGGATGGCCACCTGAGCTTCAAGCTATGACGGAATGCCTGCCCTGAAAGGGGGAGGCAGCCTTGGAAAAGGCGGTCAACAGTGCACAGCGAATGTTTCTCATTCTCTCCGATCCCGGAGGCAGTATTTGGAAATAAAGGATAGGCTGAAACGCTTGGAAAAGCTTCTTCAGAAAATCAGGAAAGGCCCTGTCTTTGTGGAAGGAAAAAAAGACAGGGAAGCGCTGGAAGCGCTGGGTGTGAAAAACATTCTGACGATTTCCGGAAACCTCCGACTGAGCTGCAGGAAGCTGAAAAACGCTGAAAGGGTGTTTGTGCTTACCGATTTGGACCGGCGGGGCGATGAACTGGCCGTGAAGGCCAGGGATGAACTGGAGGCACTTTCGGTAAAGGCAGACCTTGAGACAAGGAAGCTGCTCGCGCACACCCTGAGAATAAGGTTTTTCGAGGAAGCGGAAAGAGCATATAAGGAATTGATTGAAGAAGGTGAAAAAAATGGCTAAAACATACATTGATACAGTAAAATACCTGGTTTACACGAACGTGGAAATCGACGGGCTTGTGGAAAAGCCCGATGTTGTAGGCGCAATATTCGGACAGACCGAAGGCCTGCTCGGCGATGAGCTGGACCTCCGGGACCTCCAGAAAAACGGAAGGATTGGCAGGATAGAGGTTGACCTTTCCGGAAAGGGGGGAAGGACTACGGGAGTAATCAAGATACCCAGCAGCCTGGACATGGTGGAGACCTGCATTATCGCAGCCGCCCTGGAGACAGTTGACAGGGTCGGCCCCTGTGAGGCAAAGCTGAAGATAACCAAGATAGAGGATACCAGGAGTGTAAAGAGAAAGAGGCTGGTAGACCGGGCCAAGGGGCTCCTGAAGAATCTCCTTGACACCGAGATTCCTGAAAGCAGGGAGATTTCCCAGATGGTCAGGGATGAAGTCAAGACCGCAGAAATAAAGCAGTATGGACCGGACCGGCTTCCGGCAGGGCCCTTAATCGACAAAAGCGACGAGGTCATTTTCGTAGAAGGAAGGGCAGATGTAATAAACCTGCTAAAGAACGACATAACCAACGTCGTTGCAATCGGCGGTGCAAAGGTCACCAGGACCATTGTAAATATCTCCAAGAAAAAGGAGGTTACCCTGTTCCTCGACGGTGACCGCGGCGGCGACATCATCCTGAATGAGCTTGCCCAGGGCGGAGTTGACATAGACTTTGTGGCAAGGGCACCCACCGGCATTGAGGTGGAAGAGCTTACCAGGAAGGAGATGATAAAGCTTCTGCGCAACAAGGTGCCTTATGAGCAGAACGCGGATGCAAAGAAAGAAAGGAAGTCAGCTGAGACTCCGCCGCGAAGGCAGGAATCCAGGAAACCGACACAGTCAAAAAGCAGGTCAGAGGCCAAGGCAGAAAAAAAGGAGCCTGAGAAGGCGCCTGAGCCGCCGGCCAGGATTTCCAAGGAAGACCTGCTCAAGGAACTGGACAGCCTTGGGAACACCCTTCGGGCAAGGTTCTACAACAGCAACCTGGAAAGGGTCTCTGAAGTCCCGGTAAGGGATGTGATAAAATCCCTCAGCGAGACCAAGGATGTGCATGCCATTGTATTTGACGGCATCATAACCCAGAGGCTCGCAGACTTGGCATCCAGGCAGGGAGTCAAAATACTGGTTGGCCTGAAGATAGGAAACGTCAACAAGGTGCCTGAGAATATCGAAATAATAACCAAAAACAAATAATTTTCTTCTTTTTTTTTACTGCGACTTTTTATACATGCTCAGGTCAAATGAGGCAAGATAGGTTGAGTCGTCAGGAGAGTCCACCACGGTGGCAAGCCTTCTCAGCTTGACCACGTCAGCCACATCAGGCTCGGTAGATGGGTCAGTCCCGATTTCGGTTTCTGTGCCGTTGGCAAGATTGGTAATTTTGAGGTATACGCCATAGGAAGAGCCGGTGACGTTCCGCAGCCAGGCAGCATCCTGCGACGCGGCACAGGAAATAACGCTGGAATCAACCCTCCGGTCGTCCCAGCCTTTTGCAAAGCCAAGCCTCTCCATGGTGGCGCAGTCTGCCGAAGGCTCCGGAGGAGTAAACATAAGATTGGAAATCCTTACCGCATCCCTGGAAAGCTGGTCATTCTGGTAGTCCAGGAACGACCGGACGCTGTGCCAGTAAGAAAGCAGGGCTACCAGCGCCAGCACGAAAATGACTGAAGCGATAATCGCATCAAAGCTGAAATACTGTCCTCTCATATCAAACACCTAAGGCTGCTGCGTAATAGTAAGATTCTCACCATCGTTATTTAACATTAACATATTGGAGCATGAGGTACTGTTAAGCACATCACCGCTGATGCACCCCCCCTGAATCTCATACTTGTATGCCGGAACCACGTATGAATAGCTGAAGTCTCCATAGCTGCCTTCCCATTCCAGAACCATGAAGCCGTCAGAAAGGTTGGTGAAATAAACCTGGTAGGGAAGGCCGAATATCGTCCGGGGGAAAGTATAGTTGTAGGAGAAGCCAGTCCCCCCCTTTACCGAAAGGGTCATGGCATTGGCAAAGGACTCTCCAGTTTCCTTTGCCACAATATTCTGCTGAAGGGGGATTTCGGTGGAAAGCAGCTGATTGACCACTACAAATGCAGCTATTGTTATGAACATGAATACTGCAGTGTAAAGAAGGAATTCCGTGGCCACTTGACCTCTCTTATGAGGAATAGGGGTCAACCAATCTCACCTTGCCGTTCTCATTCCTGACGTCTATGATGAAAAGCCCTGTCTTGCCGCTGAGGTCCTGCACCCCGCTGGTCTCTGCCATGGTAGTGTGCACTGCCTCAAAGGTTCCCCTGGATGTCTCTATCTGTACGACCACCTCCCGGTCGTCCACATAAATCCTTTCAGTGGAAGCAGGGACGTTCATGAGAATGCGCCTCTCCGCACCGGGCCCCTGCGAATAGACAGAATTCATGGTGTCTGAGAGCGTCCGGGAAGCGGCCTCGGCCTGCGCTATTGCGGTGTCCTCATATCCTACGGATGTAAATGAAAACATCAGGAAGATTACCGGAAGAGTGAATGCAACCACTATTCCCACCGTAACCAAAAGCTCAAGTGAGGATTGTCCTTTCATTCGCCACACCCCGCTCCGCTGTCACAGGATATCGTATCCATGCCGTAATCATCCCTTGTGTCGTCGCTCACCGCGAATATGCCTGTAACCGGCTCATCTGAGCACATTGCAAAGTCCTTGCATCCGGGCATCCCCCTTACCCTTATGCCGGATACCTCGTCAAACAGCTCCCGGTCCAGCCTGCTGTATAAATCATAAACAGAATCGTTGGCGTAATTCCCTATGATAAATGTCTCAATGCCATAAGCAGAGGAGTTCTTTTCATAGGAATCCTCGAGAAGCCTCTGAAGATAGGACGGTGCATCAGGATTCTTGGTGTAGTAGCCGCACATAGTGAAATCCCGGAGCAGCTCCACATCATACAGGCCTCCCCCCCCATCGTCCTTGCTGCCGGGGTCGTCGGAAACTTCTTCAGGGCTGTGGGCTGCAATCATCAGGGCGCATCTCCTGGTCTCATTGCTGCCGTCAAGTACAGGGCAGACCGGCGCATCAGTCACATTGAATCCCGGCGCAATAGCATAAGGCCTGCTGGTCTGGGGATTTCCCAGATAAGGCTCGCATTCGGGGTCAGGAGTGTGCCTTATAGGATTGAAGGTGCCTTCTTCCTCATCCCCGCAGGTGGTGCTGTAGGTGGAAGTCGAAGATGTCACTATGTACCCCTTGAACTCCTCATATACCGAAGGGCCGAGGTACACTATCTCATCATAGGTTCCTACCAGGACATAGTTTCTCCTGCTGAAGCCGCCGGTCTTGGGAACCAGGCCGTAAGAAGGCACCCCGTCTGCAGTGCCGTTGGCAAGCGCAAGCGGGCCGTATATCCATCCCTGTCCAGCATCAACAGACTGGGGAAGAGTGCTCACCGAAACATCGGTGTAATCATCATAATTATCATGGAAAAAGAACATCCGGTATGCAGTAAGGTTGTCTCCGGCCATGTTCCTGCTCTCCCTTGCCAGGGCCGGGTCCAGAAGGCCGGTAATGTCCAGCTCATTGCTGAGGTGATAGGTTCTTGAAACCGCAGTGGTGTTGGTGTTGTCCCTCATCTGCAGCCTGATATCAAATGTGTAGTTTACAGTTTTTTCGTCTTTCTGGCTGATGTTGAAATTGCTGACCTCAAATTCATTTATGTGCACCCCGATTGCAAGAAGGGAGGTGTTGAGGTTCTGCGCCCATGCATTGAGGGAGGAATTTTCCTCGGCTGCAATCCCTGAAGCACTGTGGAAATAACCTGAATCCGCAGCTCCGTCCATAAGAAGCCCGAGCATCGCCTCCCTGGTGTTTTCTTTCCCGTTTTCGGCCTTCACCGGATTGTCAACCGAATGCTCATTCAGCCGGTTCAGGGAGCGGTACATTATGGTGTTGGTTACCTTGTCCATCTTGGCAGGGGTAATCTGCTCTATTGCAAGCTCTACAGTGGACTCCTTGTAGAATTCAGCATATCCCCTTTCAGAGGTTTCCACCCCCTTGACCCATACGGAAATACTGAGAAGTATGTAAGTAAGCACCAGGAAAACGGTCACGGTAAAAAGGAATCCTTTCTTGTCCAAGATATCACCTAGATGTAAACGGTAAGCTTTACAATTGAGACATCTGATGATGGCACCAGGTCTCCGCCAAGCATCTCACTGGGGTGGGTATTGCCTCTTACAACAGGCACTATGTCCCCTTCAACATACATATACCACATTCCGCAGGTAATCAGTCCGAAGTCCACATATCCTGCCTCCTCTGCCTCCTGGGGACTTCCGTAGGCAAGGGCTCCGCAGCTGAGGTAATTGTAAGGTGAAACCTTCAGCCTGTTCACATCTCCGGCATAGTCAAAAGCAATCACTTGCGAGGAAACGGTCAGCTTTCTTGCTTCCTTGGCGTGCTCTTCCGAACCGCCTCCCCCTGCTGTGTCATAAACCAGGTCCCACGTAGAGCCGTGGTCCCTGCTCAGCTCAACTGCATAGCCAAACTGCTCGGGAATCATCTCCCCGACTGTGTTTTTCACCAGCGCCTCTGCAACGGCCTCTTCGTCCTCGGATGCAATATTTTCCAGGAGAGTGCCTTCGTAATTTGTGCACGAAACTCCGTAATCGTCAGTGCAAGGTGCTGTGGAAAGGGACATCAGGACATCCCTGGTAAGAAAATGCCCCTGGGTAAGGAGATAATAATAGGATGAAGGCACGCTGGAAAAGAAAATCAGCGAATATATGGCAACCAGTGCCAGGGTGAAGGCTACAAAAGCATCTAGAGAAAAGATGAACGCGCGCATGGTATCCCATTTGATTAGGTATAATTTAAAAACTATATGTTGAAGCTCAATTTTATCTTTTTAGCCACATTAATCATGACGTATGCATGGCCCATAGGCAGTGCCGCACTCATTGCACTCCTTGTGGCCGGTGACACAGCCCCGTTCCAGGCAGGGCACGGTTTCGCCTGGCCTGCATACGATGTCCAGCTTGCAGGGGCCCCACTTTCCGTTGACGCAGGTTGACTTGCCGCTGCAGTTGCCTATGCAGCAGTGCTGGGTTGCCCCTTCAGTGCAGGCAGGATATTCGGCCTCATACTCAAGCTCCACCATCCCGGGTTTCATCAGCAGGGCTGCCAGGAAGACAAGAACAAGGGCAAATATGAAAAGAAGGGGAAGGGCCTTCCTGATTTTCTTATTCATAGTAGACAGCCGGTGATGATGCTTTGAACCTAAGATGCTCAAGCATGCTTTCAATGCTGAATAAGCCGCCTTCGGTGTACCCGGTGGAAACATAGCAGACCCTTATGTCATCAGGGGATTCTGCACTGATGTTTCCGAGTTCGGCAGCCTTCATGAGCGCATCATCCTTATTGCCAAGCCCGTCCACCAGCCCGGCTTTATGGGCCTGCCTTCCGCTCAGAATCCTGCCGTCGGTAACCTCATCAAAGAGGTCCATATCCAATTTTCCCCTGCGGTTCTCCCGCACCACCGACCGGAATTCCTCATAGATTTCATCGACAAGCCCCTGCAGTATCTCTTCCTCCTCTGGGGTGAGATTCCGGTAGGGGGATGCAATATCCTTGTAGGGGCCGGACTTTACCGAGGTCACATTTACCCCAAGCTTGTCCAGCAGCCCGCTCAGCTGGAACGTGGTGGACACAACCCCAATGCTCCCGGTTAAGGCATTCGGGTCTGAGATTATGTAGTCATTGCCGGCAGCAACATAGTAGGCCCCCGAGGCTGCCACCTCCCTGAGATATGCAACCTTGGGCTTGTCCAGGTTTTTTACTGAATCATACACCTCTCCGGTTGCCACCACTGTGCCGCCAGGGGAATTGATAATGAACAGCACCGCGCCCACATCTTCGCGCCTGTTAAGGGCATCTATTTTCTCGGCCAGGTTGTCAGAGCTGGGATAGCCCGACTCAAAAATAGTGGGAGGCGAGCCCTCCACGGTAAGCGGCTCGTCAATTTCCACGACCGCAACGCATTTCCCAACCAGGGAGGGAGTAAACGATGAGAATACAAAGAACAGCAGTATCACGGCCAGGAAAACAAGTACAAGCAGAACACCGGTGCCCAGAATCAGACGTGACTTTGAACGTGTGCCATTATTGCCAAAACGATTCATGATACGGGTTAACTAGTATACAAATATAAATGTTTTCCGAAGAAGGGTAGCTTATGGACCAATTTCTGGACCTTCTTTTTTTTCTAATACCTGCATACCTAGCGAACTCATCGCCTGTTGTGCTTGGAGGGGGGCCTCCCCTTGATTTCAACATCACCCTGCCTGACGGGCGGAGGATGCTCGGGGATTCCAAGACAATCCGGGGATTTGCAGGGGGAGTTCTGGCCGGCACAGTGGCAGGGGGCGTGCTTGCGGTTTATCCGCTCCCTTATTTCTCCGGACCGGAGCAGCAGTTTTTTGCAGGGTTTCTTTTGTCCCTTGGAACAATGGCAGGGGATTCGTTCGGCAGCTTCCTGAAGCGGAGGATGGGCTTTCCCCCTGGGAAGCCCTTCTGGCTGGACACCGTGCTTTTCCTGCTGTTTGCCCTGCTGCTGGTTTATCCGGTTGCCAGGCCGGCGCTCTATCAGCCGGTGAACCTGCTGGTATTTGTGCTGCTTACTGCTGTCCTGCATCCCCTTACCAACGCGGTTGCCAACCGCATCGGTCTGAAGAAAGTGCCCTGGTAGGACTTAATTATATAAATCTATGAGGATTATGCTAGTCATGACAAAGGAGAAATACATCGTCGACACCTCTCTTTTCGTCAATCCAGGCTCCAGAAAAAAGTTCGGAAAGACTCCCAGCTCTGCGGTAAAGGCATTTGTAAAGAAAGTGAACGGCAGGGATGTGGACATCTACATGCCTCCTTCTGTTTTCAAGGAGCTGAAAAATTTCGTTACTGAAAAGGCAATCGGGGAACTGGAAATTGCCATACGGAAAAAAGCTCCAAACACCTACAGCATCTACCTCCCTGCTGCGGTACTTTATGATTTCATAGATGACGTGAGGGCAAGAATAAACAAGGGAATGAGGCTGGCTGAGCAGTTTGCCAGGGACAACCGGCCGGACAATGAGGAGAAGCTCAGAAAGCTCCGTGAGAAATACCGGGAGGCGATGCGCTCCGGCATAATAGACAGCAAGGAGGATTTTGAGCTGGTCCTGCTGGCAAAGGAGCTTGACGCCACCCTGGTTACCTCGGATGAGGGGGTGCTTAAATTTGCGGACCAGGTGGGATGCGAGTGGCTTCCCGCCGGCCAGTTCTACAATCTTCTGACCAAGAAGAAAAAACGCTAGTCTGTCACCGCCTTTCCCCCAGCATAGGAGACCAGCTTCCTGGACGTCTTGCGGTAAACTTTCTGGAACCTTATCCTTGTGCGGTTCTTTTCCCTGCGCTTCCAGAGAACCTGCAGTCCGATGTCCTTGCTCATGTGCTTTTCAATATCATCCCAGATGCCAGTGTCCTTTACCAGAATCTCAAACTCTTCCGCAATCTCCCCCCCCTTCTTTGCCTTCCTGATGCTGTTTGTCAGTCCTTTGTGAAATGCCTTTCCCAGCTGGAGGGCATATTTGTCCCGGTCCAGGCCAAAGTCATCCACGAAAAATGCAGAGCGGAGAATCCTCTGGTGAAAGAATCCCTTGGATATGTCAAAGAACTGGCCGGAAGCTTCAGAAATGTCCTCTATGTCAGAGCTTGGGGTAACATACTTCACTATGTGCCTCCGGTCAATGCTTTTCAGCACCATGCCCTCTTTCTTTCCCTTGTTGATGGAGCGGGCAAGTCTCCTGAGTTCATCATAATCGTCGCTGTTGTATTTTCCCAGGACCGGGGGCGATTCCATTCCGTACTCCTTGAGTATGCGGTACCGCTCGTCGCAGCCAATATACGAGCCGTCGCCCTCATCAATATCAAATATGTAAAGCTTTACGTCAAAATCATCGGCCGGGCTGGTGTACGGGGTATTTCCTATCATCTCCCCGCACAGGACATTGCCGGGGTATTCCTTGAAGAATTCGCCGGGCACAAGCTCCCTGGACTTTTCGGTGACAAATGAGTCCAGGAAACCTCCTCTTGAGAATCCGTATGTCTTTCCTTTTATGTTTGCAATGCGAACATTGAACCCGTCAATCTTCTCTTCCGCATACATGACACAGGGCGGGATGTTCCTGCTCAGGCCTTTCTCCAGGGTAAATATCCTTTTTATGTGGGGATAGCCCCAGACCACCTGGTCTCTCACAAGGGCGGTCCCCCTTTCTATTCCCTTGTGGGAATTCTTGAACCTCACGTATTCAAGGTCTTCCTTCAGCTTCTCCGCCCTGCCCTTTTTTAGTGCCTCCCTGACAAGCTTGAGCTCCATGGGGCAGATTCCCAGGTGAAATATAAAAAACCTATATCAGCTTGACCAGCCCCCTTCCTATTTCAGGGATGTTGCCTCCGAACAGATTGGTGGTGTTCAGGACGAAGGTGAACAGCACCACCATTGCAATCAGGGGGAAAAGGCATATTGCAGAAATCAGATGCCTGACAAAATCAGTAAGCCGGAAGGTAAGCATGTCCTCAAGCGCATCTGCATTGGCCCTTATCCGCGACGGAAGCTCCGCTGCGGTGCCAAGGCTGGCGCTGTCGCAGGCATAGGTGTCTATGTCCGGCACATCGGGAAGCAGGCAGGTGTATTGCAGGTTTCCGTCAATTACCGGCACGTCCGGATTGTTCAGCTGGACGGTGGTGGCCTGGGCATGGGGCATTGACATGGAAGCAACCAGAACGTAAGTAAGCGGGAACACGAAATAAAGGCCGAAGGATATTGCCATAAGGTATGCCCCCGCGCCCCGGGTGGGCGGAAATGCCCGCAAGACCACACCTATTGAGAAGAAGAAGCCTGCATAGTATTTTACAAAGTCAAGAATGTGGATTATCAGGTAGTAGATATATACGTAGAAAGTAAGGGACATGGTGGTGTTCTTTATCCGCTCCGCCAGCCATTTCACGCCAAACCCGGAAGCCTGCTCAGACATGAAAACCTCGATGAATATAGAAGCGAATGCCTCCACCGGTATGCTGAGCACATAAAGCGCCTGCATGAATTCCTTGACGCAGTTTGCAGGTGTTTCCATATACAGCTTAACCCAGTCAATCAGGGTCTGCTGCTCGGTGAAATCCCCGGGAGTAGTACAGGGCAGTGGCTCTCCGGTATCAGGATTAATGAATGATGAAAGGTAGAGGCACCTCACTATCCCGGTGGAGCCGCCTGCCAGCATGGGCTCTATGGCATTCACCACCGTAACCACCATCACCACAATCAGCACAGTGGAAGCGGCATAAACAAACTCGGTCTTGGCAATCTGCTCCAGGTTGCGCAGGGAGAACAATCTTGACAGCATGATAAGCAGGGATGAGCCCATCACTGAAATCACTGCGGCGGCAATCGCAATAGTGCGCCAGTCGGAATAGAATTCCAGCGATTCCGCAAATGGTGTGCTCATATCATATCATCCTCGTAAGGGCGGTAATGTCAACCTCTTCCCCAAAGCTTTTGGCCAGGCCCTTGGCGGCCTGGGTGAATATCAGGATGTTAAAGGCCGGCATAATGAATCCCACCGCAAATGCCAGGCTGACCACAGACATCGGAATCAGCAGAAGCATAAGGAAGAAACCTCCTATAAGATTTGTGAAAAGCCTCCCTATTGCACCGAATGCCCCGGTTATCATGTCTATGAGCCCTCCCCCTGATTCGGTCAGGTTGCTCTCATACATGGTGGTGAACGGCGTGTCTTCGGTTCCGCCGCTGCCGCCGAATACGTCCCCCATGTAATGGTCAAGCATGCTGCCGAAGTTTATGAGAGGGCCGGCAGATTCTCCGGTGGGCGAGACATGATAAAACATGCTGAAGGTGATTGTAGTGATTGCAGGAAGCACAAACAGGAAGGCTACCGCAACCCCGATAAGCGTTCCCCCCAGCCTGCGGGTGGGTGTGAAGCATCTCAGGAATATTCCAAGGGGAAGGTAATACTTCAGGAATGCCTGCAGGGCAAAAATGTAAACCGAAAGCTGGGCAAAATTAATAATGAATGCCACGGATAGCGCCACGCTCATGTTGTAAAGCAGCTGCTTGATGGGGGACGCAAGCCCGGCCAGGGGCGAGGCTACCAGCCCCACGCCAAGGGGCCGCGCATACGGCGTTACCGATGCTATCTGGTCCACATAGACATTCATCACGTAGTTCATGTTCAGCCATCCGGCCATGTCCTGGTCTATCCTCTCATAGTATTTGGAAGTGGCAACGTAAAGTGATGTTTCGGGCTCCACCCCGTCAGGAATAAGGTCGGGCGGAAGAAGGAAGCTCACGGTTATGTCCTTCATCGCAAGCACAGAAGGATAGATGAGTATCACAATCAGCGCGGAAACCACCAGCTCGAAAATCTCCTGCTTTACATAGTTGGTTATCTGGGTGTTTTTGAAAATGATGCCCCACATGTAGATGAATGCAATTATTACCGAGGAAACCACCAGGGCCATTCCGGCGAGTCCGAAGTAGTCCCACAGCCCGCCGGCTGGGCCGGACACGATGATGTCCTCCGGATTCAGCAGGTTTCCTATCAGTCTCGGGGCCATTTTTTACCTCATATGATTTTCAGGAACGACATAAAGTTTACGTCTGCCCTGAAGAAGCTTGCAATCTCCTTGGCTGCGGTCAGGGTGACGAACAGGTTAAGGAACGGCAATAGCAGGCTGATAATCACTATGTAATACACTGCTCCCCTTATTAGTTCAAATGCAAGGTTCAGCGCCCCCCCCAGGAAAAAGGGCATGAATACTCCTGCCATAAGGAACATAATGACAAGCACCGGTCCGAATACGCTGAGTATTCCGCTGGAGTGTATGAAATTGCTCATTGCATCCTGTGCATCGACAATGTTGTATCTCAAAACCTTGTGAACCTCGTAATCGAACAGGAACATAAAGGGATAGAAGAGCGCCAGCGCCATTGAAAGTGCGAACAGCGCCTCCCCGGCATTGCGGGTGAACGGCAGTGCCCTGAGAAGCATGCTCACCGGTATGAAAAGCATCCACATCCATTTCTTTATAAGACACAATGTCACTATGTGCAGGAGCCAGGAGCTCAGCCCAAGCGAGAGATACTGCAGGGCGCTCCCCACCACATCAATCAGGGGCTTTAGCACCGGGCCGAGGTTAAATGAATACATTGCACGCCAGGTGACCCCGAACCACATTGTAGAAGAATAAATTGTGTGGATAACCATGTTGTAAATCAGCAGCATGCTGTAGTGCTTGGTCATGTCTGAAACCATCTGCCTTGCAAATGCCATCGCTGCATCTATCATAAGGGGGTGCTTGGTGTAGATATCGTCATTTGTTGCGAATGCGTTGACTGAATACCACATCTGGGCGCCGGAGATGATAATCATCAGGAAGATGACCCTGATGAAGGTAAGGCCGGTCTGGAATGCCTCCTCCTTTACTGTTGCGACAAGCTGGGGGGAGTTGAGAAGCTGGGCAATCATGTAGACTATTGCAAGGCCGAAGACGACAATCATGCCCGCGAACATCGCCGGGGCCATCCACATGCCGAAGACGGTGTCCGGGTCCACCCAGGTGTCTCCGCACTGGCCCGGCCCGAATGCGTCAAATACGCTCCTGAAGGTGGTAACCACGCCTGTTCCCGCGGTGTTGGTTGCATCCACAAAGTCCTGGCCCTGGTCGTTAAGGAAGCTGTTGGTCTCATCAGTAAATTCACCGAAGGCATCCTCATCACCGTTGGCAAACACAAGCGAAGCGGCCAGCAGAATAAACAGCAGTCTCCTCATCTCATATCAGCCTCGTAAGTCCTGCTATCTCTATGTCTCCTCCGAATGTTATGGAGAGGGACCTTATAGCCGCAATTGTTCCTATTATGCTGAACAGGGAGAAGAAAAGGGACCAGAATGTTATCCTTGAAAGCGTTTCCACCGGCCCGTTTCTCTCCCATGCGAAAGTAATGAAGTCGCTGTCCTTCCCTCTTCTTGAAACCTTGTCAAACCACGAGTCCCCAGCCTCCCTTGCGCTCTCCAGAGCGTTGCTCTGGAGCTCGTCCACCTCTTCCTGGGTCAGCCCGGACTCGTCGCTGTACTCATCGGTGGACAGGTCAAACCGGGGGATATACCTCGCGTCTCCCTGCTCCATATATCTTAGATGGTCATCGGGAGACTGGCCTTCAAAGTACCTGAGCTCATCCACCGCCTCCCGGGTTGAGAAATCACCCCCCATCACTGCGAAGTCGCCGGCCAGGTACATGGTGTTTGCAACCGGCGGATTGGGATTGTCGGTGCCCTGGGGATTGGCTTCGGCATTGTTTATCCAGTCTTCATACGCCTGGCCCTTGATGTCCAGCATTACCAGGGCCCCGAATGCATAGAAGGCAGGGAATATGAAGTAAAGCGCAATCGCCATCGCAAGCAGAAGCCCCCCCAGCCTCCGGGTGAACGTGAACGTCCTTAGTATGACCCCTGTTACGAACATTGCAGGGAACAGTGCCATTGATATGAAATGAAGCATGACTTCCTGGAACTTTGTAAGTGTCATGATTTTCATGGTCCAGTCAAAGACCTGCTCTTTGACGGTGTTCTCCATGGTGAAGAAGCCCCTCCATGGATTGAAAGTGAAGAATCCCGCCTTTTCAAACAGGAATTCTATATTGATAGTGAATTCCGCAATCATTGAGGTGTAGATGTAGTCAATATAGATGTTGAATGCAAAATCCTTGGCTTCGTCAAAAATCTCACGCAGGTACCATACGCCAAGGCGCATGTGGCATGAATCGATATTGTGGTAGATGGAATCGGGGTCGTTTGCTATCCCGTCGCCGCATATGTTTAGGCACCGGTAGTAGGTCGCCGAGCCGAAGACGCCGGTGTCCCTGGTAGGAACAAAGGCAGTGGTTTCGCCGGGTGCATAACAGGATGCCGGAGTCCCAACCGCAGGAACATTGGAAACCCCCAGGGAGCCCTGGACCACTGCGTCAACCGTTTTTACCGCGCTGAGGGCAAGCACTATGATTATCGCTGAATAGAGTATCTCGGTAAGCTCCATCTTGGCCCATGTCTTCATGCGGTCGTTCATCAGGAACCCGGAAAGGACATACACCAGGGACACCAGGATTGTAGCCAGTCCCAGCGAGCCGTATCCAAACCATATCCAGGGGTCCCAGAACTCATTTATCAGCGGCATGCTACACCTTTGCTACAATAAATTTGGCCATGGCGTTTATGAACGCAATCGTGATCATCATCGAGAGGGCAGGCATGAACAGCGCAATAAGCGACAGCGATGCAATATGCCTCATTATCGGTATGAACTCCGACATTGAAACCAGGTTCAGCACTGTCTCTGAAGTAAGCCTCATCAGCAGGGTGCCCAGCGCGGTGCCCCCGGGCATCAGCCCGAATATTGGGTTGGTAGTGGGGTTGATAAGGACCCCCATAACCCCGTACTTGAAAGGGCCGCACAGGCTAGCGATGAGAAGGTGCCTGCTCTCGTAGGTCTCTGCTCCTATATCCTCAAATACCTGCTTGTTTATCATGTAGGTCGTGGGAAATACTATCTGCATTCCGAAGGACAGGGCTATTAGGAATGCCCCTGCATCCCGGGTTGGCGGGAAGAACCTCAGCACCAGCCCCGCCGGAAGGAAGAAGGTTTTCATGGTTGCATCTATGAAATACAAAATTGCAATCTGCGCGCTGAGGCTTCCATATATGGACACCAGGCCAAAGCCTATTACATTGGTAATGGAAACAAACGTATCCATGCCCGGGAATACCTTATAGGTCTGGGTGAGCACGAATTCCCCGATTCTCCTGGTTATGGTGCTCAGCATGGAGGTGCACGCCTGAATCTGGTAGATGTCGTAAAGCCCCCGCAGGACACTGTCGGCTACATACGTCCTCATGAATGCTATTGCCGCCTGGGGAGGCGTAGCTGCATCCTCAACAAAGGCTGAGGCAAGCACATCCCCGACCGCGAACATGCCCAGCACAAAGAACACAAGTATGAAAGAGCTCATGATGTTGGAAAGCTCTATACTGAGATAGGCCTCCCATTCCGGCACCTTGAATGCCTTGGAAAGCAGATAGGTGATAAGCGCTACGATTGAAGTGAAAAAGGCGATAAGGATAACTATGTTGGTGTAGCCGCCGAGCGCCTCGGTTCCTGCAAAAATTCCGGGGGCCTGGAAGCGTCCGAATATCTCCACTATAACCACGTAGATTATTGCGGCAACAACTGCCCCGGCAAGAAGTCCTGTTGCCCATACCGTTGCCTTGGCCCTGGTGTTTGCGCCTGCAAACTGGCCAAGCACATAGGCGGCTGCCGCAGTCACGATGAAAAGGCCGATAAGGAAAATCAGGGACTGCTGGGCAATGTTCTTGAGCTCCAGGAATGCGGCCTGCACATCAACCGAAGGGGGTACCGTCTGCCCGGACATAAACATAGGGAGCAGGATGTAGAGCAAAACGATTACCAGCCCGGATATGCCCACTGCCGCCAGCATGCCGTGGGCCCAGACTGTGGCCCTTGCCCTGGTCTCCGCCCCGAACATCTGGCCGATAACATAGGCCGCTGCCGCCAGCGCAATCATGGCCATCATGAAAGGGACTATGAGCGACATCAGGATGTTCAGCTGCTCCAGTAGGGCCTCGCTGGGCTCTTCCGGAGGCTGGTCGAAGAACTGGTCCCCGCCTGCGAAAGCAAATCCCAGAACCAGCAGCATCAGTATCCTTTTCATGATTACACAATCTTGGTCAGACCTATTATCTCTGCCTCCCCCCCGATAAGAAGCGAGATGTTCCGGTACATTGTCACTGTTATAACAATTTCAATCACTGTAGTCAGCATCACCAGTATTATAAACGGGCTGACCACCGATACTTCCTTGATTATGAAATAGTAAAGCCCTGCCGATGCGCTTGCCGGCATGAGCGGGTTGTTGAATCCTCCGAAGAAAAAGTCTCCGGTCATGCCCACCATGAACCTCCATATGGTGAAAACGGTGCCCACGAAGCTGACCGCGGCATTCCAGGCGGCCTTGACGACATTCTTGATGCTGCAGAGCAGCCTGACCACGAAATTGCCCGAGCATTCCTCCCCTGCGGTGTGCGCGGCTTCCGCTGCGTCCGGGGCGGTAAACTGCTCCATCAGGTGCCCAGACTGCTCCTCCTGGCCCTGGCTCAGGTCTGAATTCCAGTCACCATAGCTTTTTTCAGTGTCAAAAAAGCTGGAATGCACCGGGGTATATGCAAAGTCTGCAGGCTGGTAGACATCAAAAATCAGGTAATTTGAAAGGATGACTGCGAAGGGGAGTACAAAATACATCGCAAATGCAACTGCAATGACACTGGAGCCGGTCCTTCTGAAAAACGGGAATGCCCTGAGTACAAGGCCGAGGGGCAAAAGCAGAATCGGCACAGCATCCCTTGCAAAAATCACTATGAACTGCTTGGCCCAGACCAGTGTTATCATATACCCGATTGCCTCAACTATGGCGGTATGTGCATTGCTGAGGAGGACCAGGCCGGTAAACGGCGCAAGGGAGAAGGAAATCACATTAAGGGCGGGCACCGGGGAGCCCAGGGGAAAGCTGATTGTGGAAAGAAAGCCGATAAGGGCCTCGAAGAGATACAGGTCTATGTACTGGTGCTTGAGCTTCTGTATCATTATGTCCAGGCTGGCGATGGCAAGGTTGTGGTGGCTTATCACATATCCGCCGTGGGTGGCGGATTCCGCCAGGAAAGGCTGGAGCTCGCTGGGAAGGGAAGAAGCCAGGATTCCGATTGTTATGTCGTTCAGGGAAGCGTCCAGGGAAAGCCAGAAGAGAATGATGAATATGGTGAAAAGGAATGCGGCAAGCTCCTCCTTGGCAATTGCTATCATCTGGGGGTTCTGCAGGCCATAGGCAATCATGAACATTATTGCTACTACCATTATGCCTAAGCCGATAGACATCCCTATCATCATGCCTGCCGAAGCAGGCAGCGTCAAAAGCAAGGGGAGAAGCACTTCCATGAAATAACGTCCCTCTGTAATTTATCTTTATATTTAATAGATTTTAATAGTTATTGAATAGGTGGAAACATAGTCATGAATAAAAATATTGCAGTTTCAATTAACTGAGTCTAATTTCTGGCGGGATAGGTATGCACAGGACACATTACATTAAAAAGGCCAAGGAAAACCCGGGCAAGACAGCCAAAATCGCCGGGTGGGTGCACGATGTCCGGGATTTGGGGAAACTGAAGTTCGTGCTGGTGAGAGACGTCACAGGGATAATCCAGGTTACAATGAAAAAGGGGGCAGTGGAGCAGGGAATGCTGGAAAGTGCAGAAGTCAACAAGGAGGACGTAGTTGCTTTTGAAGGCGAGATAAAAGAAAACAAGATTGCCCCGGACGGGGTGGAGATGGTGCCCTCATCATTCCAGATGCTCAACCCGGTCCAGAAAAAGCTCCCGGTGGACCCCACCGGCCATGTTCATTCCGAGCTTGACACCAGGCTGGACTACCGCTATATTGACCTGAGAAGGCAGGATGTTTCGCTTATTTTCAAAACAAAATCTGTCTGCGTGCGCGCATTCCGGGAAAAGCTTAAGGAGCTGGACTTCATTGAAATACATCCTTCTGCGATTTCAGGTGCAGCCACTGAAGGGGGGGCAGACGTATTCCCGGTGCAGTACTTTGAGAACAAGGCATTCCTGGTGCAGTCGCCCCAGCTGTACAAGCAGCTGGCCGTAATCGGGGGCTTTGACCGGGTGGTGATGACCGTCCCGGTGTTCAGAGCCGAGAAGCACAATACTTCCTCACATCTCAATGAGATTACCCAGATGGACATAGAAATGGGCTTTGCAGACCACCGCGATGCAATGGATGTTTTGGAAAAGGTTACACTGCACATGCTGAAGAGGGCGAAGGAAGAGGTTGGCGACGAGATTGCTGAAACCTTCAAAAAGGAAGTGGCCGTTCCCAATAAAATCAGGAAGCACACCTATTCCGAGCTGGTGGACGAACTGGGAAAGAACGGCTTTGAGATGAAGCACGGCTGGGATTTCACCCGGGAGGCTGAGAAAAAGCTGGAAGAGCTGCTTGGCGAGGAGCTTTACTTTATTTATGACTGGCCGACTGAGGTGCGTGCATTCTACTCCATGCCGGACCGGGAAAACGAGGAAATCTGCCATGCGTTTGACCTTCTCTACCGGGGGCTGGAGATTTCCAGCGGGGCCAAGCGCATCCATCTGCCCGAGGTTCTGGAAAAACAGCTGAAGAAGAGGGGGCTGGACCCGGTTGATTTCGAGTTTTACATAAAGGCATTCCGGATGGGCGCGCCGCCCCATGCCGGATGGAGCATCGGGCTGGAAAGGTTTGTGATGAACCTCTGCAACCAGGAAAACATCAGGGAGGCAATGCTGTTCCCGAGGGACCGTACCCGATTAATGCCATAGATTTCCTTAAATAATAACAATTATAAAGGGTTTCTTCCTTAACCTAATATATGCAGCTCTGCTTGCAGATGGCGCCTGCCTTCAGGCAGAGGCAGGAGCTCCGCCTGTCCCTTAAAATGAAGCCCCCCAGCGACTGGTCTTTCCGGGAGCCTGATGCAATGAAGCAGGTGGAAAGCCTCCAGGGAAAAAGGATAATCAGGATAACCGAATCAGAGATGGCTTCCTATGCATCTGCTGTCCGGGCGGTACGGAAGCTTATTGAGGACACTGTTCCCTCGGTGGTGCTGATTTCAATGAGAGGGGCGCTTCCCGCCTTCAGGGCGACCATGCAGTCCATGAAGCCGAACTTTCTTGACTGCGAGCACCGCTACGGTGATGAGTGGGACGAGAAGCTCATAAGAAGAAATGTGCTTGTCCGGGCACCTGCAAAGCGTTATCTCCCCTCATTCGCAGAGCCCAAAGAGGAGATGGAAAGGCTGGGATGGAAGTACGGGGAAAAGAAGGCAGTGAACATGAAGGCAGTGAAGATAAACACCAGCTACTTCCTTGCAGACCTGGAAGAAAATCTGGAGGAGGGGCTTCGGGCTGCATTCAGGAAAGGCAGCAGAAGCAGGATGATTACAGCGCTGTTCCTGGACACATCAGTAAGCGGAACAAAGCTGGGCTGGTTCATGCCCCAGTTTAAGGATGCCATGAAGCAGGTGGCAAAGGAAATCAAAAGGCCGGTACACCTGATAAGCGCAATCCTTCACCATGACAATGGCGGGGCGAGGATGTGCAGCGGTCCTGAAAAGCAGAGCGACCTCCTGGTAACTTCCAGGGTTGACATCGGGGTTGAAAGCCTTATTGCCGAGGACAGCATCACCCTTCTGGGCCGGCAGACCAGCATCACTGAAATAGCGGAGGAAGCCCTTGGTGAAGTCCATGCCAGCCGGATGCCTGAGGCTGCCAGCATAATGGTGGGAGAAAGGCTGCACACGGTTGAAGCAGAAAAAAGCGGAGACACCGCCACCCTGTTTGCAAGGATTGCAGGGAACATGGCAGGGCAGCATTTATAATAACCGGATTCCATTTCTTTTCATGATTCTTGTTACCAATGACGACGGAGACTCAGAAGGGCTCAGGATGCTTCTGGAAGTTGCAAAGAAGCTGGATAATGCTTATGCCCTGGTGCCCAACAAGCAGAGGAGCGCAGTTTCCGGGGCGCTTACCCTTCACAAGCCGATACGGCTGGAGCAGATTGAGGATGACATTTACTCGCTAAACGGAACCCCTGCCGACTGCGTGCTCTTTTCCATTTATTCCGGCGAATTCAAGAAGCCGGGCATGGTGCTTTCCGGAATAAACTGGGGGGACAACACCGGCCTGGCCGCCCTGATTGGCTCCGGGACCCTGGGCGCGTGCTGGCAGGCCGCACTGGAGAAAACCCCATCCATTGCATTCTCCATGTACAAGAAGAAAAGGGGATGGGGGGAAAAGGCCGGATGGGGAGACAGGAAAAAGATAAAATCAAAAGTCAAAAAAATAACCAATGAGCTCAAGCCCATGCTGATGCCCGACAAGTTCTTCAGCGTAAACTTCCCTGAAAACCCGGAGGATGCCAGGATTGTGTTCACCAACCACCTTCACCGGCACCGGTATCTCCCCCATATCACAAAAAGGGAGGACCCCAACGGAAGCCCCTATTTCTGGATGACCGGCGGCCCGGAGAGCACGGAGAAAGGCAGCGACTACCACGAAGTAACCATGAAAAAGAACATTGCCATAACCGAGATATCGCTGACATGTTTTGAGAACGGTTAGAATCTTTCAGAGAATCCATGGCATCTGCAATTGCCGGCCTGTTTTCCGGATGCCTTCGGCCATAGGCTCCCGGCATCCTGCTTTCGCTGGCTTGTTTGAAAATGATTTTGGGCCGGAACGATGCTTCATATATAATAAAATAAGCAATAATGTTTATAAAAAAGGGCTTTTGTGCTTATTCCATTGACCTCCGGGTCTTGAGCTGCAGGGTTGCATTGAACTTCTTTTTCAGCAGGCTCTTTGCCGCCTTTATCCGGTCCCCGCTTTTTCCTATTGCTATGCCCCGGTCCTTTTCATCAATTGTAAGAAGTATTGAGTTTTCCCCCATTACATTCCGGACGTCTATGTCATATATGTTGATGTTGCCATAGAAGCTGCGCAGAAACTTCTCAGGGTCGTCGCTGTCCGGAAGCACAATCACCCTTTTCCTGAAGACCTTCTTCAGTTTCTCAATATTGGAGGCCTTTTTTCCGATTGCCTTGCCCAGGGATTCGGGCTCCACCAGGAAAACCATGGAGGTCTCAGTTGCAAGATAGTCCACCGGCATCACCCTGGTAATCCTTTCAAAATTTGAAAAAATGTTAAGGTCGTCCTCTGTAAGCTCCACCATGAAAAAATCCTCCTGGAAAAATCAAATTATTTTTTTGCAAGCTTCAGGATGTTGGACGTACCTTCATCATAGATGGAAAGCACGGACACCGGGAAAGGCCTCCCGCATACAGAGCCGAGCTCCATGGAGCTCCCCTCAAATTCCACTACCGGAATGTCGGATTTCCCTGCATAATCCATTACCTTATCCCTGATTACCTTGGGTGTATTGTCGGCCACAACAAAGCCTTTGGCTTTGCCAAGCATGCTTGAAACCAGCCCTGTTCTTGCTCCGAAATCCACCTGCCCGCTTTCCACTGCAAGCCTGACTGCGGTGGTGGCCGGATTCTCCCTTTCCTTTTTTGACTTCCGTCTCCGCACCACTTTCTTTTTCTTCTTTGGCTTTTCCTCTTTCTCTTCCTTGACTTCTTTTTCAGCGGTATCCTCTTCAGCCATATAAATCACTTCTTCTGTCCCTTCATCACCAGCTTGACCCTGCCTGTCCCAACCGGAACGGTCTGGCCCACGATGATGTTCTCAGTCACACCCACCAGGGATTCCTCTTCTGAAAATGCGCTGGCGTTGATAAGATGTTTTATTGTCTCCTCGAAAGCAGCCCTTCCAAGCACTCCGACCTTTTCTCCGGAAAGGCCGTGCCTCCCTATGGACTTGATGTTTCCGGAATAGGTCATTGCATCAGCAATGAGCATGATGTGGCGGATGTCCACGAAAAGCTTCTGCATGTCCATGACATCCTTTATCTCCCGGACTATTGCATTCCGGGCTGCCTCTATGCCGTAGTTCTTTTCAATTTCCTTGATATTGTTGGTGTACACCCGGGCCGGGTCCACTGAAGGGTGCTGGCAGGCTCCCACGATGTTGAACCCGCCTGCACGTATGAAGTATTCTCCATCCCCCTTGAGCACCACTGCCTTGTAGATGCCCTGGACACCCCGGACCAGCGCCTGCCTGACTTTCTGGGTCATCTTCCGCACTGCCTTGGCAGTCATCTTTTTTTCTCCGGTCTTGGTCTTCTTTTTGCCCAGCTTGATGGTTATCTGGTGGCCTTCAACTTTCTGGTTTTCGGAAAAATCCTGGAGTGCCTTTTTCAAAGCTGCAAATGTGACCCCCTGGGCCTTCCCGTCCTTTTCATTGTATGTTACGGCTATGTAAAGCTTTTCCAGGTCATCCTCCACCTTTGCCACATCATCAACATAAAGGCTGGATATCTCCTTTGCAACTTTTTCGGATTCAGAGCTGCTTTTTGCGATTGACTTCTTAAGATAGATGTCAATAATCGGCTTTTTCGGCTCCTTTTTTGCATCCACAATCTCAATCAGCCTGGGCAGGCCGGTGGGCACATGCTCTGCAACGCCGGCATAGTGGAAAGTACGCATAGTCATCTGCGTGCCCGGCTCCCCGATGCTCTGGGCAGCCACCACCCCCACTGCTTCAAAAGGCGTAATTTTTACACTCTGTTTTTTTGATGCCATAATAATCACCTATGCAGTATCAATGTCATCCTGCTTTACGAAGTCCAGCACCTCTGCGGTGGAAGAATACATCGGGTCTTTCCTGTCGCCCCCATACACAAACTGGACAATGCTCATGTCGGCATTGCGGACCGTAAAGTCCCCGAGCACCACAAGGTCCTGCAGTGCATTGATTAACCTGCGCTGCATGTAACCGGAGCGGGCGGTCCTTATTGCAGTGTTGACAAGGGCTTCCCTTCCGCCCATGGAGTGCTGCATGAATTCGTAAGGGGTAAGGCCGGAATGGAACGAGGAATAAACAAACCCTTTTTCTGCCCCGGTCAGCTCACCCTCCCTGAAATATGGGAGTATCCTTTTCTTGTAGCCCCTGGCAATTCGCTTGTTTCTGACTGTCTGCTGGGCAACAAGGGCAGTCATCTGGATTGCGTTGAGCAGGCTCCCCCTTGCGCCAATCTTGGCCATGATAATGGACGGGTTCGTTATCCCCATGTCAGATTCCACAACCTTGCCAACCTCGTCACGGGTAAGGGATGTTATCTCCACGATAAGGCCTTCAAGGGTTTCCTGGAGAGTCTTCCCGGGTGAGCGCTCCAGGGACTTGTTCTTGTACTGCATAATAAGGTTGTCAATTTCCCTGTCCATCTTGTCCACAACAGACTTCACCTTTTCCTCTCCCTTCTTGGAAAGGGAGTAGTCTTTCAGCGATACGCTCAGCCCGTGGAGGGTAATTGCATTCAATGCCATCCTGGTTGCAGAGTTGAGAAAGTTCTTGGTAAACTCGGGGCCATGGGCTACGAATATTTTTTCAAGCAGCTCGCCCTCCATGGACTTGCTTTCAATTGCTCCCCTGGTCAGCTTTCCTGCCCGGATTACAATCTGCTCGCCAAGCTTGGACTCCATCTTCAGGCTCAGGTCATCCGGAAGGAGCAGCGAGAACAGCAGCTTCCCGGAATACATGCCCCCCTTCACATCGGGCTTGGGAAGCTCATGAAGCCCTACTTCATAGAACATTGTTGCTGCCTCATCCCTGGTGAAAACAGCCTCGTCATTTGTAAGGAAGTAAAGACCGGAGACGTGGTCTTCCTGGGGCTTAATAATTGCATGGCCGTGCCTTGGGGAAAGCAGCTGTCCGTCCACCTTGGAAAGATACCTTGCCTCAGCCTGGGACTCTTCGGTCTGCAGGATGTGCAGGTTCATCTCATCTCCATCAAAGTCTGCGTTGTAAGGCGAAACCGTTACCGGGTTGAGCCGGAAAGTCTTTCCCGGAAGAACACGGATAAGATGGCCCATCATGGAGATTCTGTGAAGGGAAGGCTGCCGGTTGAAAAGGGATATGTCCCCATCGATAATGTGCCTCTCCAGGGACGAGCCCACTTTCAGGTTTTCGGCCTGCTCCTTTCTCATTTCCTCTGTGTCCCCGACCTTTATCCTTTTGCCGTCGCTGCGCACGATATATATTGCACGGGGATAGTCTTCCCTCATGACCAGCTCCTTGCAGTAGTCAAGGTTCCACTCGGTTACCCTCAGCGGGACGGTGAGCTCCTTTGCAATGGCTTTGGGGATTCCCACCTCATCCAGGCTTATTCTGGGGTCAGGGGAAATTACGGTTCTTGCCGAAAAGTTCACACGCTTTCCGGAAAGGTTGTACCTGAAGCGGCCTTCCTTTCCCTTAAGTCTCTGGGCCAGGGTCTTAAGCGGCCTTCCGCTCCGGTGCCTGGCCGGCGGAATGTTGGCGGTTTCATTGTCAAAATAGGTTGTCACATGGTACTGCAGAAGCTCCCATAGGTCTTCAATAATAAGCTGGGGGGCTCCTGCATTTATGTTGGCTTCCAGCTTCTGGTTGATTCGGATTACGTCCACAAGCTTGTGGGTAAGGTCATCCTCGCTTCTCTCACCGGTCTCAAGTGTAATGGACGGCCTCACATTGACCGGGGGAACGGGGAGTGCGGTAAACACCATCCATTCCGGGCGGGAATAAAGAGGGTCAAATCCAAGCTCCCTTAAGTCACCGTCGCTCACTGAAGCCACCCAGTCGCGGATTTCGGTGGGCAGCATCATATTCTTGTTCTTGAAGAACGATGTGGGCTTGAGAAGCTTGAGTTCGGGGAGCTCCTCGCCGCAGTGGTAACACTTTTTTACAATCTTTTTCTTTCTGGACCTTTTCCTGGTGGTGGCCTCCACCTCTTCTGCAGTGGAGGGTTTTTTGGCTTCCTCCTTTTTCTCAGGGCTTTCCTCTTTCTTTTCTTCCGGCTTGGAAACGGCCTTTGTATCTTCAGCCTTGATAATCTCTTTTTCGGATTCCTTTATCTCGCTTTCCTGGACCGGCTTTTTGGAAAGTATCCTGTGGCAATTGGGGCAGGTGTTCTTCATCACGTAAAACATGTGCTTTGCGTACTCCACATGGATTATGGGCCTGACCATCTCTATATGCCCGAAATGCCCCGGGCATTCCTTGACCGTTCCCCCGCATGTTTTGCAGCGGAGGCCCGGGTCGACCACGCCCATCCTGGTATCCACCAGGCCACCATCAATTGGGTAGCCGTCATCGTCGTAGGTGTCAGGCACGATGATTTTCGCAGCCGACATCTTTCTCACCATCTCAGGCGAGAAAAGTGAAAACTTCAGTTTTTCAAGAACAGACTGGATTTCCATAATATCATCCCTTTCTTTTCAGCATTACCCTTGGGAAGATGCCAAGAGACTTGATTTCGTCAAGCAGCAGTTTGAATGCGTAGCTCATCTCCACCGGCTCTACCGACTCATTCTGGCAAACCGGACAGACCTCGCGGTTCCGGGCATAATCGTGGGTTGCCAGCGAGCCGCACTCGGTGCATATCAGCTGCACAGTCTTGTCGCTTTCCTCCAGAAGCCTTTCCTTTATGAGCATGCTTGCCCCATATCCAATCAGGCAGTCACGCTCCATCTCTCCGAACCTGAGGCCACCTTCCCTGGCGCGCCCCTCGGTAGGCTGGTGGGTGAGAAGCTGTACAGGCCCTCTGCTTCTCACATGCATCTTGTTGGACACCAGGTGGTGAAGCCTCTGATAGTAAACATTTCCCATGAATATCTTTGCATTGATTTTCCTTCCGGTGAGGCCATCATAGAGCACCTCCTCCCCGTGCTCGTCAAACCCGTTCTTGGTCAGTACCTCCTTGAACTGCGCTTCAGTGTCCCCGCTGAATGCAGTGGAATCCGCAATCATTCCGCCCAGGCAGGCAGCTTTTCCGCCCAGTGTTTCCAGCAGATGGCCTGCAGTCATCCTGGAGGGAATTGCATGGGGATTGACAATAAGGTCAGGCACAATGCCTGACTTGGTAAACGGCATTCCCTCCTGGGGAACGTTGAGTCCTATAACGCCCTTCTGCCCGTGCCTGGAAGCAAGCTTGTCCCCGATTTCCGGTGTCTTGATGGAGCGGATTCTTGCCTTGACCAGCCTGTTTCCGCTTGGCCCTTCTGTAACCAGGACAGAGTCAACCTTTCCGGATTCCCCGGTCTTCAGCGACAGCGAGCTTTCCCTCTTCTTTTCCTCAACCGCCCCGAAAACAGAAATCTCTTCAAGGAAACGGGGGGGAGAGGTCTTTCCCACAAGAACATCCTTTCCTTTTACCTCGCTCTCCGGAACAATGATTCCGTCATCGTCAAGGTAGCGGTATGCTTCCTCCCCGCGGTAGCCCACAACCTCGGGAGTTGGAAGCTCAATCTTGTCTTTCTGTCCTCCCGGATACATCCTTTCCTCGGTCTCATAAGTCTTGAACATTGCAACCCTGTGAAGCCCCCTGTCAATCGCGGAGCGGTTCACCACAATTGCATCTGCCATGTTGTAGCCCTGGTAGCTGGTGAGGGCAACAATGCAGTTCTGTCCCGCCGCCTTTTCCCTGAGGTTCAGGGATTTGTAGACGCTTGTCTGCACCAGGGGCTCCTGGGGATAGTACATTACATAACCCCGGGTATCATAGCGGTTGTTGAAATTAGTGGTGTAAATGCCCAGGGACTGCTTGGCCATTGCGCAGGCCATGGTAATCCTTGGGGAAGAATTGTGCTCAGGGTAGGGCAGCACCCCGGCAACAACCCCGAAAATATTTGCAGGGTGCACCTCAAGATGGGTGTGGTCGGGTGCAAGCTCCTCTTCCTTTATAGCCACATATGCATTTTCCTCTTCCTGGGCATCAAGGAATTCAATAATGCCCATCTTGACCAGGTGGTGCCAGTTCAGCTCCTTGTTCTTCAGCCTGCCCAGTATTTCAGGGGTAAGCCTGGACTTGCCGTTTTCCACTACAATGTAGGGCCTTCTTACCCTGCCCTTGTCGGTAAGTATGTGCAGCTCATTGAGCTTTTCATTATAGTATATATTGACCTGGCTGCTGAGCTCATTCATTCTCCTTCTTTCACGGAGGCGGACGGACAGGCTCTTTCCGTCCGGATGGGTTCCCACCATCTTCCCGTTAAGGAAAATTGAGGCGGCTCCTGGTTTCTTTTTTTTCTTTTTCATGAAAATTCACCCGTTGTTAACATCATACGCCTTGAGGACCCTTGCAATCTCTTCTTCATCAATGCCGGTGGACACTTCCGCCATAACAGCAAGGTTCTTGACCAGCGAGCAGCTCGGCCCTTCCGGAGTCTCGTTGGGGCAGAGTTTGCCGATATGGGTGCCATGGAGGTCCCTTGCCTTGAAGTGGGGGTGCTTTTTGCTGAGCGGCGAAATCACCCTTCTCAGATGGGAGATTGTAGAAAGGTTGCTTACCCTGTCCAGAAGCTGGGAAACGCCAGTCTGGCCGGCAATCCAGTTTCCGGTCGCCATTGCATACTTTATCCTGTCTCCCATCACATCCTGCCTGATAAGGGTATGGACCTGCAGCCTTCTTCCCCTGGCATCGGCCCGGGAAGCCTGATAAACAAGGTCCTTGATAAGGAACTGGAACGCGTACCGGAAAAGCTCTCCCATCATGTCTCCGGCAAGCTTGACCCTCTTGTTGGCATAGTGGTCCTTGTCGTCCGGTGCGATTTTCTTGTATGCAACCCTGGTGGCCCTTCCTGCCATGAGTATAATGTATTTTGCCTTGTCAGAGCGTGCCGCACTGGTCACTCCAAGGTGGGGAAGCAGGTAGTTGTCAATCAGGTTCTCCATACGGTTGAGCCTGAACTCCGCAGGCTGTCCGGGAGAAAGCCTTCTGCTCAGCATCTCCACCGCCTCTTCCTTGTTGGTGGACTGCTCGGCCTCCAGGTTGAGGATGACATCGTTCTTGATATACCTGGCAGGCGAAAATGCGTTCAGGATGTCATCATCCGTTTCCAGGCCCAGCACCCGGAGAAGCTGGGGGAGTGGAATTCCGGCAGGGGTAGACGGAAACTCGGCTGAGAATACACCGTCCTGGTTTCTTTCAACCACGCATCTTGCCCTGAAGCCATGGTGGGTTGAGAAAACCTTGGAAACAATGCCGTTGCGCTCCTTGGTAACCATCAGCTTGTTGGGAACCAGGTCCTCTATTGAAACTAGGACACGCTCACTGCCGTTGATTATGAAATATCCTCCGGGGTCGTCCGGGTCTTCTCCGTTGTCGATAAGCTCATCCCTGCGCAGTGCAGACAGGTAGCAGAGCTTTGACTTGAGCATTATCGGCACTTCCCCGATGAAAACGTCTGAATATACGGGCCTTTCCACACCGTTGAAGACCGGGATAATCTCAAGGAATATGGGTGCGGCATAGGTAAGGTTCCTGAGCCTTGCCTCGTTCGGCAGGATCTGCCGGTACCCTCCCTTCACTTCATAGTACCTGGGCTGCTCGATTCTAACCTTGCCGAGCTTGAGTTCAAAGCCTTCAACATTGGTCTGGACCCTGCCTATTCTGTCAATAACTTCCTGGATTCCCCTTTCCACAAAATAGTTGTAGGAGGTCAGCTGCTGGCTGACCAGGGGGTTCACCCTAAAATAGGACTCAATAAGTTCTTCGTGCATCATAACACCTCAGAGTGTACATTCGCAGAAAGGATACGAATGCTGGTTCAAACAATAATTTTGTAGGCATGATATTTGCCCGTGCCGTCGTCCCGTGTGATGCGGACGATATCACCGGGCTTTGCATCCAGCGCCTTGGCAGCAGGGTCTTTTGCAAGCATCTTGGGAAACCTGCCTTCATCAACACCATATTTTGATAAAAGCTTGGTCCTCTCAGCCCCGCTGAGAATCTTCATTTCCGGAATCAGAAAATACGACAAAACGTCCAGTGTCGGAGAAGGTTGTTTTTTCTTTCTTTTCAAACAGTACCACCCAGAAGCGCAGAGCAAAAGCCAGCGATACGACTATGAGTATGATGATTTATATTATAAAGGTTTATAAAGCTACCATTCTGGTTTTGTGAATAGAGCCGCATGAGGTTTTATTCACGCTTCCTATTTAATGTTTTCGCCTGTTCAGACTTCCAGGGGAGGGTTGTCCCTGGTGCGTATTCCGTAACCCAGGAGCTTTCTTTTTATCTCCAAAATCTCCTTTTTGCCAAGTCCGCAAAGAATCAGAACCTCCTGGCTCTTTTCTATGAAATCCCCGACTGTGGATATTCCGGAAGTTTCAAGAACCGCCTCGGACCCCGGAGTGAGTGCAAACTCTGAAAGGGAAATGTTTCTGACGTGCTCCGGCAGCTCCTCGGCCTTCATTTGCAGGAATCTCCCCCTTATTGATGCAACTGCCGGGCCCCTCGCCTTAACCGGCGTGCTGGCCATGCTCACTCCAAGCTCCCTGTTGAGTTCCCCAAGCCGGTCCGGGCCGAGCATCCTGGCCATTTTCTTGAGAACCGCCCTGGAAAGCCCGGGCGGGGACGAATTGATTACAAAGCGGAGATTTTCCAGTGTCCTTCTTTCCTTGCCTTTGGTAGCACTCATACTATCATTCTCTGTATTTACTGGCCGGTTCTTATTATTAAGGTTGGCGGAAACACGGCATAGGCATTTATATTTCTGAACAGCGTTTCATGGGCATGATTCTTATCATTGACAACGGCTCCCAGTACACCCACCTCATAAAAAGGAACTGCAGAGACCAGGGGTATGAGGCGGAGATGCTTTATGCCAAGGCCGCCTACGGACTTTTCCATGAGCAGCTCAAGAGTGGAATCTCAAAGCTTATCCTTTCCGGCGGCCCAAGCTCGGTCTACAAGGAGCCCCCCAACCTGGGCAACAGAGTTCTCGGGATGTTTAAAAACGAGGAACTCAGAATGCCCCTTCTTGGGATATGCTATGGACACCAGATGATAGCACATGCCTGGGGCGGCATTGTAAAGCAGGGGAAAAGTGCCGAATACGGGATGGGTGAAGTGGTGATTGACAGGGAGGACCTCATCTTCAGGGGGGTGCCCCGCAAGCTCAAAGTATGGGTGTCCCATTTTGACGAGGTGCAGAAAGAGCCGGAGGAATTTGAAAGGCTGGCCCATTCCGACATATGCGCAGTGGAGGCAATGAGGCACAGGGAAAGGCCGATATTCAGCGTACAGTTCCATCCTGAGGTGTGGCACACCGAGCATGGGGAAGAGATTCTCAGGAATTTTCTGGAGATAGAAACACAAGAATTATAAAAAAACACAAAGAATAGCATCCATGCTAGGCGTTATCGGAGGAACCGGATTTTACAGACTGGGAAGAAAGGTTGATGAAAGGGACATAGTCACAAAGTATGGCATTGCCAACATAAAAGTTGTTTCTGTTGCCGGAAGAAAAATTGCTTTTATCCCAAGGCACGGGCGCAACCATACGCTGGCCCCCCACATGATAAACTACCGCGCAAACATTGCCGCACTTGAAAAGATTGGGATAACGGGGGTGCTTTCATTCTACACTGCAGGGATAATATCCAAATACACGCCAGGCGACCTTGTCCTGGTGGACGACTTTATCGGGCTTTTAACGCCGGCAACTTTCTACGACGACTTCAAGGGCGGCATGAAGCACGTTGATTTCTCCGAACCATTTTCCAAAGACATGAAAAAGATACTGAACGAAGTTGCGGCAGTAAACAAGATTAAACTCAAGAAGAAAGGGATAATTGCCGGAACAAGGGGCCCCAGGTTTGAAACCAAGAGCGAAGTCAAAATGCTGAAAAAGATGGGTGCAAACCTGGTGAACATGACTGCAGGGTATGAAATGGCACTGCTGGGAGAATCTGAGATTGATTTTGCCTCATTGGTAGTGGCCAGCAACTACGCAGCAGGAGTAGTCAAGAAACCGCTGAGCGCAGAAAACAGTCTGGAGGTTGCAGAGCAGTCCAAGGGCAAGATTCTTGCACTCATACAGGGCTTTGCAAAAGAAGTGGTGTAATCACCTGGTAACGTCAGTGTCTGCCAGCTGCTCCAGGTAATGCCTGTTCTTCCCAAAGTACTCCCGGGAAGGCTTCAGTATTTCCGAAAGCTCTGCGGCAACTGCGTTTTTCAGGTCCATTGGATGCAGCTTTCCCTCCAGGTATATCTTCTTAAGCTCATTTGCATCCGCAATTTCCAGGTCCCCCCCGAATTTCTCAGGACGCTCTATTTTCATTCCGCGGTCCCTTAGTATCAGGTATTCGGCATACTCAACTACCGGGTTCCCCTCAATCACCTTTTCCGGGCAGTAGGCCTTTCTGATTTTGCTGCTAATCTCCTCCGGTGAATCATGGATAAAGATTGCGCTGGAAGGCTTGCTCTTGCTCATCTTGGCTTCAATCAGCTCATCCGGGCTCATCCTTTTCACCCCCTGCAGGCCCGGCAGGAGATGGCCGTGGACTGCAACAAAATCCTTTTTGTAGGCATGGGAGAGCTCCCTGGCCAGCATGTGCACCTTTCTCTGGTCCATGCCGGCATGGGCAATCTGGATGTCAAGCATGAAGATGTCCGCGGCCTGCATTGCAGGGTATATTATTGCCGCGGAAGAAGTGCCTTCCGTCTCTTTTCTTCCCATGATTGTGATGCAGCGCAGCATCCTCTTGATGGTGGTATCCCTGCTTATCCTAAGCACGTCTTTCCAGTACTCATTGCCGTACCTATCGCTTGCAAGCTGGTAGTCGACCTTTGATTCGTCCAGCCCCATGGATATGAATGCATGCTTGAAATAGCCGGTGGCAACCTTGCGGATTTTTTCAAGGTCGCCGCCCAGCTTTCCGTTTACATAGGAATGGTAGTCGGCCAGCCAGACGGTGGGCCTGATGCCGGCCTCCAGGAAATCCCTGATTTTCAGCGCGGTGCAAAGGCCGGTTCCCAGGTGCACCTTTCCGGAGATTTCAAAGCCGATGTAGTGCCGGGGGCGCTCATAGTTCTCAAAAAGGGTACGGAGGTCTTCTTCGGTTACTACCTCCTCCAGGGGTTTGCGCCTGACAAGCTCAATCTTTTTCTCAATATCCATGTATGCCACCGGTCATTCTGCTGCCAGCAGAAGAGTTATAGAGAAGCAACATCATTTATATTGTCAGGGATTCATAATTTTAAAAAGACTTGTTTCCAAATGAAGAAAACTGCCTCCGTAGCTCAAAGCCATGTAAGGCGGCCCATCCGCCTGTGGCGTGCAGCGGCAGAGCGCCTCTCTTGTAGCTTTTCGGGAGAATGTTTTGATCAAACTTTTCCAAAAAGTTTGAAAGGAGGATGTTGGGGGTTCAAATCCCTCCGGAGGCTTCACACTTCTTTTTCACACCTTCAGTTCTCTCCTTTCCTATTCGTGGGGGCAAATTTTGCAGGGATTACCATTATCTTTATTAATTATGCATTCCCAGCAGTTTTATCAGGTGATTAGGATGGCCAAAGTGAATAAAATGGTTAAAAAAGCAAAAAAAACCGCGGAAAAAGAAAGGGAAAAGGCAAAGGAAACAATGGACGAAAAGCTTGAGGAGCTTGAGGAATATGTGAAAAAGGAGCCCCTCAAGGCAGTCACCGCGGCATTTCTCCTGGGAATGCTAATCGGAAAGGTGATGAAATGATTACAGACCTTATAACTTACCTCCTGAAGGAGGCCGCTGCCCTGGAAGTGGAAGGGCTGAAGACAAAAACCGACGACGTGCTGGACAAGTTCTTTGTACGGCTGGACCTGGAAAAGGAAAAGATGGTCAGGCCGGTCATGGAAGAGTTCTTTGTAAGGCTGGAGGAGCAGAAGGAAGTGGCCCTGAGGCAGTTTGCCAGGCTCTCCGTCTTTGTCGCCGGGCTTTTCCTTACTGCGATAGGCGTTGCCTTCATAATAGACACTCTCGTGGACTATGACGGAGTAGGGTTTGTCGCGGTAGGCGTGGTGGTTCTTCTGGCGTCTTACTTCATGAGAAAGAAATAGAAGATTATTTTTTCAGATAGTCCGCATTCAGGCGGACGTATTCCTCTACATTTTTCCTTATTCTTTCGTGGTGCTCTTCTTTTGCCTGCTTTACTACTTTTGCCGGAACGCCCATTGCAACAGAGTTGTCCGGAATCTCCTTTCCCTCCGGTACCACGCTTCCTGCCCCGATAATGCAGTTGTCACCGATTTTCGAGCCGGTCAAAAGCACTGCGCCCATTCCGATAATCACGTTCCTGCCTATTGTTGCAGAGTGCACAGTTGCATTGTGTCCCACTGCGACGTCATCCCCAATGGAGAATGGCACTCCGGGGGTGGCATGAAGCACGCAGTTGTCCTGGATGCTCACATTCTTTCCAATCCTTATCTCCGCGATGTCCGCCCTAACCACTGCATTGAACCAGACGCTGGAGCCGTCGCCCAGCTCCAGGTCGCCAACCAGCTGGGCGCTTTCCGCCACAAAACAGTTGTTTCCTATCACCGGCTTTTTGCCTTTGTATTCATGAAGCATGACCGCCACCTATAAAAAATTTGCTTTTCAAGAAACGGATTATACTGATTGAAAGGTGTTTTAAATGAACATAAGCGAGCTTAAACCAGGAACCGGCAATATAAATATCGAGGCTGAAGTAACCTCCAAGGAACCGGAGAGGGAGATAAACAAATACGGAAGAAAACTCAGGGTAACCAACCTTACTGTCAAGGACGACAGCGGCACCATGACCCTGGTTCTCTGGAATGAGGACATTGACAAGGTAAATGAAGGGGACAAAATCAAGATTGAAAACGGATATGTAGGTGAGTGGCAGGGAGCGCCCCAGCTCACTCTCGGGAAATTCGGCAAGCTCACTGTTCTCTGAGAACCAGGACTCCGCCTTTGTTTTCCAGGCACACCATGCCGCGGTATTCCCTGCCTGCATCCAGCTCGCAGTTCAGCT
>WJIU01000025.1 GCA_014730115.1 Microcaldota archaeon
ATGGCTTATTCCGTATTCGTCCAGCATCATCACCGATGAGCGGACGGTCTGCCCTGAATTTCCAAGAAGAGCAGGGTTCTGAAGTATTGTTTCCCTTGAAAAGAATCTTCTGAGGAATTGGTAATTCCTCCGGATTGTGTCCGGGTCCCTGCCCAGGAGGTCTGCCCTGCTGGCTATCTTCTCTTTGGTGAGGCCCAGGTTCTGCAGTGCTTCTGCGTTTCTCCGGATGGTTTCCGGGTTCATGCCCAGGAGTTGTGCCTGGCTGGCTATCTTTTCTTTGGCGAGGCCGAGGTCTTGCAGTGCTTTGGCGTTTCTCCGGATTGTGTCCGGGTCCCTGCCCAGGAGGTCTGCCCTGCTGGCTATCTTTTCCGGTTTGAGGCCAAGTTCAATCAGTTTTTCATGGGATTTTCCAATGGTTTCCGGCCTGCATCCAAGCATCCCTGCCCTTAGGTTTTCATTGAGCCCGTCAAATCCTTCTCCAAGGATTTCCATGAGGGCTTTTTCTGTTTCGCTCTGCATATGTTATTAATGATGGAAAGATAGGTTTATATTCCGATTGCTCAGCCTGTTCGGTTGCGTACGAGGATTGCAACAGAGCCCAGCACACAAACAGCACTTATCACTGCCACCAGCAGGGGAACCACCGGAAGCTCCTGTTCTGCAGGTGCCTCTTCCGACCCATCAGGGGCTTCCTGCACTTCATTCTTATCTTCATGGGGCAGGGCATACATAGCTCCTGCCTCCCGTTCGCCTCCTGCATCTGCAGTAAGCTCGGGCCCTTCAACCAAGGCTTCATCCATAGTCATGGCTGCAGGCTGCCCCCCTCCATCCAGGGAAAGCAGGGAAAACATAGAAACAACAAGAGCAACGGTTGACAGTGAGAGAAGAATCCAGACCTTGAGTTCCTTTGGGCCAACCACGCCCTTTCCTTTTTTGGTAAGTTCGTAGTACTTCCACTTGTGCCCGTCGTCCATTTTCTGTATGAGTCCGGCATCCTCAAGGTTCTGCAGGTGCTCCTTTGTCCCTGAAACAGACATTTCCAGCTCTTTTGATATTTCAGAAAGAGTTTTCCTTCTCTGCTTGAGCGCTTTCAGGATTCTGACCCTGGATTCTGCTGCCAGCGCCTCAAAGGATTTCCTGTCAAGGACAATCTTGTCTTCCATGCTGGAAATTTGCCAGATAATTATTTATAAATAGATGAAACATTTCGGTCAGAAGCGAACTCAAATTTAAATAGGATTTACAACCTTGGCATCAGCAACGACGGAATTTTGACATTTGACGGAAGATTTATAAATATCTATATCATTATAATTAACTCGCTGCTTTTGTAGCATTCTTTCTGCTTCAGAATGCGGCATCTTTATTATGGAAATCTATGGCTCATAGATTTGACTCACGCTTCAAGAGATAGATATCTGAGCAACGTCAATTCCGATATTGATACTCTCGTATCCGATGGATAAGCGGATCAACTCCAGTTGATCCTGCTGGAGGGTACTGCTATCAGACTTCGATTAAGCCATGCAAGTCAGCTCATTCACTTGGATGGGCGGCAAACGGCTGAGTAACACGTGGTCAATCTGCCCTGAGGACGCGGACAGGCTCGGGAAACTGAGTTTAACCCGCGATAGGTGCCCTGTGCTGGAATGCTTGGGCATCCAAATCGCTGGCGAATTGGAGCCAGCCGGCCTCAGGATGAGACTGCGTCGGATTATGGTTGTTGGTGGGGTAATGGCCCACCAAGCCGATAATCCGTAGGGGCCATGAGAGTGGTGGCCCCCAGAAGGGTACTGAGACAAGGACCCTAGCCCTACGGGGTGCAGCAGGCGCGAAACCTCTACAATGCGCGAAAGCGTGATAGGGGGAGTCTGAGTGGCGATGGCAAAGCTATCGTCTTTTGCCAAGTGTAAACAGCTTGGCGAATAAGGGTGTGGGCAATCACACCTTAAGGTATTACTGACAGTCTTTAGGGAGTGGCCTAAGACTGGTGGCAGCCGCCGCGGTAACACCAGCGCCTCGAGTGGTACCCACGGATATTGGGCCTAGAGCGTCCGTAGCCGGACGGTTAAGTCCGCTGTGAAATGTTGGGGCTCAACCCTAACGCTTGCAGTGGATACTGGTCGTCTCGGGAACGGGGGAGGATCGTAGTACTTCCGGGGTAGGGGTAAAATCCGTTGAGCCTGGAAGGACTACCAGTGGCGAAGGCGCCGATCCAAAACGTGTCCGACGGTGAGGGACGAAAGCTGGGGGAGCGAACGGGATTAGATACCCCGGTAGTCCCAGCTGTAAATAATGCAGACTGTGGTGTTGCATATGAGTAATCATATGCAGTGCTGTAGCGTAGGTGTTAAGTCTGCCGCCTGGGGAGTACGGTCGCAAGACTTAAACTTAAAGGAATTGGCGGGGGAGCACCACAAGCCGTGGATGCTACGGTTTAATTGGATACAACGCCGGAAATATCACCAAGGGCGACGGCAGTATGAAGGCCAGACTAAAGATCTTGCCTGACGAGCCGAGAGGTATTGCATGGCCATCGTCAGCTCGTGGTGTGAACTGTCCTGTTAAGTCAGGCAACGAGCGAGACCCATGCTCTTAGTTACTAATTTCTTCTCCGGAAGAGATGTACTCTAAGAGGACTGCCCGTGATAAATGGGAGGAAGGAGTGGGCGACGGTAGGTCAGTATGGTCCGAAACCCTTGGGCTACACGCGGCATACAGTGGATGGAACAATGGGCAGCCACTCCGAAAGGAGGAGCAAATCCCCTAAATCCATCCGTAGTTTGGATTGAGGGTTGCAACCCACCCTCATGAAAATGGAATGGCTAGTAATCGCGTGTCACTAACGCGCGGTGAATGTGTCCCCGCTCCTTGCACACACCGCCCGTCAAGTCACCCAAATGTTTTTTCGGTGAGGCCCCGGTTCATGCCGGGTTCGAACCGGGAGGGCGTGAGGGGGGCTAAGTCGTAACAAGGTATCCGTAGGGGAACCTGCGGATAGATCACCTCCAAATTTTCGAAATTCACACCTTCGGAAATTCTGGAACAGAAGTGTGCATAAGCGAGAGAAGTTGCTTGGATATTCTCTATATGAAGCGTGAGTCTTTTTCTGGATTTTTTATCCGGTCCAGCGTCAGCCATATAAATGTTGGACATTATTACAGACGGCATGAACCTCTGGAACATAAACTTCAAATGGTTCATTGCGGCAACTGCAATCCTTTTGTTTCTCTGGCTGCTCAATCTCGAAATTTTATTGTACGGGGCCCTGGCAGCAACCGTAATGACAGCGTCCCTGCTGCTTGTTGCGTTTATCATAATCGGGCTTGCAATCGCCCTTTACTTTGTCTTGAAATCGACAATACTCTGGTCCCTGTGGAAAAGAGTGTCTTTTTCAGTCCCCAAAGCACTGCTTGAGAGAGTGGAGGGAAAAACCCTGGAGATGCCTGAAGAGATTGAAGCGGAGTCTGCAGAGGAATTCGAGGGAAAGGAGAATGCCCTCCTGGCTGCATTCTCACTGTATGCGGTCCTGGCTGCCGGCGCTTACCTGGTTGCCAGGTTTCCGGCTGAAAAGCTAATGGCCGATATTGGGCTTGCCATATTGCTGGTTTTCCTTGGAGGAGTATTCTGGTATTCCCTGTATTTCTTTGCCTTCCGGCTTATCTGGGTTACATTGCCTTACCACATATTCAGACTGCTTTATGAAAAAATAACAGGGAAAAAGGTCGGCTACAGCAGCGCCGAGCTTAAGGAGCAGAAGAAGGAGATTGAAGGGTTCTACAAAAAAACGATAAAGGCCCTGGGGGACAGGTTCTACGCCTACCGTAACCTGGAAAGGGACTTGGGGCTGGTTGCCGCAGTCAGGAACACCAATATGAAAATGCTCTTTGACCTGGACCATCTGCGCAGGGAAAGAAAAAGGAAACAGAAAAAAATAATCAAGATAATTCCGGTGTACCGGATAACCGCCTTTTTCCCAAATAAAAGAGGGGTAAACGGTGCAATACGGTATCTCATTGCGGGAAAAACTGATGTGGGGGGAGCAGCCGCAAGCGCCATAATAGGCTCGGAGATTGACTACTCGCCAAACCTGGAGCTGGAAGCAAATCTCGTGGAGCCAATCTTCAGGAGGCTTGTATTTGAAGACGGAGCCCGCCTGGAGGACAGAGAAGATGCGCCTTTCAGGCAACTTGCAATAATCTACCAGAAGAAAGGCATAATGGTCAACGCCTCACTAAGGTCAGACTTCAGGCAGAAGGATTTGAAAAACGTATTCAAGGCAATTAAGGATATTCATGGGCAGCTTTCATGAGCCTTTTTGCGGAGTACAAAGACAACCGGCTTTTTTATCCCAAGGCTGTATCCCTTTACCAGGCCGGCCTTTTTTGCAGAAGAATAGGCGGCATGATAGATTGCGCCGGCCAGGGAGCGGTCCGGACCGGGGGCAGATTCATGGAATTTCCTGAATCCTGATTCATCAGTGGTTCTCTCTATTGTCAAATGCCTGCCGAGAATCTTTGTAATTCCTTTTCTGGTGAAATGATGGGGATGCGGAACGTCAATGTATTTCCGGAGCAGGTGGGCTGTTCCGCTGATTAGCCCATTGGGATAGCAGTCCACCCCGATTAAGAAAACAGCGTCATCGGATGACAATTCACACATTCTTTTCAGGGAGGCGTCCACATCCTCCACATGGTCCAGGGCATTGTAGGAAAGAACCGTTTTGCATTTTGGTATGCCTTCCAGGCTTTCAATATTGCTGCTGATGAATTTTGCTCCCCTTAGATGAGAAAAAACACCCAGATATCTTTCATTGAGAGGGTCAACACAGTACATGTCCTTCCCCTGAAGCGAAAGGAAAAAACCGAACGGCCCGTTTCCTATCTCAAGTATGGGCTCCTTTATCTCCGGGAGCAGTTCCAGCACAGAATCCCAGAACCGCTTCTTGTTCTCGATAAACCTCTGCGAAGCCGAAAGCTTTTTTTGGTGCCTGAGCTCGGCTTCCAGCTTTCTGTCCATAACTGGTATTTCAGGGATAAAATATAAAGAAATAGGGGAGATTTCCGGATGCTGCTGTGTCTACAAGAGTAGCTCCAGATTTGGGTCGCTCAGCATCCTGTAAACGCTCATGTGGGACACGCCCATGACCTCAGCAACCCTCCTCATGGACAATTTTTCCACGAAGTAAAGCTGGAGGACCCTGGCCAGCTGCTCCTGCTTCTGGACCTTTCTGGGCCTGCCCCTTTTCCGAGGCATAACCTCGACAGCGTCGTCGACGTAAACACGGTCATCCTCCGGGCCTGCTGGGCCTTCGGGAGGGCCGTCAAGACCAACCATTACATGATCACCTTTTTGGATATGAGGGGGAATCCCCCTCATGAAACCGATGTGACTGCCATGCGCCGGCTGAAAATTTTATCCATAATTTCCTACGGAAAAAATCCGTGCGGACTTTTTACATGGCGATTAACTTAATCCCAAAAAAGTCCGACCCCAATGGTTTCCAGGTGTCACGGCTTTTTCAAGCCCCTTTACCCACCAGAGTTTGTGGCTCCTGCCACCTAATCATGTGGAAGATGTAGCCCAACTTATAATTAGACACTGGCATGCATACTTTCGCGGTTTCCATTGCGTTTGCCATTTCCATTTTGCTACACCTCCATACGGTTGTTATTATCTTCCAGCATGGGTAATATTTAAAACTTTGTATCAAAAATACCAAAAATTCATTTTCTTTCTAAAACATCCAGTGACGGAAGCCTGGATTTCCACCGGTTGTCTGTTATGCCACGGTTCAGCCCCCGGTCCGATTCTTCCTGAATCACTGTGAGTATTTCACTTTTACTGAACAGGCTGGACCTTTCCCTGGCCGGCATTTCATTTCTTCCTGCCTGTGGGCGTCTGATTTTTACCATGTTTAGATATATGCAGGTTATTATTATAAAAGTTATGGTTTATGTTGTGATATGTATAAAACATCAAAGAATTTTAAACATTCCAGTGCATCCTTACATAAGGTGTTATCTTGGCAGGAAAAAAGTCCAGCAAAAAATCAGAAAAAAGCCCAAAAAAGCACAAGCCGGAAAAGATAGAAATAAGCAACAGGGCAAAAAGAATATGGTTAAAAGTAAGAAAGACATGGGACATGAGTCTTCCAGCATTTACCAATACCCTTTCTCTTTTGAGCGAGGAAGAGGCAGAGATACTGTACGGGATTGTCAAGCATTCACTCTACAAGGATTCGTATGTTGAGATGCTCCGAGAGCATCCTGAACTCCGGGAGATTGTGAAAACCGATAATGACAGGCTGTGCATGCACGACACATACGAGGTTCTGTCCTTCCGCCTTAATAAATTTGAGGACTTTCCCGACTTCAGAAAAACCCAGATAAAAATGAAGGGCGGAATAGGGAGGGAAGCCCCTGTCTTTGAGTGATTATTCCCCGATTACCTTTATCAGAACCTTTTTTCTCCTTTTGCCGTCAAATTCGCAGTAGAAGACCTGCTCCCAGGGCCCAAGGTCCAGCTTTCCCTCTGTTATTGGAAGCACCACCTGGTGAGCCATCAGCTGCCTCCATATGTGGGCCGCACCGTTGTCCTCATCCTTGTTGTGCTCGTAAGCATCATCATAAGGCACGAGCTTCTCCAGGACTCTTATGTAATCCCGGTGCAGGCCTTCCTCATTGTCATTTACAATCACGGCTGAAGTGATGTGCATGGGATTGACCAGCACCATGCCGTCCTTCACGCCGCTGTTTTTTACAACCTCCGCCACATCATTGGTAATCCTGACAAGTTCTATCTTCTCCCTTGTGTCAAAGGTGAGGTACTGGGTAAGGCTCTTCATCACATCACCCCATCACAATCCCGCGCATTTCGCGGGTTGCATCTACAAAATACGCTTGTGCAGCTTTAAAGTCTTGCGCCTCGAAGGCCCGTACCGCTTTGCCCAGATGCTCCAGGGTGGCCTCCAGGTAAGGGTCAGGCTCTTTGGAGAGCTCGTCCAAAATAAACCCGGGTTTGTTTGCAACGGTATAAAGAAGATAGTAATCAATTTTCTCCAGGGCATTCTTTACCTGGCCTCCCTTGATGTGCCGGTGAATCCACCCGACCCTGCCTGGTATGAACCCCCTGCTTTTGTAGCCGGTCAGCAGCTCCCTGTTAGCCCACAGGCACCTCATAGCCTTTGAATGCTCCCCCTGCTCAACATGCTTCTTGACAAGTTCCATTTTCTCTCTTTTCTGCTGGTCTATCTCATGGTATTCCGCCATTTTTCTTGGTATTCTTGTGTACTTTGCAAACTGTGACAGAAGCCACCTGTCTCTCTCAACCCGGAGTGAGCACTCCCTCTGGCGGGTGTACTCAACCAGGCCTGCAATCTGCCTGTCCCTCCAGCTTCCCAGCCTGTTCCGTAGGGCCGTAAACCTTGCACAGGCACGGGACAAAAGAACGGCCCTGCTTCCACCACCTGCTCCTTTGGCCTGCCCGAATCCCTGGATTGTATCTTCCAGGCGCTTTTCGCTTACAGCGCGGTGGATGGCAAGGCGCCTTCTCTTCAGCCAGCCTCTGACAGTGTCCAGCTCCCTGATAAGCCTGTCAATGTCCGCGTCAGTCGCCTTTGATTTTTGGTCAGCTATCCTGAGATTCAGCCCGTCAAGCCATGAAAGAAACTCATCCTTGGATGCAAGCTCCTGCCCGTACCTCTCATGGACATGCTTGAGCGTTCGCACCGCCGTTATTATGTGGGTGCTCATTCTGACGGTGCGGCGGGGCACGGTGCCGTTTTTAAGGGTGGACTCCGCATCCTCCATTGAAAGGCCGTGCGCCGCTTTTGAATCCTCCCGTCTGAAACCCATGGTAACAAACCAGCTTTCCACCCTCATGCCAAGAGCTGAGGCCTTCCTGGTGTCGACCGGGAAACCGTATTCGTCCCTGCCTACCGCATAGGAGCCGCTTCTTTTGGAAAGGCCCTCGTGCCTTCTCTTTGCTGCGTCCAGCTCCTTTTGTCTTGTGCGCTGCCTCTCCACCCCGACATTTTTCACCCGCTCAGGAAGGGACAGCCTTTTTCCGGCAACCATGAGCAGTATTGGTACATTTGTGGTTATAAATATTGTCGGTCGCTGGTTGTACCGGGTTTGCATTCATATAGTTGTGCAAATCCACATCAAAAGGAAGAATCAAGGTGCTTATCCATACCCGAGATTGCCAAACTTATTTATAGCTCTGGCAAAGCAGATAGGAAACGGGGGATGAAATGAACAGTGTGGATGAAGAAGAGGAATTTCTGGCAGCAGAGGATGAGGAAGACTGGGAAGACGGAGATGAGGAATGATGTGCGAGCTTGGAATCTGCCCGGTCTGCAGGCTCCGGCGCACCATTGAAAGGAAATCCTCTCCCCTGATTTCCTTTATTGAGTCGGACATTCTGGGGAAGGAAGAGGGGCCTTCCCCTGAGCAGAATCTTGACGCTTATGTAAGGAGGAGAAATTATGAAAGGACAGCTCTCAGCAGAAATGCTTATTTTGATAGTGGTGGTTCTTGCCGTGGTGGCAATAGCTTCGGTACAGCTTATTGGAACTGCAAAAGAGACCAGCGAAAATATAGGGAAGCACACCGACCGGCTGAACCAGCTGACTTCAGAGGCGGTAAAGTCTCCGGAGGGGGGATTCTGCACAGATGATGAAGACTGTGAAAAAGGAATGGGCTGCGAGGAATACAGATGCGGATAGCAAACAAAGAAACGGGGAGCGCATCTGTCTGGGTCGGGCCAGACACACCGGAATGGCACCGGCACGTCCGCACGCCACAGCGTCATAAAGCGACACGGTTTGACCCGCGTCCTTCAGGGACAACCGCGACACCCGAAAGCCCCCTGTGCGCTCCGTGCCCTCTGGGTTCGGGCGTGAGCTAGACGAACTGCCTTATCAGGGCAGCCGACAAAGCCCGAAATCACCAAGCAGGCAGCCGACTATCGGGGCGAGCCCTCAGGGGAAAAGCCCTCAGTCAAAGCCGAAATCACGCCTGCGAAAGCATACCCGAATTCCCCGGGCACATATAATAATACGCATTTTTTACTTATAAATATTGGCAATTTATGTTAGACAACTGTCTAACTTTTTTTTCTTTAAATACCCTCGAGGAGAAGTATGAATACCATGCATATCAGCCCTGCCACAATGAGTTTGGCTCCGGTAAGAAGCGCTGAGTCCCCGGATATCCTGCCCAGGAATGCCCCTATCAGGAAGAATACTGAAAGTGACATCACAATTGAAGCCTGGTAGGCAAAATTTACATCTGCCGGAATTACGAAAAAGAAAGGCAGGAGAATCACCAGGGACGCCACCAGCGGTGAAAGTCCGTCTACAAGGGCAATCAAAATACTCGCGGTGTCGTGGGCTTTCTTGTATTCGGTGTTTTCCAGGTTCCGGTGCAGTGCTTCCTCCATGTCCCGGAGCTGGCGCTTTCTCTCCGCACTTTCTGCGAACATCGCCCCGGTCAGGCCGGAAATGCCCACTGCAATTGCAGTGGCAAGGCCCAGCTTTATCACACTTATCGGCTCGCTGATGTCAGTGATATAGCTCCCCAGAAGGACACCAAGCATGGTCAGTGCGCCGTCAAAGGAGTTGTTGACAAAACTCCTTCTTATGATTTCGCTCATGCCGGTCATGGCATCGTAGTATTCGAATTTCTTCAGCGCATCCCGGAGAAAAGCAGTATCCATGTTACTTTGCAAGCCCCTTTCCGCAGGTTATCCTGTCAACACTCTGGACAGCAACCCCTGTCTTTTCAATAGTGGCCTTGACCCTGTCGAAATCCACTTCAGGGCCCTCAATGGTAACCCTGGCAGACTCAACCTTCTGGTCCACATCCTGCACAGTTATATCAACAGTTCCCACCCCTTCAATCTGGGAAATTTCCATTGCCAGGACATTAAGGGGAAGGTTAATTGGTTTCTGTATGTCAAGTACAAGCCTTATTATAGACATAAATATCCGTCCACAACATTTCAGTTGAATGTTTTATTAAACTATGTGCATTATCGGGAAGTCAATCACCCACGGCTAAAGTCGTGGGCTTGTCGCTGGGGATTTAGAAATGCCCCGCAACATTAGGCTGGTTGACAAACAGCCCCGGGACAGTACGCAATGCGTTTGCCCGTTCCATCAGATTGAAGGAAGCATTAAGGTCGGCGTTGCGCTGGAATAAGGAACTTTAAGACTGTGGCCTGTACATACATGAGAATAAAACTGCTGAGGTCATTTATAAAC
>WJIU01000026.1 GCA_014730115.1 Microcaldota archaeon
GTTTATAAATGACCTCAGCAGTTTTATTCTCATGTATGTACAGGCCACAGTCTTAAAGTTCCTTATTCCAGCGCAACGCCGACCTTAATGCTTCCTTCAATCTGATGGAACGGGCAAACGCATTGCGTACTGTCCCGGGGCATTTCTAAATCCCCAGCGACAAGCCCACGACTTTAGCCGTGGGTGATTGACAAATGAAAAGCGTTTACTGCCGCTGGCAAAGAGCATTTTAATATGATTGCTGCTGAGAGTGGAGCATGAAATATTCATTGTTGGTCCTGCTTGCCTGTGCTCTGCTTCTGGCCGGCTGCGCACAGGCTGATGAAGAGGTTTTGGAAAACCAGACCGGGCCGGAAGAGCCTGTTTATGTTTCTCCTGAAGAGGGGCACCCGCCAGCATCCCTGCCGGCGGAGCTTGTGCAGCCCGAAGACCTTGAGTATGTGGGTGCCTTCCGGCTGCCCGGCCCGTCCGGGGGCTCAAACTGGGGATACAGCGGCTATGCAGCTGCATTTTACCCTGAAGGCGACCCTTACGATCCTGACGACGGCTTCCCCGGCTCTCTTTTTGCAGTGGGCCATGACCACCACCAGATGGTTTCGGAGATAAGCATCCCTGTCCCGGCGGATTCCGGCAATCTGGAGAACTTGAATACTGCTGCCACTCTCCAGCCTTTCGCGGACATTAACCGTGAGCTGTTTGATTACCTGGAAATCCCGAGGGCCGGCCTTGCCTATCTTCCTCCGCAGGGCGGGCAGTCATCTGAAAAGCTTTACTTTGCCTGGGGCCAGCACTTTGAATTTGCGCATACGCCTACCCACGGATGGGCTGAAACCGACCTTTCCTGTCCAGACCCCCGGGGGCTCTGGCATGTTGGCGGCTACACCAATTATGCAGTCAATGATTACATGTTTGAAATTCCGCAGGAATGGGCTTCGGCAAATGCCCCCGGCAAGAGGCTTGCAACCGGCAGGTTCAGGGACGGCGTGTGGTCGGGCCTGGGGCCTGCACTGTTTGCGATAGGGCCATGGAATGCAGGGAACCCCCCTTCCAACGGAACAGAGCTTGACACTGTGCCCCTGCTGCTTTACGGCGAGCAGATAGAAGGCGTGCCTGAAATCTCAATCAACCGCTCCAGGAAAATGGAGGGGTTCAGCGAATCAGACGAATGGTCAGGAGGGGCCTGGCTGACTTCAGGAAACAAATCCGCGGTGATGTTTGTGGGAACCAAGGCAGTGGGGGACACGTGGTATGGCTTCTCAAACAGAGTGGTGTACCCGACCAGCGGAGACCCGGAAGAGACATATCCAGACGTGCCGGACTGGCCCCATGATTCAAGGGGCTGGTGGTCGGAAGACATCGATGCGCAAATTATCTTCTACGACCCTGCGGAGCTTGCAATGGTCGCAGAAGGAGAATTGGAGGCATGGGAGCCCCAGCCCTATGCAGTGCTCAGCATCAATGAATACCTTTACGACCCAGGATTCGACTATGGGAGGGGAAAAAGGTATTCAGTGGGGGCAGCGGCCTTTGACAGGGAGAATGGCCTTTTGTACATCTTTGAAAGGATGGCCGGGGATGATGAGAAAAGCATAGTGCACGTCTTCAGGCTCTCATGACCTGAATTTCCCTTCCATCACGATTTCTTCCAGGGGCCTCCTGCCCTTGGGGAATTCCTTTTCCTGCATGTCCTCCGGAAGCGCGTCCTTTGGCGCCCTTCTCCCTATGGCGCACATGGCCATAACCCCGAATTTTTCAGGAATCCCAAGCTCTTCCCTGGCCCTTTCGTAGCCAAACCCGCTCATGCCGTGCACAACCAGGCCTCTGGCAGTGCCTTCCAGGGCCAGGTTTTCCCAGGCTGCGCCGCAGTCAAATGCGCAGGTGCGGGACGGCTTGTCATTGTACTCAAAGAGCTTTCTGGTGACTATAACCACCAGCACTGCTGCATTCCTGCACCAATTCTGGTTCCATTCCCCGAGCAGGGCGAAAATCCTGTCCCAGTGTCTGGTATCTCTTTTTGCATAGATAAAACGCCACAGCTGCCCGTTGAATGCAGAGGGCGCCCACCGTGCGGCCTCAAAAAGGGCCATCAGCTCACCGTCGTCAATCTTTTCTCCGGTCATGGCCCGTGGGGACCATCTGTTAACCAGCAGGGGAGTGATGCCATAATCAGGCTTCCTGTGCTTTTTTACCTCATCGGTCAGTCCTTCCATGCTTTCCATCATCATGTGAATTTTTATAAAGTATTAGTGCAAATGCTTTCCATGGTTCCCGAAGCTATCATTCCCTATATAGAAGGAGTTTCGCAGATTATCTCCTTTCTGGGAATCATCCAGGTGGTATACGCGGTATTCCTGACGGTGTACCGCGTGGTTAGGATTGAGGTCCTGCACGAAAAGAGATTTCACCAGTATGAGCATACCAAGAGGGTGCTTATACAGAAGATTATCCTTGCCCTGGACTTTTTCGTGGCCGCAGACCTTATACTGCTGTCAATAGCCACCGAGCTTGATGAGATATTTGCCATTGCGCTCATCGTAGCGATAAGGAGCATACTCAGCTGGTCGCTTAGCAGGGAGGTACATCTTCACAAGGAGTGATGTTATGGAACTGACAAGTACTGCCTTCAGGAATGGAGGAAAAATACCAAGGAAATACACGTGTGAAGGGGAGGACATCAACCCGGACCTTACTATAGTTGACCCCCCTCCGAGGACCCAGTCATTTGCGCTGATTGTGGACGACCCGGACGCTCCGATGGGCACCTGGGTCCACTGGGTAGTGTGGAACATACCTGCACAGATTACTGAAATCAGGGAAAGTGAAACCCTTGGAGAGCGGGGGGTCAATGATTTCAAGAATCTCGGCTACGGCGGCCCGTGCCCGCCTCCCGGAGACCCCCACACCTACAGGTTCAAGCTTTACGCCCTTGACATGGAGCTGAAGCTTGAGAAGGGGGCCACCAGGCAGGAGCTGGAAAAGGCAATGGAGGGCCACATTCTGGACCAGGCCGAGCTGGACGGGGAGTTCCAGCGTTAGCTTAATAAATTGCTTTTTTTATTGTTTTTCAGACAGGCTTACGGCCTGTTATGAATTCAGACAAAAATCGTCTGGACAGGTGAAGATGGATGAATGAAGAACAGGGTGAAGAGCAGCCCGCTGAAAGCCGCCCGATGTGGGATGCTGTATGCTCCAAGTGCGGCCAGCCGTGCCAGGTGCCCTTCAAACCGGCAGAGGGAAGACCTGTGTACTGCAGGAACTGCTACAAAAGAAGATTCTGATATCAATCTATTTGGGAAATCCCAAGATAATTATTGATTTTATTCGGTTTTTTCCAGAATGTCGAATACCCCCTCCACTGATTTGCTTTTCATTGTTTTTTCCCTGATTGAAGCTGCTTTTTTTACTCCTGCCATGAAGTGTATCGCCTTCATGCGGACATCCTTCTGCTCAGGCTCCCCGCGGTATCTGCGGTGTATCGAGACGTACTCCTCCAGCAGTGATATCCTGTCCCCAAATGAGTCCGCCTTCCGGTTGCAGAATACAGGCGGGTTGGACATGGCAGCCCTTGCAATCATGAAGCCGTCGCAATAGCCCTGCTTTACCATGTTTTCCCCCTGCCGGGAGGATGCAATGTCCCCGTTTCCCATTACTGGGATGTCAATGTTTTCCCTAATGATTCTGATGGTTTCCCAATCCGCGCTGTCCCGGTATCCCTGCCCAGTGGTTCTTGCATGGACAATTGCGAAGTCGGCGCCTGACTCCTGCACAGCCCTGCACAGCCCTGCACAGCTCCAGGGTTTCTCCCTGCCTGCCTGAAATTCTCAGCTTTACAGAAACCTTCCTGCTGGTGGCGTTTTTCATGCTTCTGACCGACTGCCCCACCAGCTCCGGCTCTGTCATCATCGCACTTCCTGCCCCGCATTCTGTGATGCGTTCGGAGGGGCAGCCGCAGTTCAGATTGAACCAGGAGACAAAAGGGAAAGTCTCGTCAAGCAGGGCGGTGGCCCTGCCCAGCTCTTCCGGGCTGATTCCAAAGAGCTGGATTCCCAGGTTTTTTTCCTGCGGATGGGCATCAATTCTCTTCAGCTTGGAAATGTCCCTCAGGACCGAAGTGGAACTGACCAAGGGAATGCACGCTGCCTGCGCTCCGTATTCCTGGCAGAGCATGCGGAATGCAAAGTCAGAATACCCATGAATCGGGGCAAGGAATGCCTTCATGCCAACAATAAAGAAAGAAAATTAGTAAAAAGCTACATCGGGAGCCTGTTCAAAAAGGGGGGTTTAAGGATGTAGTATCTGAGTCTGCGGTAACCGGTTTCTCGGACATGAGGCCCTATTGAAAGTATCTCAACATTCATTGAGTTACCTCTGGTTCCTCGTATGCCCTGACCACCTTTCTGAGCTCTCCCATAACTCCGGTGACCCGGCTTATCATATTCACGGACTCATCCTCTCTCATCCAAACCACCCCGTTCTAATTAGGGGGTGTTTCATATTTATATTTTATTGTGATTCCACTGTTCCAAAAGAACACCAATATTTAAACTTCACTGTAATAAATAACACAGAAATTGGATTTTATAATATCTACCACACTTTTTTTGTGACATCAAGCAGCAGAAATGTTTCATTCTGGACAACACAAACGTTTTAATGTTTTAATGTGACTTTTAAACCTGCAAATTTTTCAGCGAGAGGTGAAACACATGGAAGAAGCAAAACCTGAAACAGTGGAAGAAATCAAACCTGAAACATCTGGAGCACCAGAGCCTGAAGCAGCTGAAGCACCAAAACCTGAAACAGCTGAAGAACCAAAACCCCAGCAAGTGGCAGAGGCACCGAAGAGGGATGACAACACCGTCTTTATCGGCAAGAAGGGCACAATGGGATATGTGCTTGCAGTTGTCACCCAGTTCAACAACGGTGCCAGGGAGGTTGTTGTGAAGGCCAGGGGAAAGCTCATTTCCAGGGCCGTTGATGTCGTAGAAATCGTAAGGCACAGATTCCTGCCCGATGCGAAAATCGACGACATTGCAATCGCAACCGAAGAGCTTACCTCTGAGGACGGCTCCAAGAGCAAGGTATCCTCAATCGAGATAAAGATTGTAAAGTAAGTGGTTGATTTGAGAGGGGTCCTTGACGCAAAGGGCTTGTCGCTCGCACTTTTTTTTGGTGCGGTCCTATTTTTCCTAGGGGGCCCCGATTTTCTTATTCTTATGCTGATTTTCTTTTTTCTGGCGATTACTGTCACCAAGTACGAGTATGGGCTCAAAAGGGACATGGGGATTTACGAGCATGAGAGGGGCTGGGAGAATGTCCTTTCCAACGGCCTTCTTCCATCCGTCCTTGCGGCACTTTCCCCTCTTACCGGACCAGTTCCGTTCATTGCTTCCATGGCCGCAGTCACCGCCGACAAGTTCGGCTCCGAAATAGGGGTGCTGGATTCAGAGGACCCAATTACAATAGGCTTTCAGAAGGTGAAGCCCGGAACCAGCGGGGCAATAAGCAAAATGGGCACGGTCGGCTCCCTTGCCGGCTCTGCCGCAATCGCACTTTCTGCGATAGTTGTGTTCGGGCTCACTCCCTCCGAGGCCCTGGTTGTCGCCTTTGCCGGGCTTGCCGGTTCTATAGTTGATACTCTTTTCGGTGTGCTGGAGGAGCAGGGCCTGGGGACAAAGGGAACAACCAACTTTATCTGCTCCCTGACCGGAGCAATTATAGGATATCTTCTGATTTCTTAATAGACACATTTCTTTTAAACTTTTATCACTATTTGTAATAACAGGTAATATGAAACTAAAAAAACCAAGGCTTAGAGAAATTCCAAAGCAGCCGGAGCCGAAAAAGAAAAAATGGCCGGCGGGCAAACTGTTGCTGTCCTTAGGGTTAGCTGCTACTGTAGGAATCTTGTCTCAAATTGGAAAATGTGACACAGGCCGAATACATACCGGAGAACAACCAAAAAAGGCTGAAAGCTCAACTCTGGTTGTTAAAAAACCAGAAGTCAAAATTCCACCAGCAAAAATTCAATTGGAGATGAAAGAACTAAATGCTGGCCTGCCCAATTTTAAAGAAGTTGATGTTCTAGTCGAGTCTTCATTGAGAAAGACTGGTTCTCCTGCCTGTCCCTTCTCTTTAGGACCAAAAGAAACAGTGCCGGTAGTTCTTAAGGAGATAAAAAAGAAGTTAAATGACCATGGGTTTGATATAGCCTCTGCTAATAAAAACCCAGAAGAAATTTTTTACAGTCTGTTTTCATTCTATATGAAAAACAACGCCTGGATGATGATAAGGACTGCAAAAGTACGTAAGAGAGGGGCGCTCATCAGAACAGTTGGTTGTCTATTCAGGTTTCCCATAACCCGGAAGGCATCCCTCTCTTTTTCGTATTTTGATGGAAAGTTGTCTGCCACGAATGTACCTGTATTTTTCTTGGCAGGACAGGGCATACCAGAGCAAGGAGCATTTATGAGAGGCGTTGCCGTGAGACGCGGACTAATGGTATTCCCGGAACTTCCAGAGCTGGGCGCTAAAATTGATCGGGAAAAACTCGCCTTTGACCTTACCATACACGAAGGTATCCATTATCATACTATGACTGGGGATAATGATTGGGGGTATGGTGAGTACGATTATGACAGGGGTGCTGATGCACCAGAACCAAAGTCGAAAACTCTGGCACGCCAAAGGGACGAGCTTAGGGCCTTTCTTATACAAACCATGTATGGTAATTATCCAGAGATGGCTTTTATGGCGATGTTGAATTCGGATTTCGAACAGTATGCCATCATTCGGAAATCCCTTCATGATTCTCTTGAGCATATCTTTAGCAGGAATCCCAGAAAATTAAGACTTTATAGGCTTGGACGTTTATCTAATAAACAAATAACTCCAGAGGAAATGCGTGCAATTGCTTATGACGCTTATCTGAGGAACAAACTATGATATCTTTATCCGCTTACAATTCTCAGGCTTTTGAGTCCTAACATCTTTAAAAGTCTGCTGGGGAATTATTTGGTGATTCTTTATGAAAGTATTTGTATTGGCAGGAGGAGAAGGAACCAGGCTGAAGCCTTATACATACAATACCCCCAAGCCCATGCTGGTGCTGGGAGGCAAGCCGATTCTGGAATACGTGCTGCAGAACATCAAGAAGGCAGGGTACAACGAAGTGGTCCTGACCGTAGGATACAAGCACGAGCAGATACAGTCCTATTTTGAGGACGGCAGCAGATTCGGCATGAACATAGAGTATGCGGTGGAAGGGGAGAGGCTGAATACCGCCGGCTCAATCCTGCCCCACAAGGACAAGGTTGATGATACCTTTGCGGTGGTCATGGGCGACCATCTTACCAACCTGGACCTTTCCGACATGTTTGAGCACCACAAGAAAAGCGGGGCGGCGGCCACCATTGCCCTGTTCAAGGATTCCATTCCTTTGGAATACGGTGTAGCTCATGTGGAGAACGGCAGCATCAGAGGATTCCAGGAAAAGCCCCTGCTGGAGAAGCTCTACAACACTGCCATCTACATTTTTGAGCCGGAGATATTCGAGCACATTCAGCCAAAAGAGGATTTTGCCAAGAACGTGATACCCCGCCTGCTTGCTGAAAACAGGAAAGTGTCTGCGTACGTTTTTGACGATGTGTGGTTTGACATAGGAAGGGTAAGCGATTACGAAAGATTTTCCGAGCTTTTCAGGGTAATAAAGCTGGTTGACGACCTACAGTAGGTATTTTTCAAAGCCAGGATGCTGGACATGCAGCCTCAGCCACCTGAATGCGGAGTGCTTTGGCCTGAAAGAAGCCCTTACCTCCACATTCAGGGGCTTTCTGCCGTTTCCCCGCATTTTCTTGCCACCATCCCAAGCTCACCCATGATGCCTTTAACACGCCTTATGAGCCTGACCTCGTCCTCCTCTCTCATTCAAACCACCCGTATATAATATGCAATATGAAATATTTATATGTTTTTCCAAAAATACAGTGAAAATTACGTATTTTTTCTCTAGATATTGTGAAATAAACATATGCTACAGAATTTTCCTAAGAAAGCAACCAACCAGAACCAGGATTTATCCTCAGTAGAATTATAAAGTGTTTTATTTAATGGTATATCATGAAAAAATTTCTTTGCGCAGCAGCGCTGGCTGTGTCAATGGGCACAATGTCCTGCTATACTGTCATGGTCGAGCCGCTTAGGGCAGACAATATGAATACCCTGGAATCCCGGCAGCTTGGGCTCCGCAAGGGGAGGACAACCTTTGCGATGGCCGAGCAGATGATGAAGAAAAAAGGCCTTACCGGCATTGCCAGCGACCTGTACATACGTGACGGTCCTCTTTATCATGCACTTGCTGCCGATTACCAGGAAAAAATCCACATATTCCGGGATAACCGGTATGTGCAGTCCGTTCTTCTTGAGTCACAGGATACCCTGCCCTACGGATTTTCCCTGAGGTTCGCAGACAAGGGCGAACGCCTTTTTCTCATAGCATTGCACCGCGACCCCATCGGATTTACCGAATTGTCCCAGAAGGCGGGGCCCCCCAGGATTGAATTCTTCCAGCTTTCGAACGGCTCTTTCCGCCATTCCCACACCTATGGCATCGGGGCACTCTCCCGGAAGATGGGGGGGCTGACCCACCCCCATTTCGTGGGGCACAGCCTGGATGACGGCGTCCTTTTCATTGCCAGGACAAAGGAAGGCAGGGTGTGGGAATCAGCATTCAGGCTGAAGCTGGAGAATGAAAAGACGGGGATGTCCCCTGTTCCGCTAAGGGAGGCTGCGCGATGCTCGTGCATCCAGAATTATATTTACGGCCTAGATGTAGAGGAATAGCACTATTCCTGCAAACAGGGCTTCCAGCCCTATGAAAAACAGCACCAGGCTCCTTTCGGTTATTCCGTTGAAGGACTTCATCACAATGTGCACCAGACCCTTTATCTTCCCGCCTTTCGGGTAGAGCTTGCCATCCCTTAACTCCTGGTAGGTGTGCGGGAACTTCTTGTAGAGCTTGACGAACCAGTCAATCACATAGGGTATTGCCAGTATCGCCCCCGCACTCTCAAGGTTGCCGATAATCACGGTTGCTGCAAGCACTGTCCCTATGCTCAGGTTGCCCACGTCACCAGGGAAAAGCTTTGCAGGATAGAAGTTAAAGAAAAGAAATGCAAGCAGGGCTCCCAGCATGGAAACCGACATCACTGCCATCTCCGGAGATGCATGGGACACTGCCAGAATTGTCATTGCCCCGAACATAACTGCGCCCATTCCCGCTTCCATCCCGTTGAATCCTGCAAGCATGTTGGTAAGGTTGGAGGGTATCGCAACGCCCAAGGGAATAAGTGCCAAAATGTAGATTATTCCGAAGTCCACCGCCCCTATGAGCGGCACAGTTATTACGGTGCTTCCGGCTGCATTCACCGCTACAAGCGGGATTGCTGCAAAAAGGGGGAGCACCGCCTTCAGCCACTGGGGTATGCTCAGCAGGTCATCGGTGATGCCGATGACTGCTATGATGTAGATGGTAATGATTGCGGCCAGCAGGCCGGGGAGGTTCAGCTGGAATGCAAAAAAGGAGCTGAAGAAAATTGCCAGGAGAAGCCCGGCACTCTGCCCGGCAATGATGGAGATTCCCCCCATCTCCGGAATTTCCGGCGCGCCCTCCTTGTTCTCGTCCTTTCCGGTGATGCCTGCCTTCCTGAGCTTGGGGATCAGGACCTTGGCAAGAATGAACGTTATTGTGAAAGCCAGAATGCCGCAGGCTGCGTACAGCTCAATCATTCTTCGCGCACCCTCTCAAGCACCTCTTTTGCACGCTCCACATTGAAGTTCTTTTCCTCGGTCAGGATTTCGGCGACCCGGTCTATTTCCTGATTTGTCCTGGCCCCGGCATAGGCTGCAATGTTTCTTGCGTGCAGTTTCATGTGGCCTTTCTGGATTCCAACCGTGCCCAGCGCGGAAAGTGCTGCAAAATTATTTGCGAGCCCCACAGATGCCATCACCATGGCCAGTTCCTGGGAGCTGCCCACATCCATTATCTTGAGGGAGGTTCCGGCGGTGGGGCTGCTGCTTATTGCAGGCCCGACTGTGGCAACAGCAAGGGGAAGCTCTATCTCCCCAACCAGGTCGCCATTCTCATTTTTGTAGTAATGGGTCAGTGGCTGGTACCTGCCCATTGCGGCAAAGGTGTGGGCCCCGGCCTCCACCGAGCGCCAGTCATTGCCGGTGGCAACAGCGACTGCATCAATGCCGTTCATTATTCCCTTGTTGTGGGTCGAGCAGCGGTAGATGTCTCTTTTTGCGAACTCATGGGCATCAAGAACGCCCTCAATGGCTGCCTTGCCCACCAGCTCCTTTTTCCAGACTGCGGATGCCTTTGCCTTCCGCTCGCTGGCAAGGTTGCTCACAATCCTGAGCTTTGCCTTCCCTTCAGTCAGCTGCTCCAGGATGGGCGAAACGCCTTCCAGGGTGGTGTTGACCATGTTGGCTCCCTGGGCATTGCCCACATTTATGTGGAAATTGACGATTATCATTGCACCGCGGTCAGTCTGGACTGCCTTTGCCCCAAAGTCCCTCGCCCCGCATCCGTACTGCTCCACGTGCTTCATGTATTCCGAGGCCTTGTTCAGGACCTCCTTTTTGTTGACTTCCAGGTTCTTCAGGGATGTGTTTATGTCCTCTATCCCGGTTATCTGCACCTGGCCTATCATTATGGATTCATCTGCCTCTGCTTTGAAGCCGTCGGGAAGGGTTTGTTTTGCAGCCCGGGAGGCTGCAGCAACTACCGATGGCTCCTCCACTGCCATGGGCACCAGGGTTTCCTTTCCGTTTATCACAAAATTGGTTGCAATTCCCAAGGGCAGGTGCACCGCCCCGATGACATTCTCTATGGCCCGGTCAGCCTTCCCCATCTCAAGAGCACCGCTGTCGGTGAGAACCTTTGTTTCATCACCGGTAAGGCTCCTTTCCTGCTTGACCAGCCTCAGCCTTTCTTCTGGGCTGAGCCTGTAGAATCCTGAAAACTTGCCCATCTTCACACCTTCTTGTATCCGTTTTCCAGCTTGTCCAGCGCCTTTCCTATCCTGGAAAAGGCGTTCTCTGTCTTTCTGAGATATGTCTTCCGGAAAATCTCCTTCAGGCTGCTTTCCTCCCCGTCTCCGAGGACGTACCTTCCCTTTTTCCTGCTGATAATGCCGTTGTCTTTAAGCTTCTGAAGGTGGTAGTAGACAGCCTTGGGATTCGGCCCCTTTTTTGTCTTCTGCTCCAGCCTGGCAAGGATGTCCCTGGTGGTGGGGCTTTCATTTTTTGCACTGAACTCAAAAAGGACATCCAGTATGTCCAGAAGCAGGGTCCTGCTTTCATTGGGCGATACCATGCCCAGGGAAAGCGCCACCCACCTGAGCAGCGACTTCCGCGCCAGAAGGACATCATCAGGAAGGGTGAGCCCCCTGATTGTCAGCTCTGACTGTATCAGTCTGGACTCCGGAATCATGGAGTGATTTCTATGACAAATATTATAAGTATGTTTGTGGATTTAACAGCGGTTATCTTCATGGTAAACCTTAGCCTCAGATATCACCCTGATGTTCTTTTCGGCTATTCCTCCAGCCATGTGCAGCTTATAATAAGGGTGGAGAATTCCGGGGAGCATCCGGTATGGAGCGAAGCGGACATAAGCATTCCCGAGCACGTCTCCCTTGCCCCCAACACCGAGCTGAGAAAAGGAAGGGTAAGGGTTGGCATTGTTGAAGGCAAGGAGTTTCTGGAGAAGGCAGTGAGGGTGTATGCCAATGCCTACACCAATCCCCAGATGTACCGCTGCAATGTCACGCTCTACACATTCAACAAAAACGGCATCATTGAAAGCAGGATGGAAAAATCGGTGGACATCCGCTGCGAATTAAAGAAAGAAGCCAGTTTCTGATACTCCAAGAAAAAGCAATTCTTCCTTTCAAATAAGCTTGATATGCTGGTCCGCGGCAAGATGGGAAAAGTAGCCAAGGAACCCCGCAACCCCCAGCTTCTCGCCGGTGAACAGAAAGGCAAGGATTCCGAAGGCCGCGCATGCGGCAAGGGTATGGGTGACCCCGCGGTGGGCCGGCTTGAAGAACCTGAAGAACAGGAAATAAACCCCCAGGAACGCAAAGAATATCAGGGCCATCCTGGAAACCGCATCAATGTTCGGTATGCAGATGCCGCTTCCGCAGTTGGAAAAGTACACCAGGAAAAACGCAACTGAAATAAAGGCAAGGTCAAGGATTTCCTTTCCCTTGCTTGCATGGTGGTCAATGTCCGGAACAAGCGCGGCCATTGCGCCGAAAAAGGCTATCACAATAAGCTCTATAACGTCCCCGGTTCCCAGAAAATACAATACGGCTAAAGCTAGGGTTCCGCCTATGACAGCATGGGGGCGCCAGTTCATAAAAGAAAAAGGAAAAGAAATAATAAAAAGCTAGCCAATCTCAAAGCCCGCATTCACGGTGGCGCTCACTTCCATCTCGCCGGGAGACAGCTCGGTGGGGGGCGCTCCTGCTTCTGCCATGGGCATGGCCATGTCATAGCCCCGGTATCCGTAGGAATACGGGTAATAGACGGATTCGCTTGCGCTCACTGCCTTGCCCAGGGTCTCTCCAAGGCCCGCAGCTATTTTCCCAGCCTTTTCCTTTGCGGCTGATGAAGCATCCTCCAGAAGCTCTTTCTCGAGCTCTTCCCTGGTATCTCTCTGGAGGGTGAAATCAATTGAGTCCACAAAGGTTTCATTGACTCCTACCCCGGTTGCCGCATCCAGCACATCACCTCCCTTGTCAAGGTCGGTCATGCTCAGGGCAAGGGAGTGCACCGTCCGGTAGCCCACAACCTCATATTCATAATGGCAGTTGTACCCCTCCTTGTTGCATACGTATTCGCTTTCCCTTACCACTTCCACGCGGTAGCCGCTGCTCTGGATTTCATCCTCCGGCACCCCAAGGCCCTCAAGCTCGTCCCGGAGCTCGGACATGACCTCTGCATTCCTTTCCTGGGAATCCTTGGCATCGGTATCCTGGGTCTGTACCCGGAGCCGTATCGCCAGCAGGTCCGGGGCAACCTTTTCGTACACCGTTGCCGATGCAGTAATCACATGCTCAGGGGGGTTGCTGGATACATAGACATTGGGAGTTGAAGTAATGTCGGAGACATTCACTTCAGGAGAATAATCAGCCTGGGACAGCAGATAGGAGCCTGCCACCACCCCAAGGGCGAGCAGCAGCGCTGCAGCCACAATCATACTTCCGGTTTTTTCAGCCATAAAATCACCTGTTCTGGCATCTGCAATGAATAATTTAAACGGTTCTGCCTTTTATGCGGAAAAAACCGAAATCATGCAGTTTCCCCTGCTGGCATATTCAAGGGCGCTGCCCGCAAGTTCTGGGTTTCTTTCAGAGAAAAGTGCATTACATTCTCACCGCGTGAATCAGATTGTCTGCATCGGCACCAATCCCTTCTGCTTCCCTTCTAAGCCCTGTAGTTGTCAGCTCACCTGCGAATGTGTCTGATGTGCACATTCTTCCTCTCTGCCATTCAAAATCTACAAGACCTTCAACCAGCCTTTCGGTTGAAAAATCGCCTTCTCTTCCTTCGCGGAATGCTGAATTCAATCCATTTTCAGATCTGCTGCCCTTGATTCTTCAGCAGTGCCATGGGAAAGTTCCGGCACGAAACCGGGCCTCTCCCGCTGCCTTCAGGGAACCGGATGCTGGTTATGAATCTGACCAGGAAGCCCGGGTCTGCCATTTGCCCAATCTGCTCTTCCTGGTGTGCAGCCAGGGTTACTGTCTGCTCAGCTGCCTTAGGAGCCCTCTGTCTAAATGCCATGGATGATATTCAACAGGAGGAATTAACAGCCTTCCACCATGGTTGAAAAAATTTGATACTTATTTAAATTTTTTGCATGAAGAAAATGAGACATGGACCGAATTGTGAAAGAAAAAAGCCCGAGAGCTATTGCTGAAGCTCTTGCCGTTAGGGAGTCACTGGGGAAACTGGTAATAGCTGACGCTCACTCAACTTACGAAAAGCTGAATGACCCTGAGTTCCTGAGAGAAGCCATGAGCAAGGCCGCGGAGGCGGGGAAGCTAAACATCCTTGATGCTGATGTCCACCGCTTTGAGCCACACGGCATCAGTGCCATACTGGTGCTGCAGGAATCTCACTTTTCTGTTCATACCTGGCCTGAGCACGGCTATTTCGCGGTTGATGTATTCTCCTGCGGAAATGAGGGCGACCCTGTCAAAGCCATGGATGCGTTCCTTGAAGCCATGGGCGCCACTGAAAAAAAGGTGATGCGGTTTGACAGAGGCGTTCTTCGAAAAGCTGAATAATTTCTATTATCGTATTTTTTCCCCTCACGAGGTAGTCGTATCTGAAAAAAGCGACTACCAGGAAATTGACATCGTCCGGACCGCGGACGGAAACAAAGCCCTGATTCTTGATGGAACAATACAGTTCTACACCGCAGATGAATTCATATACCATGAGATGGTGGTACACCTTCCTTTTGTCCACCACCCTAAGCCCGAACGCATACTGGTCCTGGGCGGAGGGGACGGCTTCCTTGCCCGGGAGGCACTGAAATACAGAAGCGCCAAGGAAATCACCATTGTGGACCTGGACGAAAGGGTGGTGGAGCTCTGCAAAAAGCACTTTGCCGAAGAGACCAGCCAGAGCTTCCAGGACCCCAGGGTAAAAATCATATCAGACGATGCAATGAAATTTGCGGAATACTGCAAGGACAAGTACGACGTTATCATCATGGACCTGGTGGACCCCTATGGTCCCGGAGCAGAGCTTTATTCCGAAGGCACAATAAAAAAATTCGCAGGCCTGCTAAAGGAGGACGGCATCCTTGCCACCCATTGCGAGGATTCATCCTACCCATATTTCGTGGGCCTCAAGATTTACTCCCGGCTTTCAAAGATGTTTCCATTCCACAAGCCGGGGCTTGCCTATGTCAAATCCTTTGACGGCCTCTGGACATTTGCAGTCCTGTCCAACAAGGAGCTGAAAGCCTGCAACCCCGAGACCGGCTCCCTGGAGCTGAAATTCTTTGAGCCGGAAAAGCTGGAGTGCTACACAAAACTGCCGCCCCATCTGAAGAAGAAGCTGGAACAGTTCCGGGAAAAGGGATTTGAGAAGCTTGCGGAGGGCATGGTCCTGATGAGGAAGATATCCCCTTCCGACAGGGTAAAGGACCTGCTCTGATTCGCTATTTTTTTAATTGTGCCCTGAGCTATCCCTGCATGAAAGCCGAGCCCCTTGTAAAAAAACAGGAGAAGTACATTGAATGCTATGCATGCAACCACCGGTGCAAAATTCCGGAAGGCCGGGTTGGCATCTGCGGAGTGCGCGCCAACAAGGGCGGAGAGTTCGACCTGGTGGTCTACGGCAAGCCCTGCGCTGTGTGGGCCGACCCTATTGAAAAAAAGCCGCTTTTCCATTTCCTTCCGGGAAGCTCCAGCTTTTCCATAGGCACGTATGGCTGCAATTTTTCCTGCAAGCACTGCCAGAACTGGGACATATCCCAGGCGCCTCATGACGCCAAGGAAAAAAATCCTGAGAAATGGAGGGAATATTTTGCCGGCATTGTGGAAAAGTGCTCCACCCGGATGCCGGAGGATGTGGTCAGTGCCGCGGAAAGGGAAAACTGCAAATCCATTGCATTCACCTACAACGAGCCAACCATCTTCACTGAGTATGCCCTGGATGTGATGGAGATTGCCCGGAAAAAGGGCATGAAGGGCGTCTATGTCACCAACGGCTATGAGACAAAGGAATGCTGGGAGCGCCTGGACGGCTACATCCATGCAGCCAATATAGACCTCAAGGCCTACACGGATGAGTTCTACCGGGAGATATGCAACGGAAGGCTGGAGCCGGTGAAGGAATCCATAAGGATTGCCAATGGCATGGGGATATGGACAGAGGTGACCACCCTTGTAATCCCCGGGGAAAACGACAGCGATGAAGAGCTTAAGCAGATAGCAGAGTTTCTTTGCAGTGTGGACCCTGAGATGCCCTGGCATGTTACCGCGTTCACCCCTGCGTACAAGATGATGGACAAGTCCCGCACTTCTCCGGAAACACTGGTCAGGGCCAGGGAAATCGGAAAGCAGGCGGGCCTGAAGTACGTCTACTGCGGCAACCTTCCGTTCTCTTATGCAGACTATGAAAAAACATCCTGCCCTGAATGCGGAAAGCCGCTTGTCACGAGAACAGGGTTTGCAATAAGTGAAAACAATATCCAGGACGGGAAATGCAGATTCTGCGGAAAGGAAATAAGCGGGGTATGGGAATAGAGATAAAAAAGCTTCAGTTCCATTCAGGGATATGATAAGACAGCCTGCCGTGGCAGGTGCATTCTATCCTGCTGATCCTGAAGAGCTAAGGGAAATGATAGAAAAGATGCTGGAAGATGCAGAAGTTGAAGCTGAAGGCATGCCCCGGGGGCTGGTGGAGCCCCATGCCGGATATGTATACTCCGGGCCGGTTGCCGCATATGGATACAAACTTCTCTCCGGCTATTCCCGCCAGATAAAAAAGGTGTTTCTTCTTGGGCCTTCGCATTACGGCGCATTTTTCGGGGCAGTGGAATCAGGGGCGGAAAAATGGAAGACTCCGCTTGGAGAGGTGGATGTAGGAAGCATCCGTAAGAATGCTGAAAACAAGGAGCTTTTCACGGTGAATGAAAGGGCCCATTCCCAGGAGCATTCCCTGGAGGTCCAGGTGCCTTTCCTGCAGGAGGTGCTTGGCGATTTTACCTTATACCCACTGCTTGTCTCTGATGCTGTGCCCATGGTGCTTGCGGACGAGCTTTCAAAACACCTTGATGAAAACAGCATAGTCATCGCAAGCTCTGACCTGAGCCATTACAATGACTACAATACTGCAGTCAGGCTGGACAGCGTGGCCAATGAAACCGTTCCCGCCCTGCAGACCGAAAGGTTCAAGGAAAGCGGCGATGCCTGCGGAAAGATTCCCATCCTGGTGCTGATGCACCTTGCAAAAAAGATGAAATGGGGGGGAAAGCTGCTTGACTACCGCAATTCCGGGGATACCGCAGGGCCAAAGGACAGAGTGGTCGGCTACGGCTGCTACGCATTTTTCGAGGGATTATGATGCTGAGCTCAGAATCAAAGAAATATCTGCTTAAGATTGCAAGAAAAGCGATAAACCATTACCTGGAGACCGGGGAAAAGCTGCAGCCGGACCCCGCTTCCGTTCCTTCCCCGGACCTCATCGGGGACGGGGCATGCTTTGTGACCCTTTATTACGACGACAAGCTGAGGGGCTGCATAGGCACCCTGAAAGCCCACCGCCCCCTGGTGGAGGACGTGGTGGAAAACGCTTTGGCATCCGCATTCGGAGACCCCAGGTTCACCATGCTCACCAAGTCGGAATTCCAGGGGACCAGAATCAGCATCTCCGTGCTTTCCAGGCCCGAGCCGCTGGAGGCTTCCGGGCCGGAGGAGCTTCTGAAAAAGCTTATCCCCAACGAGCATGGCCTGATAATGGAAAGAGGCATTCACCGGGCAACCTTCCTTCCGGCAGTCTGGAAGGAAATTCCTGACAAGCAGGAATTCCTAAGGCACCTGAGCATGAAGGCAGGCCTTTTCCCCGAAGCCTGGAAAGAGCCCGGAGTCAAGTTCAGGGTATACACAACCGAGGAATTCTCGGAATAATCAATTTTTTATAACTTTTGCAACAATACTCTTCCATGGGAAGGTCTCTATTTATTGTAAATTCCAGAAACACTGATGCCGTCCGGGCCCAGTTCAGAAGATTCTCCAAGGATTTCAAAGGCACAGGCCTTTCGGTGGAAGGGCCCTTCTCCGACCGGCGCTTATCGGTGGAATCAATAGCCGAGCATGTGAGAAAAAGGATGCACTTCTGCAAAATAAACAGGCCGGCGGAAACAGTGGTTTCCACGGTAGCTCCCCAGAACATGAGAACAAGCTTCCGCTCGTGGCTGGAGGTTCCATTCATCCTTGACGAGCTGGGGCTTGAGCCTTTCCCGGTAGGTTGCGCGGGCGACATACCCCTCATTGAGCCGGTGGACTACAAGTCTGCAGCAGCAATCCCTGCATCCCTGCAGGACCTGAATCTTCTGGCGGTGTCGGTAATGCGCAGGCTTGGGGTGCCCACCCATTATGCATACCTTCATTATGACGAAGGCATCTGCCCCGCAACACTGCGGCAGCAGGTTTCATCTTTTTCCGGAGTGCCCTTTGAGATTCCCCTTCCCTGCTTTGTGGTGCAGGGTGATGGGACCGGAATCCACAGCCTGCAGCATCCTTTCAAACTGAAGTATCCCAACAGCATCAGCGGGAATGCGGTGGAGATACTAGACGATGATGCGGTGTCCGCAATTCTCAGGCTCAGGCAGGCCAGAAGGCTGCGAACCTCCCTGCTTTATGATGCAATGTTCAGGGATTATGCCGTCGTAGCCCTGACCGGGCACCTCAAGGCCATGGAAATGGGCCACCTCATTTATGAAGGCGCCATGCTGTGGAAAAGGCACGATGTCATGAAAACAATCGACACCATGTTCAGCCTGGCGGGGGACCAGCCAAGGTTCACCAGCATAAGGGAGATTGCCGAGGACAGGTATGTGTTTGACATCACTTCAGTGGACAAGCACGCCCTTGACGCTGCCAACTGCCTGCTCTCTGAAGGCTCAAGGGAGAAGCTGTTCGACTTCCTTTACAAGAAACCCGGAATGGGCGTGGCGGAAGGCGCTGAAAAGGTACTTTCCGGAGAGCCGGACTATCCCAGCTTCGCCTATTATACCGCAATGATTGACATGATTCTGTTCCACATCCATCCTGAATCGGAATGCATTGAGCTTAAGTCAATGCAGAACTAGCGCTTATCCTGGAAATGCAGCTTAACGACCCTCACCTTTATCTCTTCATCCTTTTCAGGCTGTTTTTCCGGCTGCCACAGCGGTACAAACTTTTCAGGCGGAAGAACACCGTGCTTTCTAAGGATGGCAGGCAGGGTGGTTCGTTGTGCATCCGTGTCTCTGGCTGTCTGTTTTTTTCTTTTCATTTCTGGCCTCCTCCTGGTTAATTGTCGTATAAAATGTTTATAAATCAATTGCTTTCCCGGCCGGAGGAGCCTTTCCTATGGAAATGCGTGAGCCCCCGGGCAGTCCATCAGGGGGCACCTGCCCTTGATGCTTTTGCAGATTTCCCCTGCATGCCTTCCGGTGGAGCCCATCCTTTTTCCCCTTACAACTGCATTTCCGCCTCTTGCCATGCAGTTTATCTGGCGCAATCAGGTTAAAAAGTTGCCGTACGTGTAGATTAATAATTTAAATAAATTTCCATTTGGAATAACACTAATGGGCAAGTCAGTATTCCTGAAGCCGGTAGAGAGAAAACGGGCAGTTGCAGCCCAGTTCCGGAAACTCCGGGACGAGCTTGAGGGCCAGTCCCTTATGCTTGACGGAGCGTGCTCGGACCGCAGGGGAAGGATAAACGAGATAACCGGCAGTGTAAAAGACAGGATGAAAATAATCAAAAACTCCCACCCGGTGCAGGCCACCCTGGCAACCATGATGCCCTCCAACCTTCCCAGCAGCGAGCACTCCTGGCTTGACATTCCGTTTGCGGTGGGGTCCAGCTGCAATGCACTGGATGCCGGCGGGGTTGCCTGCACAGAGAGGAAGGCAGGCGAGCTGGGGCCGGTAAGGGCGGCAGACCTCCAGGAGCTGACTCTCCTCTCAATGGCGGTCATGAGAAACCTGGGCGTGGAGGCACACTACGGGTTCATGCACCTGGACCACGAAAGCCCTTCGGTGCGGTTTGCAATGAGTCTGATTGGCGACTCTTCGCCGCTTTCCAGCCCCTGCATCATTCTTCCCGAATCCGGACCGGTGATAGCAACCCTGGTCCCTCCATACGTAATATCTCCGGTATCCCAGTGGAGGTCTTCCGCCATTGAAGTTCTTGACGACCGGGCGCTGCTTTCCCTCTTGAAAATAAAGGCAGCGCTGGGAGGAGCGGTTGAGCTTATGGAAGACATGGGCAGCCGGCCGCCTGCCTTTGAAGATGAAGGAAGGCTGAGGGCAATTTCAATCGGCCATCTTTTGTATGAGGGAATTACGGACTGGACGCTGGAAGAGGCAGGGCACGGATGCAAATCTGCACAAGCAGTGTTCAATACTTCATTCCAGAGCATCAGGGCGATTTTTGAAAAAGAATACGTGCACGGGCTCACCTGCCCGCTCTGCCACAGCCGGATGGCAGGAGGGGCTATTTTCTGCGATGAGCTAAAGGGTGAGCTCGGCAATGCGCTGAACCACCTTGAAGTTGACCTCCAGCAGCTTTCCGATACAATAAGCGACCATGCCTGCATGCTAATTTATCAGCAGTACATGGGACTGGCTGCGGTTATGCAGGAGCACATCCACCCTGCGGGAAACTGCAAAGAGATGGGCCCTGTCCACTAGGCAGCCTGCTTCTCTTTCTCAAGCTTCCTCTTGATTGTCTTCAGGGATACAAAGCTGTCCCTTTCCATTTCCTCCAGCTGGAATGAAATGTTCCTTTTCTGCTGCTCCAGCCTTGGAATAAGGACATACTCCAGTGCATTTACCCTTCTCTTGGTCTTTTCAATTTCCAGGATAAGCCTCTTCATTGCAGTCTCGGTCTCGGCAAGCTTGATTACCATGCCGAGTATCTCGGTAAAGTCCTCCACTGCTGCGTCAATCTTGGCCGAGGTTCCTGCCACCGAATAGGTTGGCACCTCCAGGAAATGGGTGGTGTCCACATCCGCGGTTATGTTCGGTATATTTACTCCCATCACATTCCTGACCTCAATGTCCACTTCAATGTCCTTCCTGAGGTCCAGGGATACCTTGCCGATTTCCTGCAGGGGATGGTAGGTCTCGGCAAGGGCCAGGGACTGGTAGCCCTCTCCCATCTTTGCTGCGAGCTGCCCCCTGAGGTCCTTTGCCTTTTTCATGATTTTAAAGAACTCAAGGATAAGAGCGTCCCTTTTCTGCTTCAAAAGCTTGTGCCCCTTTCTGGCCAGCTTTATTCTATCCTTGGTCTTTATCAGTTCCATCCTTGTGGGGACAACGTCCACAGCCATTTTTCTTCACTCCTTTTTCCTAAGGTACCTGTCAATGTGCTTCTGCTTTACCCTTTTGAGCTCTTCCTCGGGCAGTATTGAAAGCAGGTCCCACCCTATTGACAGCGTTTTTTCTATTTCCCTGTTCTCATAGGAGCCCTGCTGCACGAACTGTTTCTCGAACTCATCGGCAAGCTGGAGGTACTTCCGGTCAGTGGCTGAAAGCGCCTCCTCACCCACAACCGCGCTCAGGCTTCTCAGGTCCCTTCCGGTTGCATAGGCGGCATAGAGCTGGTCGGAAACACCCTTGTGGTCCTCCCTTGTCTTCTCATCGCCGATTCCTGCATTCATCAGCCTGGAAAGCGAAGGCAGTACGTCCACCGGCGGATAGATATTCTTCCTGTGGATGTCCCTGCTCAGCAGAATCTGGCCCTCGGTAATGTATCCGGTAAGGTCGGGAATGGGGTGGGTCTTGTCGTCTCCGGGCATGGTGAGCACCGGAATCTGGGTGACCGAGCCCTTGCTTCCCTTCACCCTTCCTGCCCTTTCATAAATCATGGAAAGGTCGGTGTACATGTAGCCGGGGTAGCCCCTTCTTCCCGGAACCTCCTGCCGTGCGGATGAAATCTCACGCAAAGCCTCGCAGTAGTTGGTCATGTCAGTGATAAGGGTGAGCACATGCATGTCCTGCTCATAGGCAAGGTACTCTGCAGTGGTAAGTGCAAGGCGCGGCGTAATGATACGCTCAACCGAAGGGTCGTCCGCAAGGTTCAGGAACAGCACCGCGTTCTCCAGTGCGCCGGTCTTTTCAAAGTCTTTCATGAAGAACGACGCCTCCTCGTGGGTGATTCCGATTGCCGCAAACACAACCGCGAACTTCTCCCCGGTTCCCAGGACCTTTGCCTGCCTTGCAATCTGCACCGCAAGCTGGTTGTGGGGAAGCCCTGCACCTGAAAACAGGGGCAGCTTCTGGCCCCTGACCAGTGTGTTGGTGCCGTCTATTGTTGACACCCCGGTCTGGATGAACTCATTGGGCGATTCACGCGAATAGGGGTTTATCGGAAGCCCGGTGATGTCAATCTTTTCCTTGGGGATAATCCTGGGCCCCTTGTCCCTGGGCTCGCCAAGTCCGTTGAACACCCTTCCGAGCATCTCCGGGCTGAGCCCCAGCTTCATCGTCTCTCCCAGGAACCTTACTATGGTCTTCTCGGTGCCTATTCCTGTGGTGGAGCCGAATACCTGGACCACCGCAACATTGTGGCCTACATCAAGCACCTGCCCCTTTCTTTTTTCCCCGTCCGGGGTCATGATTTCAACGATTTCGTTGTATCCCACTCCGCTGACATCGGAAACAAAGACCAGCGGTCCTGCGATTTCAGTTACTGTTTTGTATTCCTTCATGACAATCACCCTTTGGAAAGAGAGTCAAAGCTGCTGCCAATCTCCTTCTGGAGATTTTTCACATCCTTTACATCAGCCATCTCCTTCATCCTTCCTATCTTTCCTATTTCCGGAAGCTCCTGAATCCTCTTGAGCTGGATGCCCAGGTCAAGGGCGTCCTTGGTCTTTTCATGGAATTGCAGAATCGTCTTGAGCATCTCATACTGCTTGTCCATTTCGCATCTTGCATCAACATCGCTGAATGCGTTCTGCTGAAGGAAGTCCTCCCTGAGCATCTTGGTTATCAGCAGGATTGCCTGCTCCTTTTCCGGAAGCGCATCCGGCCCTACCAGCTGAACCACTTCTTCCAGCTCCGCCTCCTTCTGGAGCAGGCTCATGGATGTATTCACCTGGTCCAGAAAGTCGGAAGACACATTCTTTGTGAACCAGTCTTCCAGGTTGTCGGGATAAAGGGAATAGCTCTTCAGCCAGTTGATGGCCGGGAAGTGCCTGCGGTAGGCAAGGGGCGCATCCAGCGCAAGGAATACCTTGGTGACACGCAGGGTGTTCTGGGAAACCGGCTCGGAAAGGTCACCTCCGGGCGGGGAAACCGCGCCGATAATTGACACCGAGCCGTACCTTTCCCTGGAGCTCTGGCACCTCACCCTTCCGGCCCTTTCATAGAACTCGGCCAGCCTTCTTGCCAGGTAGGCAGGGTACCCCTCCTCACCGGGCATCTCCTCAAGGCGGCCGCCTATTTCACGCATGGCCTCTGCCCACCTGGAGGTGCTGTCCGCCATCAGGGCAACGTCATACCCCATGTCCCGGAAGTATTCCGCAATCGTAACCCCTGTGTAGATGCTTGCCTCACGGGCGGCCACCGGCATGTTGGATGTGTTTGCTATCAGCACTGTCCTCTGCATAAGCGGCTTTCCGGTATTGGGGTCCTCCAGGTGGGGGAACTCCTTGAGCACCTCGGTCATCTCGTTTCCACGCTCCCCGCATCCTATGTAAACAACTATCCTTGTGTCCGAATACTTGGCAAGGGACTGCTGGGTAACCGTCTTTCCTGACCCGAACGGCCCGGGGATGCATGCGGTGCCTCCCTTTGCAATCGGGAAGAACGTGTCGATGATTCTCTGCCCTGTTACCAGGGGAATATTCGGCGGGAACTTTTCAATAACCGGCCTTGATTTTCTTACAAACCATTTCTGGTAGAGCTTCACCTGCTCCTTTTTTCCCTTGTGCGATGCAACGGTTGCAACCACGTCTTCAATAGTGTATTTGCCGGACTTGATGCTCTCAATCTTTCCTTCCACCGGGCTCATTATCCGGTGCTCAATCAGCTCGGTTTCCTGGACTGTTCCAATGATGTCTCCCGCCTTTATCTTGTCTCCTTTCTTTGCAGTCGCCTTGAAGTCCCATTTCTTTTTCCTGTCCAGTGCATTTACCACTATGCCTCTGGCTATGTAGGCGCCCTGTGACTTTTCTTCTATTACCTTGAGCGGCCTCTGGATTCCGTCGTAAATGCTTTCCAGCAGCCCCGGCCCGAGCTCTACAGAAAGGGGCTCTCCGGTGGAAGCTGCCTCTTCTCCGGGCTTCAGCCCGGAGGTGTCTTCATAGACCTGGATGACTGAGATGTCCCCCACAATCTTGATAATCTCGCCCAGCAGCCCTGCCTCGCCCACATGGACAACGTCATAAAGCTTTGCATCGGGAAGCTTGGCTTCCACGACGGGCCCGCTGATTCTTACTATCCTTCCTTTTTTTGCCATCATCATCTCCTCCTATTCCTTTGCTCCCAGGTCAAAGCCGAGGGCCCTCTTGATAAGCCCCCTTATCTCATCCCCTTCCCCGCTTCCTCCGGCCTGGTCCGGAAGCGGTATGATAACAGGGTAGGCTATGCTGTCAAGCTTTTTCTTAAGCCTCCAGTCAATGCCCTTCAGCATCCTTTCATTTGTGATTATGATTCCGTATTCCTCTTTGCCGAGGTACTCCTCAAGCTTCTGCTGGTAGTTTTCCTCCTCCACAATCTCATAGTGCTCCAGGCCGGCAAGCCTGAATCCCATCACAAGGGGCGCGTCCGCAACAACTGCTATCTTGGCCTTCATACTATCACCAGCATTTTCCTGACATCCTCTTCAGGAATGCCGAACTCCTTGGCCTTGGCAATCTTTCTGAGGTTGCTCATCTCCTCCTCCTTCAGCAGCAGGAACCCGGTGATTACGCCAACAGACAGGTTCACCCGGTGAAAGGCCAGTACTTTACGGGCCGCAATGGATTTCTCCAGGGCAATCTCCAGGTCGGTCAGGCTTATCTCCCCTTCCCCGAGCTCCAGATGCCTGAACTTGGGGCGGATGAGCTTCACCACGGCCTGCAGGTCCTTTGCCTCTATGATGCGGTCCAGCATCCTTCTGCCCAGGGTGCCTCCCCTGATTAGCGTTTCCTTTATTCTCTTCTTGTCTGCACCGTATTTTTTGAGCCGCTCTATAATCATTATGTTCTTCTCGTCAATCTCCATCCTGAGCAAATCCCGGACATAGAAGGCGACATCCCCTCCGGTTTCGCCCAATGCCTTTTCCATCAGCATGTAGCTGTAGGCATCTATGATGGTCTCGGTCTGGGTGAACGTGTCCAGGTTCTTCAGGGCATTGTTGAAAGTCTCCCACATGGTCCTGCTGAACTGCTCGGTGCTTGCGGAAAGCATCTTCTCTCCAAGGGTTGTCCTCTTTATCTCCCTGAGTATTTCGCTTTCCTCGGCCTTCATAATTCTCTTGAAATCATCATCGGTCAGCCCCCCTACTGAGAACAGCTGGTGCTTGATATCGCCATAGCCCCTGCCCATTTTCTTGGCATGCATCATGGTCTTCAGGTTGAGAAGGTCCCATTTCATGAGCAGGGCCTCCACCAGAGGCCTGTCCCCATCCGGGGTCACGCGAAGCAGCTTTTTCACAACCCTGGCAAAGTTCAGGGAGGCGGCCATCTCAATGATGTCCGAGCCGGAATGGTATACCGAGGCCTCGCCAAGGTCGTTCTTGTACCCGGTCCTCTGCAGGACCTCCACCATGGCACTGATGCTGCTCACCCGGATAAGCTCGTCCAGGGTACTCTGCCTGAGCAGAAGGCCTTTCATTGCCTTTACCCTTGCATTGGAATACCCGTACTTCAGGGCACGGCTCTCTATCCGGGGCAGCTTAAGGCTGCCCAGAAAACCATTCATCTCATTTTCCTCCGAAAAGCTTGTCTGAAATGCTCTTCCTGAGCTCGTCGCGCCTGCTTTCAAAGAGCGTTTCCAGCGTAAGGTCAATCCTTATGCTGCCGCCGGGACTTTCCACAAGCGCCCCTCCCAGGCCCTTCAGGTCTTCCTTTACCTTTGCGCCGGTGATTTTCGGCAGCTTTGCCTTGTCGCCCTTCACCACGTGCACAACAGAGCCTTTTCCCAGCTCCTTTGCAGCGGAAGGCACAGACTCCTTGAGCAGCTTTTTGTAGTCTGCGCTTTTCCTCACATTCTTCAGCTCCTGAAAGAACTGGTCGATGACGCCGGCTATTGTGTCCTCCCTTGCTTCCGCTAGCACGCGCTTCGCTTCGAGGCGCGCCCAGGCAATGCGCTCATTGCGCTGCTCCTCCAGGGTTTTTTCTACTTCCTCTTCAGCCTTTTCCCTGAGGGCAGAAAGCTTTGCCCTCTCTGTGGAGAGCATCGCTTTGGCATCTGCCTGTGCTGTTCCCACTATCTTCTCGGCTTCAGCTTCGGCCTCGGAGAGAAGAGAACCCTTTAGTTTCTCTATCTCCATCTTAAGCACCTTTAGTGCGCTGCTGGTGCTGAATTAAGCCATAGAAGCACTGCCACAAGGAAACCGAACACAGCCAGAACTTCCGGAAGCACAATATATATCAGGATGTTCTTTTCGAACTCGGGCCTTTCCGCCACTACGCCCATTGCGGACGAGCCCAGGGTTCCCTGGGACCATGCTGCTGCAAAGGCGCTGAGCCCCATAGCCATACCGGCTCCAATAGCCATTGCTCCTTCGGCCGTCAAAAACGGTCCGCTTACTGGATCTGCCATTTCATTTTCACCTCAATCTTTTTTCAACGCGAAGGGAGAGAATGTCTCCCCGCCACCATGAAGGAATTTTGACCTGAACTCCACAATGTTGAGCCTGCCCCCCTGCACCAGGGATTCAAACATCGCAAGAAATGCATTTGCAACATGGAGCACCAGGAATATTGGAATAAGTGCTATTGCCAGAAGCCCCTGCTCCGGGCTTGGAATCAGGAACTGGTTGAGAAGGAATTCCGCAATTACTATTCCCACGATTCCTATTGCCGCAATACGGGTATAGGACAGTATGTTTCCCAGAAGACCGGGAAGTTCTATGATTCCCAGGATGCCTTCGGTCGCTGCCAGGGCTATCACTGATATTCCCAGAAGCACCAGCCCGGCCTGGAGCAAAGCAGGCTCGGCGACCAGCCCAATCACCGGAAGCAGGGTGAGCAGGATTCCCAGCTCCACCCCAATCCAGGCAATCTTTGCAATCGCATGCTTCCTGTTGTGCCTCCATTCGTTTACAGCTCCCAGGGCAAAGCCTGCACCAAGGTGGAGCATTCCCACGAATGCGGTCATGCCAACGAGGGTAAGTATATTCTGCATCCTGAGAAATCCGGTGTAAAGCGGCTGGCTCAGCACCTCCTTCATTCCTATCCATGAGCCCAGCCAGTTCAGAAGCATCTGGTGGGTGAATCCGCCCCACTCGTCATAAATCACACCGAATATCAGGGTGACGAATCCGGAGTAAAACCAGATTCTGGAAACATTGTACATGGTGTAGCTTTTCCTGAACTTCTGCATCAGGAAATAGCCCAGCAGTATTGATATTATGCCGTAAAAGAAATCGCCCACAATCATCCCGTACAGGATGGGAAGCCCTATCATGTATGGAAGGGTGGGGTCAAGCTCAAAGTAATTGGGAAGCGAATAGCTTTCGGTAAGGAACTCAAACGGGCCCGCCGCCTTTGGGTTGTCGAGCACGGTGGGCGGCAGCTCTCCATGGCCAAACGGAACATCCTGCAGTACTGCCTTTCCGGAATATCCCCGTACAATCCCATCCAGCTTTCCGAATCTCTCTGCAAGTATCCAGCCTTCAAGCACGTACAGGGTGCTGGACTCCGAGAAGCGCGATGCAATCTCCGCCCTTTCCGCATCTACCTGCAGGGATGCAAGCAGGGCTGCCACCCTGTTGTAATTCTCGGCAGCAATTGCTGCCATCTCCTTTCTGGCAGCCTCCAGCTCTTCGGCAGCAGCCTTCTCCTCTTTTTTCAGCCGTTCCAATGTTTCGGCAGGAGTGCTCATTCCTTCAGGCAGCACTATCTCGGTGAAACCCGCCTCGGCAAGGATGTTGTCAACAACTCCCACGCTCTTTTCTTCATATAATACCAGTGTAATATTGGACGAGGGGTCGGAAACCAGCCTGCAGTGGGCCTTTGCCTTGTCCATCTTTCGGTGAAGCGGGTCAATCTTTACCTGGGGAATCTCCCCCACTTTAAGGCTCACTGTCTTGGTGTCAAGCCTGCCGAAGTTCACACCGCTGAAGTGCATCAGCTTCTGCACTGTCCCGGCCCGGGACTCCAGGTTCTTCAGTTTTTCATTGAGCTGGTTTGCCTTTTTGTTCAGCTCCCGGAGGGGCCCTCCGATTTCAAGCTCACGGGCTTCCTTTATCGCCCTGCCCCCCTCAATGATTGCGGGCCTTTCCACTGCTTCCGGTGCATAGGGGGAGATAAGCGTCATTACCGAGCGAAGCTCAAGAAGAAGGGATGAAATCTCGTCAAATGAGGGGAGTGGCCTTCCCTGGTCCAGGCCTTCGTACCTTGTTTTCCTGATGTCCACCAGCCCGGCCAGGTGAAGGTCTTTCAGTAATTTTTCTGCCGCTGATTTGAGTACTATTATTCTGGCCTTTTTCATTTTCTTGGGCTTCAACATCTGCTTACCTACAAACTGCCTAAGAATTCCTTTACAAGCTTGCTGACCTCCTTTTTCTCAAGCTTTTTCTTTTTGATGTTGGAGGCTTCATTTCCTGCCTTTTTCAGCATGTCTGTGACCTTTTTCTCAATCTCCTTGCTTCCACTGCGGATTTTCTCGTTTTTGTAATTCACGATTTCTTTTTCGGTCTCTTCACGTTCCTGGTGGGTTTTTTCCTTGGCCTGGCGTATTACTGTCTCCGCTTCCTTTTTTGCATCGGATATGATGCGGTCGTACTGCTGCTCAGCGCCGTGGATATCCTCAATCGTCTTCACGAATTCGGGGCTTCCTGAGGTTTTATTCATACTAACCATCTGCAAAACAAGTTGATGGAATAATAAAAAAGAAGTCTTTAAAAACTTGCGCCGAACAATTCATTTACCGTTTTCTATTATTCAGAGGATGATGCAAATGGGTGCTTACAAGTATATATCAGAAACCCTTCAGAACGAGTACAAAAAGCGCGATGAAAGACTGAGGAAAAAAGTAATCCGGTGGAGAAAGGAGCCGGCAGTGGTAAAGGTAAACAGGCCGAGCAACATTTCCAGGGCAAGGACCCTGGGCTACAAGGCAAAGCAGGGATACATAATAGCAAGGGCGAGGGTCAACAAGGGACGCCGCACCAGGAGAAGGCCGACCAAGGGAAGGAAACAGAAAAGCTATTACTTCTTCAAGCAGCCCCAGATGTCGCTGCAGGCAACTGCAGAGCAGAAAGTCAACCGGCTGCACAGCAACATGGAGGTGCTGAATTCCTACTGGGTCGGCGATGACGGCAACTACCATTACTTTGAGGTAATCCTTGCGGACCCGGCAAAGCCGTCCGTGAACATCAGCTCAGCAATCAGGCAGGGCAAGTCATTCCGCGGGCTTACGTCTGCAGGAAATTCAAGAAAGCAGAGCAAGAAAAAGACTCCCAACAAAAAGCGCAGGAGAAAGGCCAAAGCCAGAAAGCCCTATGCCCCCCCCAAGAAGCCGGAAAAGAAAAACGGCCGCAAGCCGGACAAGCCGGATAAGCCGGACAAGCCCAAGCCCAGGAGAATCAAGGGCTCAAAATCAAGGAAGAAATCTCCCAAGAAAAAACCAAAGGAATAATCTCATCTGCTGTAGCCTGCCCTGAAAAGGAAGAACGGCTCAGCAGTAAGCGGGGAGGCTCCTCCGGCCGCACCGATGCCGAATCCTGAAACCGATGCCTCAATTGAGCCGCCCAGCTGGAAATCAAGGTTGTTTACTTCTTCTCCGGATGCATCAAGGTTTCCTGCAACAAGCACTGTGGGAATTATGGTTGCCCTTCCCGCATTTATTGCCCAGACCGGAATGCCCAGGGTCAGCCTGGCATGAACGTTGTCCTCATCTATCAGCACACCATCGCCCCGCTCTGTTTCGGCGGGCGATGGGAGCTGAAGGTAAAACACATCCAGCTGTGCCCAGGGGTTTGCCCCGTCAGCCCAGCCCACCGGCAGCCTTCCGTAAATTCCAGCTGAAAGCGGCATCACCGTGTTGCTGCTGCCAGTTATCCTGATCCTAACCAAATTGCCAAAGCTGTAGCCGAACTGGCCACCGTATTCAAACAAATGGTTGGAGACATCTCCCTGGCCGGCATCCAGGAATACCCCGTTGTAGCCGACAGTCCCTGCGACGTGCACCCGGTGCCTTCCTGAAGCAAAAGACGGGCCTGCCATGAACGTCCCCCCATATGTCCTGACGTTTCCCTCTATCAGTTCGGAATCAAGCGAAAGCCCATAGGATGAGAAGGCCAGGCCTGTGAAAATGCCCGCATGCTCACCAATCCCGACATCTGCAAATGCGGTGATGCTGTTCAGGTCCCCTGCAATATCCCATGAGCCTGCATTATGGATGCTGTGCCGGTACCCGTCAATAAGAAATGAGAGCCTTCTCTCCTCAGGTTCCTCCTGCCCCACCCCAGGCTCAGGCTGTTCTGCCGGTGCAGGTTCCTCCTGCTCCGCAGGCTCTTCCGGTTCCCCTGCCACAGGCTCCTCAGGCTCAGCTTCCATGGCTAATGGCTCTGCCCTGAATTCAGCAAGCCCGTTGGGGGAAACCAGCCTGATGGTGTGGCGGCCCTCCGGTATTTCTATTGTTTCTTCAATGGACGTTCCAATGGCAAGCGGGTTCAGCCGCTCTTCCCCGCTCTCATCTGCAATGTACCCGGGTATGTCCGGGCTCACCGCTTCGGACAGTGACGTTTCACCGGAAAATACCTGCTCCCTTCCTTCTTCCCCGTTTTCCATCCTGTATCTTACCGTCCTTGAAACTTCAGGATTCCCTTCGTCAAACCATTCCCTGAGCACTGCAGGATGGAATGTTATTGTCAGGCTGGCCGGACCTTCCACCTCCAGTTCAGGGAAATGGCCAAGCTGCCTGCTTACAATATACACTTCCCTGGATTCCTCTCCCTGCTCCATGACTGTTGATGCCCCGCGCACGGCAAGCCGGGGCTCGGCCTCAATGGCCTGCTCGGCGGCGGCTATGCCCTCAAACTGGGGGGCAGTGAGTGCAGTGAGGCCGGAAAATGCAATGGCCGCAAGCCTCTTTTTTATGCCAGGTTTCCCAGCCCTTGCTCTGGGGCTCTGTAATCGTTTCATGGAATGACATTAATTAAAACAGTTTAAAAATCTGCTTTCAAAATCCCTGCAAATATCATTTTAAATACTTTCTAACATAAAATGCAACATGCAAAACAAGTCCTCCAAGCCTGCAGATAAAAGGGAGACTGTGAAACCCGGCCGGAGCAGCCCGTTCCAGAGCATTTCCCGCACGGTTGCAAGGGACACGGTGAGCTCTTCCAGCCGTCCGGTTGCAACCATGGTTACAAGGGTGGGCAGGTTTGCCGCAAAGGAAACCCTGCAGGAGCCCCCTGCAGATTCCCTTACCGACCGCGAAATCCAGAGAGGCAGCGGAAGCACCCTTACATTCGGAAGGCTTATTGGAAAAGGAGGAATGGGCAGGATATACTGGGGCCGGATGGTTGACAGGTCCAGCGGGGGGGAAATCATGGTGGACAACCAGGTCGCGGTCAAGGTGATAAGCTTTGAAAAGAACAGCAGGGAGACCGGCGAAGAGAGAAACGACAGGATTCAGAGCTTTTTCAGGGAAGTAAAGCTGGCCTCCCGCCTCAAGCACGACAATATTGTCAGGATTCTTGCATTCGGGGAAACCGAAGGAAAAGAGCCTTATTTCGTAATGGAGTTCCTCAGGGGGGAGAGCCTGGAGGAGCGCATTGCCAGGAAGGGAAGGATGGCATGGGATGAGCTGCGGCCCCTGGTGCTCCAGACCTGCGACGGGCTGGAGGCCGCCCACAACTACATTGATGGGGAAACCGGCCTTAAGCTGCCGATTGTGCACCGGGACATAAAGCCTGCAAACATCTTTGTGACAAAAGACAGCAGGGGAAGGGACATGGCCAAGATTGTGGACTTCGGCCTTGCCAAGACCGTGAACCCTGCCGGCCAGGAAAGTGTGCAGGGAAACACAGTGGTGGGCACTCCTGAATACATGTCCCCCGAGCAGATTATGAACAAGGCAATAGACCACCGCTCCGACATCTATGCACTCGGGGTTCTTATGTATGACCTGCTTTCCGGGGAGCCGCCGTTCCCGCTTGGCGAAGGCGGGGTGGTCAGGATGTGGAACAGGATGCTCAAGGAAAAGCCGGTGCCGCTCAGGGAAAAGGGCATTGACATCCCCCCTGAGCTGGATGGGATAATATCCATATGCCTGGAAAAAGACCCGGATAAGCGCTTCCAGTCCGCCCGGGAGCTCAGGAAAGCAATCATGGAGTCTGACGGGGACGTAATCGACCTGGACCATCTCTTTCCTGATGAAAGCCCCCCGGACACCCCGCTTCCGTCATTTGTGCCTGAACTCCCGGAGAGGAGGGCCAGCGGGGACGACCTTACCAGGGTTTATGATTCATCAAAAGCCAGCGGCATGGCCAGGAAGGGCAGGATGAAAAAATGGATAGCGGCAGGCTCCCTGCTCCTTGCCACAACCATCGCCGGAGGAACGGTGGGCATGGTCTACCATCTTTCCGGGGAAAGCCAGGGGAGGGTTGCAGAGCCCCGGGCACCGGAGAAGGAGCGCAAGCCTGCAGATGTAGCTGCCGAGCCCGTGGCCGCTTCGCCCGCACCTGTGCCTATTCCCGCAGATGCCGCTCCTGATGCTGCCCCGGAAGTGGTTGAGCACGACATTACCTTCAGGACCAATGTTTCCGGGGCATCTGTCATCATTGAAGGGGAGGAGCGCTGCACTACCTCCCGGGACGGCACCTGCACAATCAGCCTTACCCACGGAACAGAGGGAGTGAGGGTCATGCTGGAAAGAAGCGGCTTTGAGGATGAAACAGTATCGGTTGTGCCTGACGAGGAGCAGACCCGTCCGGTGCGCATGAGCAGAATCCAGCCAAGGGAGCGCGAACCTGCCAGGAGGCAAACCCCCAGAATCCTTTCACCGGACTGATTTTATAACATTTCAGTAGCTAATTACAATCCATGTTTGACATTGTCAGGTGCGGGGCAGAGCCTTCTGAATACGGTTTCAAAGAGCTTTACAGGTACGAAAATGCAAAGGGCAGCATTGCATGGGTGCCGGGCCCCAGGGATGCTGTGAAGTTCAGGAACAAAATGAAGCTCATCATGCTTGAAGACTATTCCTTTGACGAGGGGGCGCTTAAGCTGATTGCAGAAAAGAAAAAGGCATGCTTCCTTATCGACATGGGCAGGCTGGTAAAGACAAAGGGGATTCACCGGTCGATTCTTATTTCAAAGCTCAGGACCTTCCTTGGCCTGTGCGCAAAACACAGCGCTCTTTACACCTTTGCGACATTTTCGGAAACGGAAATGCAGATAAGAACCCCCTGGGAGATGGAGAACATCGCCATGCTTCTGGGGCTGGACCGGGGGCAGGCAAAGCTTTCCCTGAAGCTCCTCCCCCATTATGTCTGAAGAATATTTATAAACACTTTGTTACATATTCCATAACCATGAGAAAACTCACTGCTGCAGCACTCATGCTGGCAGGCGCAACTGTAATGGGCGCAGAGGCCCACAACGCAGCAACCAGGTATTCCAGCGAAAGGATATGGCAGAGGCAGTCTCCGGTCATTGAAAGGGCCATGCGCAGGGACCCTGGGGCAAAGCAGGTTAAATACAATGAGCTGCGAAGGGAGCTGCGCAGGCTGGATGATTCCTCCGTCAGGGAAAAGTGCATATTTGAGACGCGCTTCGAGGCCGTGCTGCGGACCAACGGGGATGAGGAAGAAGCAAACAAGCTCATTTCCAGGGCAAGGTTTGAGCCGTTCTCCCACTGCAGCACCTCAAGCCAGTTCCAGAAATCTGCAAAGAAATGGTACTCAATCGCAGGGGCGGCAGCGTTCCTGCTCGGACTATACGGCATGGTAAGGTCGGCCTTCAGGAGAAAAGAAGGGGAGCATTCACCGAACTAGCCGCCTTGGCTTGGCCGGAGCCTGCATCCTTTTTTTGAAATAATTCCTGAAATGCCCGTAGTCAACTTCTGCAACCAGCCGGTGCTTTTTTCCGGGCCGGGCATTCATGATGCCCAAATCATCAATTCGGAGCTCTGCCTGTTCGGTTTTGATTTTTTTAGGATGCTCAATCGCATAGATTGCAAAGGCATCAGAGACCCGCATCTTTTTCAACTCCCCCAGCCTGAATGCATTGAGCACATGGCTGTAGGGCTGTGCGCCGGGATTTTCCCCCGCCAGCTCCATGACATTCTGGAAGATGCGGTAATGCCGCACCGGGTCTTCCCTGAAGTTTTTGGAATTGCAGAGCATGGCAAGAAGGCTTCTGAACCTTTCCAGCCGGCCAAAGTCCTCATGGCTCATCCTTTTTCCCGGCACTAAGGGAAGCATGTGCCTGGTCTCCCCCACCAGCTGGGGGGTGAAAATATTGCTGGTATCATGGAAGAGCTTCCAGCAGGATGCCATGCATGCGATGAAGCCCTGGGCCCTGGAGCCCTTCAGGCCGGTAAGAAAGCCGGCTTCAGGCCGGAAGCCCCCGCACACGCCGGCAGGCACCACCACCATGTCCATGCCTGAGTTGAGGACTTCGTCTGCCGCCAGGCTGTCGTGGGAGAAGTTGTGCTCGGGCTTTCCTTCCCTTCCGCCCATTATGTAGAGCGTCCTGATGCTTTTCACTGCGCCGGGCTTTTCGCGGAGCAGCCTTGCGATGTTTGTAAGCGGCGCTATGCTCGCAACCACTGCATCCTTGAGCCTTTCCAGCTGGCCGGCCATCATGGAAAGCCAGTCTTCTTCAGCATCAGGCTGCCCCTTCCCTGGTGCCATGAAATGCTCTGCGCCGGTGGTGAAGCGCGGGAGCCGGCTGAACATTGCCTCAGCCTCCCCCACTCCGACAACCGCGCCATGGCCCCCCAGCTCCAGCAGGTGCCTGGCAATCCTGGCCCTTTCCCCGACAGGGCCGTTGGTGACATAAACACCTTTCAAATCAATTGCAGGCGAATTCATTGCAAGGTAGAGTGCGGCCGCATCATCAATGTCAGTGCCGATGTCGGTAGAAAGCAGCAGGTTCTTTTTTATTTCAGGCACCAAGCCTCACCTTCAGCCTCTGCAAATCCTTTCTGCGCTCCCTGAAATCCGTCTCCAGCGCCATCCTTTTCCTTACCGGCTTCCCGATGCTCATGAAGCTGTCCACCACGCACCTGCCTTGTTTTGTCATTCCCAGAAACTGGCCGTCGGCAAGCCTGTCCTTTATCCTTTGGAAGTATTCAGGGGTCAGGTGCGAATACCTTGTAATCAACAGCAGGTCTATCAGTTTTGGGCTGGATTTTTCCATCAGTGCCTCGGTGAGCCCGGCAACCGAGCCCCCGGTTACTGAATCATTGTCAAAGACCAGTATCCTCTTCCCGTCCAGGGAGCCTGAGCGCAACCTGTCCATTGGGCAGGTCAGCCGGTGGTTTCCTTCCCTGTATACAAGGATGTCGTAGGCCTCCATTCCAAACAATGAGAACACAAAGGAAGTCCACATCCCCTTCTTTGCAATCCCTATTCCCACATCGTAGTCGCTTTTCAGCTGCCGGGCGGCATGCACGGCCCTTGCCAGGTAGCCTGAAAGATGGGTAAATGTGCTTATCTCACCGGGGTCTGCAAGAAGATGAATGCCCGAAAGCAGCCTCTGCAGGGGGTCGGCCCTGGCAATGCCTGCTGCCTGTTCCACCGGCACAACCGCAATGCCTGGCCCATCCCGTGAATTTACCAGCACAGGAAACAGCTTGGTGCATATGTGGTTGTGGAATGCAATCTGGAATGCGGAAAAAACAGCCTTCAGCTCCCTGCCAAGATTGTCAAAGTCATAATGGGCCGGGGCAGCCGGCAGATTGGAATCATCCATGCCCTGAATTAGCTGAAATCTATTTTTAAATACTACTTCTGCCATTCTTTATAACAGGTATTACAGCTCCTCCCCGGCAATCATCCTGTAAGCCTTGAGATACCTCTCCGAGGTTTTCTTTATTATCTCATCCGGCAGGTCCGGAGGGGGAGGCGCCTTGTCCCAGCCTGTCTCCTCAAGGTAGTTTCTCACAAACTGCTTGTCCAGGCTTTCCAGGATTCCCTCATCATATTTGTCCTTGAGCCAGTACCTGGAAGAATCAGGGGTGAGCGCCTCATCAATCAGGATGGCCTTTCCGCCAATTGTGCCGAACTCAAACTTTGTGTCTGCAAGCACCAGGCCTGCGTCCAGTGCGTAGTTTTTTGCAAACTTGTAAAGCTCCAGGCTCTTCTGCTTGATAGTTGCATATCTTTCCTCCCCTGCAATTTCCTTTGCCTTTTCCTCGGGTATGTTCTCGTCGTGCCCTGTTTCTGCCTTGGTGGCAGGGGTGAATATGGGCTCCGGAAGCTCGCTGCCGTTCTTCAGCCCTTCCGGAAGCTCAATTCCGCACACCGCGCCGTTTTTCTGGTAGTCCTTCCATGCGCTTCCGGTGATATAGCCCCGGACCACGCACTCCACCGGTATTGGCTCGGTTTTCTGGACAATCATGCTGCGGCCCTGCACGTAACCGGGAAGGTTCTCCGGAATCATGTCAGTAACAAAGTGGTTCTCTATAATGTGCCCGGTGTTGTTGAACCAGAACTTGGAAAGCCGGTTGAGCACCTCTCCCTTGCGGGGAATCCCCTGTTTGAATACAACATCAAACGCGCTCAGCCGGTCGGTTGCCACCATGAGCAGCCGTCCGTCAATCTTGTAGGTGTCCCTCACCTTGCCTTTTTTCAGAAGCTCCAGGTCCATGTCTGTCTCGGTTAATGTTTCCATAATTATCAACTTTCAGAGAACTGTACAGTATTCTTTAAATATGCTACCGATAAGGCCGTTTCCGAGTTATTAAAGGTGTTTTTGTGTTTATACAAAGCATGGCAATGAAGAGGCGGCTCTCCACAGGCCCAATGGAAACCCCTGGCCGGCTTTTTGATAAAAGCAAGCCAGGCTCCAATCACAGGCCTTTAATCAATATGGCCAGGCATTTCATCAGGGCCGGGAACCATGATGACGCAGGGGACTGCCTGCAGGAAGTGCTTTCCGAGAATCCGCAGAACAGGTTTGCGATAAGCCTGATGATGCGGCTTTATGGCCAAACCGGGGAAACGCTGAAGGCCGCTGCTTGACCCACATATCGTAAACTCTGCAATCAGCACATATGCCAGGGCCGAAAAGCTGGGAAAAGCCAGGAATGTATTCGATTGCGCCAGCAGGCGGGGGCTGTGCGACCCCCATGTCTTCAATACCATGCTCAGGGCCTGCGGAAGGGTGGGCATGGAAACGCAGGCAAGGCAGATTTACGCGCTTGCAAACACCAACGGCTGTGCGGACGCATTCATGAAAAAGCTTTTCTAGCCCATTATTTCAAAAAGCTGCTTAAGCATGCCTATGTTCAGCACCGGCTTCCCGAACCTCTCCTGGTCGTCGGCAACCCTGGGGCAGGCGGTATTCACATAGCACTCAAACCCCATGTAGTTGTTGATGCTCATGGGGTCAAGCTCATGGGAGACAAGTATTTCCGCTTCCAGGTTTCTTTTCTCCAGCTCCTTTTTTGCCCATTGGGCATGCCCGGGGTTGTACTGGCCGGTCTTGGTGCTCAAAAGAACCCCGAACTTCCTGCACCCAAGGGCCTTTGCAATCGCGCCCTTTCTCCTTTTTTTCAGCCTTTCTATCTCGCTGCCCAACTCCCTTACTTCATTTCCGGAAGGATTGCAGACGAACACCGGCCTGTCTATTCCCAGCCCCAGGGGGTGGAACACCCCGGTTCCCACAAACACGACCGCGTCAACCCTGCCTGCAACCTTTTCCACCGCGCCTGCATCGCACCCCAGCACCTGGCCCCTCTCCAGGGCGCGCTCCCCCGCCTCTGCAAATACATTTTTTCCGTTTCTTTCAAAGAATTTTTTCATGTCCTCAAACTGGTGGATGTGCTGGACGGTTGTTGCAAGCGCGATGTTTTTGAAATCCTTCAGATAAGGAAGGACCGCCTCCAGCTTTTCAATGTCAATATCTATGTAATAAGGAACATACTCCACAGGAATGGGCAGCTCCGAGCGCATGAAGCGGTTGTGCCCCACGTGCACAATCTTGTCTGCATTTATCTTCCTTGCCTCGTCCAGCGCAAGGTCGCATGCGCCGTAGCACGGGGATGCGGAAAAAAATACCTCGTGGCCCTCCTCCTGGTATTTTTTTGAAATCTCAAGGCCTTTCTGCTTTAGGCCTTCCGGAAACTGAAGAAGTATTCTCATCTGATTACCTGAAAAGGAAGCAGCTTATGGGCAGCCTCTTTTTACTGCTAAGCACTGACCGGAGCTCGCTCTCAAGCCTTCCCTTGGCCCTTTCGCGGTCCATGCCCCGGAGGGTGCTCTGGAGGTTCCTTTTCTGTATCTGCAGAATCCTTTTTGACCTGCCGATTTCAACAAAATCAGGAATCTCCCTTTTCTCCCTTGGATTGTCCAGCACGCGGTTGATGAATGCAAGCTCCAGCTGGTTGATGTCCATGTAGGATGTGGCCGATGCGCTGCTTCTTTCACGGGCGGTTTTTCTCGCCATGGAAAAACCTCTCAATGGCAGTATATAATCCTTACTCAAAGGGAATCCCACTGCCGCGATTGTATTTTATCGATTTCCCCGCATCTTTTGGGCCCATGAACAAAATTTTACTTCTTATTGCAGTTGCTGGATTGCTTTTATCGGGATGTGCTGCCCCGGAGCAGGAAGCTGTGAACCAGAATGACAGCAGCGTGCCGCTTAACAGGACCGAAGAATTGCAGGACGGGACAGGAAATTATACCAGTGAAACAGAAAATGAACCTGGGGAAAGCATGCCTGCACCGCAGGAAGAAGGCCAGGATGCGGATGTGCTCGTTCTGGGCCGCTCTGTTGCATATGGGTGGCTGGATGGCTACATGGGGCTTCCCTGGGAGTGCTTTGACGAGGAATGCCATAATGGGACCCTGGCCGGTGAGTACCGGGGCTACCATTTCACCTACCATGAGCTTGACATCCCACCCGCAATAGCAGATTCTGCCGGAGACGGGATGGACAGGTATGGAGCAGAAACTGTTTTCTTCAAGCTCTGCTTTGCAGACTTTGAACCGGATGAAAGCGGTGCCAATGCGGAAAGAAACAAGGGATATGTGCAGGAAGTATACGAAGATGCAGTAGCCGGCAGGAACAGGAAGCTGATAGTTGGCAATGCCCTTCCAAAGGTTTCGGAACAAACAGACAGTGCCCTGGTTTCAAACCACAAGGTATACAATGCATGGCTTGATGACTTTGCCGCCACCCGCGAAGGCATCGGGGTTCTTGACCTTTACGGTATTCTTGCGGACGGGAATGGAAGCCTGAAAGCGGAATATGCCCTGGGCCCGCACGACTCCCATCTCAGCAATGAAGCCTATGCCGCCATAACGCCTGAGTTCCTGGAACTGCTGGAGTGATCATTCATCCTCAAGCTTTACCTGCTTTGTTGAATCAGCCAGCCCCTCGGTCAGCCTGGAGAGCTTGTGCAGCACTATCTTTTTCTCCGCGCTGGAGACTATCCTCCTGGTCCTTTCAATCGCATCAGGGTTCACCGACATGGAGGTGGTCCCGTATTCCACCAGCCTTTCCGCGAATTCAGGGTAAACAGAAGGAGCCTGCCCGCAGAGCGAGGTGGTGACACCGTACTTCTTGCAGGTGCTTATTACCTGCTTCAGTGCCCTGAGCACTGCCTCGTTCCTTTCGTCAAACCCTTTGGCCATGGTGGCATTGTCGCGGTCGATTCCCAGTATGAGCTGGGTGAGGTCGTTGGTCCCCACCGAGATGCCGTCAATGCCCTCCTCGCAGAACTGGTCAATTAGGAACACCGTGCTGGGCACCTCCACCATTATCCACAGCTTGAAGTCCCTGGTCCGGTAGATGCCCACTTCATGCAGGGCCTCCTTGATTGCCCTGAGCTCACCAATCCTTCTTACAAAGGGAACCATCAGCCACAGGTTGGGGAGGTGGAACTCCTCCCTCACCTTCTTTAATGCCTGGAGCTCCATCTTGAAGACTTCCGGCTCGGAGAGGTATCTTGCCGCGCCCCGGAATCCCATCATGGGGTTTGCCTCCTCAGGCTCATATTTTTCCCCGCCCTCCAGGTTGCGGTATTCATTGGTCTTGAAGTCGGTTGCCCGGTAGACCACCGGCCTGGGGAAGAATGCGGCAGCGAATTTCCTCAGGTCCCCGGCAAGCTTTTCTATGAACTCTTCCTGGCGCCCCTCCTCAATCATCTTCCTGGGATGGGAGCCTATCTCTGCAATCATGAATTCAGCCCTGAGCAGGCCCACTCCGTCGCAGGGCAGCTGGGCGACCTTCTCTGCCTGGTCCACATCGGCAAGGTTCACGTAAATCTTGGTTCCGGTGATTGGCGCCTCCGGGGCCCTGGCCATGCCTTCCTCGGCCCTCTTGGCCGCTGCTTCCGGCGCAGACACCAGCCCCTCGTATACCAGGCCGTGGCTTCCGTCAACAGAGACCTCCATCCCGTCCTTCAGGACGGTGGTGGCATCCTGGGAGCCTACAATGCACGGGACCCCCAGCTCCCTGCTCACAATCGCTGCATGGCTGGTCATTCCGCCTGTGTCTGTAACTATTGCCGCCGCCTTTTTCATCGCAGGCACGAAATCAGGGGTGGTCATCTCAGTAACAAGTATGTCCCCCTTTTCCATCTTGCTGGTCTCCTTGGCTGTTTCAACCAGCCTCACCTTCCCCATGCCTATGCCCGGGGAGGCCCCAAGGCCCTTGACCAGCACCTTGGCCTCGCTTACGTCCTTTCTTTCCTCTTCCCCTTCCTTTTCTTCGCCCTTCTCCATTCCCTTGAGCGTGGTTATGGGCCGGGACTGCACCACATAGAGGTTGCCCCTTTCAAAGGCATATTCAATGTCCTGGGGGAAGTTGTAGTGCTCCTCAATCTTTTTGCAGATTCTGGCAAGGTCCTTGATTTCCAGGTCGGAAAGCTTCTGCTTTCCCCTTGCCTCTTCCTTGATTTCCACCTTTTGGTTCTCCCCGTCCATCTTGATTATCATCCAGGGCTGCTCCACCACGGACTTGTCAATAATCTTCATTGAATTCTTGTCCACCCGGTAGGTGTCAGGAGTTATCTGCCCGCTGACCACAACCTCACCCAGGCCGTAGGCGGCCTCAATTGAGAGTATGTCCGGGTCGTTGTAAAGCGGGTCCACGGTGAATGTTACCCCTGCCTTCTCGCTCTGGACCATCATCTGGACCACTGAGGAAAGCCCCACCTTCATGTGTTCGAACTTGTTTTCGGTCCGGTAGAAAATTGCCCTGGGCTCGAAGAGCGATGCCCAGCATTCCTTTATGGCCCGGAGAAGGTTTTCCTCTCCATGTATGTTCAGGAACGTGGACTGCTGGCCTGCAAATGAGGCAGTGGGCAGGTCCTCTGCAGTGGCACTGCTCCTTACTGCCACATACACTTCCCGCCCCACCATCTCGTTGAGCTCTTTGTAGGCCTGGACAATGTCATCACGGATGTCGGTGGGCATGTTGCCCTCCAGAATCATCTTCTTAATCTTATCAGAGGCTTCCACCAGCGCTTCATGGTCATTGACATCAAGGTTCTCCAGGAGCTTTGTGATTGGCTCCTTGATGTCATTTGCCTCCAGGTGCTTGAAATATGCACCGCTTGTTGTCACAAAGCCGTTCGGAATCGGGAATCCGTTCCGCAGCATCTCTCCCAGGTTTGCACCTTTTCCCCCTGCTTCCGCAAGACTGTTCCGGTCCAGCTCCTTAAACCACAATATGTTTTTCATGACGACCACATTTGCCAGTGGAGCATTGCCTTTGAAACCTCTCCGCTGGATTTGACCTAAAATAGCATATATTCTTTATAAAACTTCTCAGCGATTCAGGGCATATGGAACTAACCGGTGCCGCCGCAGCGATGCCCTGCTGCCTTTTTTCAGCGGTACTTGGCTTGGTGGGGGCAGGGATAGCATACTCGGGCGTAAAGGAATACCTGCTGGTCCAGAAGATAAAGAATACGCCCACTTCAAAGGTGCGCTCGGCCGCCGCCGGCCTGGTTGAGCTTTTCGGAAAGGCAGCAAAAAAGGAGGAGCTGTCCAGCCCGGTTACCAGAAAGCCGTGCGTGCTGTGGAAGGTTCTCGCAGAGTACAGATACAAGAAAAAGCACGGCCATGGCTGGAGAAAGTTCTTTTCTGACGGCTCAAAGGAGCGCTTTTTCCTTGACGACGGCACCGGCAGAATGCTCGTAGACCCGCTTGGCGCGGAGGTGCGTGTGAAGCCCGATTTCAGGTTTACTGGAAAGCTTTCCGACCGGCAGTTCTTCGGCCTGCTGCCGGCAAAGCAGCTGGACAAAAAAGTGCTTGACTACCTGGAGGAAAACCCGAAGGCGAAAAAGGCCTTTGAAAGAGAGCGCCACAGGACCATCAGGATGCGCGAATACATTGTTGAGGAACGGGACAAGGTATACGTGCTTGGGACCGCGTCCCCGCTGGAAGGCGCAGGCAGCGATGTGGCTCACAGAAACCTGGTGGTGAAAAAAGACAATATTGACAGGATAATGTTCATTGCGGATTCAAAAGAGGAGCAGGTTGCCCTGTCTATGGGCATAAAAAGCTGGGTGTCCATGTTCATTGGGCTGATGCTTCTGCTTGGCTCCATGTTAGGGGGCCTTCTCATGCTTATGCACCTAAATTCGTTTGCGTGATATTATGGTATTTGAGCTTGTCTGCTGCGGCGGCGTTGCCGCCCTCGGGATTCTTTCAGTATTCTACCTGTTTACTGTCTACAACGGCCTTGTTGAAATAAGGAACAACACAGAGAAGGCATGGCACAATATAGACGTGGTGCTCAAGCAGCGCTCCGACCTGATACCCAATCTTGTGGATACGGTGAAAGGCTATATGAAGCACGAGCGCTCCACCCTGGAGCAGATAACAAGGCTGAGGGCAGAGATAATGGCATATGAAAGCCCGGCAAAGAAGGCAAAAGCCAGCGAGGCGCTGACGGAAGCCCTGAAGTCTGTGTTTGCAGTTGCGGAGAACTACCCCCGGCTGAAGGCAAGCGACAACTTCATGGAGCTGCAGAAGCAGCTCTCTGCGATGGAAAACCAGATTGCAGACCGCAGGGAGTTCTACAACCATTCCGTCCTGCTTCTCAATACAAGGATTAATACATTCCCGGACATGATAGTTGCCAAGCCCCTGGGCTTCAGGGAAAAGGAATACTTCACTGCATCAGGGGAAGAGAAAAAGGCGGTGGAGGTTGAGTTCGGGGA
>WJIU01000027.1 GCA_014730115.1 Microcaldota archaeon
CAACCTGGGCGCAAGGACGTTCCTCTGGACCGGCGGCAGCCGCAACCGGAGGGAAGGGGGCGGCGCCCTGGCAATCATAGGCCTGGTGTTCCTTATCCTGGCCCCCATTTTTGCAATGCTGGTCCGCCTGGCAGTGTCCCGACAGAGGGAGTACCTTGCCGATGCCACCGCGGCAAAGCTGACCAGGTATCCGGAGGGGCTGGCCAGCGCCCTGGAGAAAATCGGGAAGTCGGACATTCCGACCAGGAATGCAAACGACACCACTGCCAGCCTGTACATCTCCAATCCTTTTCCGGGCAGGATGAACCTGTTTGCCACCCACCCGCCTATTAAGGAAAGGGTGGAAAAGCTCAGGTCGATGTAAGACAGCCTACCCATAAACCTTTTATATATCGTATCCTTTATACCCCCGCAGAGGTATAATATATGTCCCCCCTATCAAACATGAGAATATTTGGATGCACGTTTCTTTTCCTGTTCCTTTTGGCAGGCGTGTCTATGGCAGTAAATGTTTCTTCCTGTGAAAATATCACCAGCCCCGGAGTATATCAGCTCACAGCTGACCTGTCCGGCGCCCCCAATAATGTTTCCGGAATCAGCGGCATCTCCTGGGCGTGCATAAAAATTGCATCGTCCGACGTTGTCCTTGAATGTGGCGCCCACAGCATAACAAACGACGGAACTGCAGATGCGGTGGGCATACTGGTCAACGGCTCCGGCTCTGTCAATTACCCCAATGTTACAATAAGGGACTGCCCCTCCATTTCATTGTATGAGGATGGTGTCTACGTATACTACACCAATGAAACCACTGTCCACAATGTGACTTCCCACAACAATACTGCGTGGGGCTTCCACGTGTATTACACGGATTACTCCAATTTCACTGGAAACGTGGCCTACAATAACAGCGGCGGATTTTATCCCAGTGGAGACTATCTCAGGGTCCACAACAATACCGCCAGAAACAATACCGGCAACGGCTTTGATGTTTATACTGACGGCCTGGCACACTGCAACGTAACCGAAAACCGCGCCCTTGACAACGGCGGAAGTGGGTTCTGGGGATTCGGAGATGGTGGGCCTCTGCTATTAGAAAATAATATTGCCAGGGGCAACGGGGGCGGCGGTATTGTGTATGAGCGCCCCTCATCTCTTTTTGTTTACAATAATACTGTAGAGTACAATGGCTACGGTATCGAGATGTATATGAATCCGGCAGGGTCCTCTGAATGCAAGAACAACACTGCAAGGTACAACTCCAACGACGGCTTCTTATTTGCGGAGGGAGGCGCGGATTATGATGTGCGCAACAACCTCGCACACGACAACAACGGCTCAGGTTTCTACCTTGGGGACGCAGCTGTCAATTATTTCATCAACAACACTGCCTACAACAACCAGCTGCACGGGTTTGAGCACACCGGGGACGGGTCTGGCGTTTCCCCTTGGGGGAACAACACCGCCTACGGCAACGGCCTGGGCGGGCTTTACCTTTCCAACTGGTACACCACCGAACTGATAGAGGGCGACCACTACTACAACAATGGATATGACATTCTTCTGAACGCCTCTGACTCCGGCTTTACCTGCAACCTCAGCAGGGTAGTCGTGGACAACCCCTCAGGAGGGTACCAGAAGTACACAACCCTGTCCATAAACGATTCACTGTCGCTGAATGAGCTTTACTTCATCAACTGGACAGCAAACGAGACCGCCTATCCGGCAACTTCCTTCAACGACAAGCTGGTAAACATTTCAGTCTTGGGGGGCACCCCTTCCATAGACAGCATTGTTTGGCATTGGACCGACGCCGAAGTGCTAATCACTGACGACGAATCTTCCGCTACTCTCTGGAAGTACAACAACACCGGCTGGAGCCTTCTTGGCGGCAGCCTGGACACTGCTGCCAACACCCTCAGCCTGTCCAGCCTTAATCCGGCCAGCCATTATGGTGTTTTCATGAATTCAACCAATGCCACCTACATCAACCTGTACGGGGCAAACGTGACCAACATCAGCAGGCATGCAAGATACCAGGGAGGCTCGGCAGGAAATGCCGACACTGAAGGTGGAAATGTTTCCGGAGTCAATATCAGCAGCTCAACCCTGACGGAGAAATGGGCTGCATTCTACGGGAACGTAACCGGCAACATTGTGCTTACCGACGTTGTGGGTACCAATATCCTGTATTCATGGCTCTGGGAGCCTGCAGACGGCGGGGTAGTGTGCCTGTCCACAAACTCCTCTCTTGCCACTGAATATGTTGCAGGCGCATCAGGCTCGGATATCGACAACGCATGGGGATTCACGGCTACTGCCTCGGACTCGGGGGCGAACACATTCAACGGGACAGACTGCGACCTGCCTGTGGGCTCGGCCACGGTAAATGACAGCGCCTATGCGGACACCGGGGCAGCCGGCGGGTTCAGGACCTGTGCGGTTAAGGCCACAAGCTCTCCGGCAAAGGACCAGATGATTTTCTGCAGTGAGATAGCCCCCTCGGGAACATCCTGGAACGGCCTGACCGTGAACTTCGAGCTCATGGTGCCCACACCGGAAGCAGTGGGCTCCACCGAGACCTATTATTTCTATGCCAACCTCAACTGAGGTCTTTTTTCCCTTTTTTCCATAGGTAAAACATTTAAATAGAGTCTGACTTATCAATCTAAAATATCCTTATCTATGAAAAGGTGAATTGTATGTATGGAGTATCCCCCCAAGCTTATGACCGGGCCATTACTGTATTCAGTCCGGACGGAAGACTGTTCCAGGTAGAATATGCAAAAGAGGCAGTGAAAAGAGGAGCCACCGCGGCAGGAATTGCCACCAAAGACGGCCTGGCCCTGGTTGCATTCAAGTCAATCCACTCCAGCCTTGTTGTCCCCGGCTCGCTGAAGAAAATCTTTGAAGTTGACAACCACATCTGCGTGACCGCCAGCGGCCTTATTGCGGATGCAAGGAGGCTGGTATACATAGCCAGGGTGGACGCCCAGAGGCACCGGCTCACCTACAGCGAGCCCCCCACCGTGGACAACATTGCACGGAGCGTGTGCGACCTTATGCAGGTCTACACCCAGTACGGCGGAATACGGCCGTTCGGGGTTTCCCTTCTCATCGGAGGTGTGGATGAGGAAGGCGCCAAGCTGTTTGAGGCAGAGCCCAGCGGGGCAATGACCGCATACAAGGCCGATTCCATTGGCGCCAACAAAAAGGAAGTTGATGAATTCCTGGAGGAAAAATACGATGAAAAGCTTTCCCTTGATGAGTCAATAAGGGTGTGCGTGGACGCGCTGAGGGCCACCCAGGAGGAAAAGCTCATCCCCGAGAACATGGAGATATCCTATGTTCCTGCAAAAACCAGGAAAGTTGCCATGCTGCCGGACAAGCAGGTGGGGAAATACCTTACCAAGCCATCCTCCAAGTAGGCTCAGCTTTTTACTACGGTTCCGCTGTGCTTTTTTCCTTCTATTGCATTTTCCATGTCCTTCCTGTTTTTTCCTGATACAAAATGGGACTCTATTTTTGAGCGTGCAATCAGCTTGCACGCCAGCATGTCAAACACGAAATGGGTGCCGGCAGTCCTCTTGTCGCTTTCTGCGGCAAGCTTATTGAGCTCGTCGTAGGTGAGCTTTTTGAATCTCTTTGCCCCGGGATTGTGCCTGGGGTCGCTGTCATAAATGGCCTCCACGTTGCTTATGTTTACCAGCCTTTCCGCCCCTATTGCCTCGGCCAGCAGAACAGCATCGGTGTCAGTTGTTATTCCGGGGATTGTCCCCCCCATTACAGCTGCCTTGTTTTCCTTTGCCGGCTCTTTTGCATCCTCAAAGTCAGCAACCACCCTGTTTAGCGTCTTCACCCCCGCAGCAGTTAATGCGGCAATCATCAGCTGGGCATTCTGACGGGTGGATGTTATGGCTATTGCATCTGCTTCGTATTCACTGGCACCCAGTGCCCTTGCCGCCCGGGCATGGACCCTGGCCAGGCTTCCCCCTCCGGTAAGAATCCCGAACTTGTTTTTGCTTTTCTTTATAATCTGAGCCATTGATTTAAGGAAATCCAAATCAGGCTCTCCCTTGGGGTTTATTGCGCTTCCCCCTATTGAGAGTACCACGTGCATGGGCTATTTCTCGAAGATTAGTTTTATAAGCAGTCTGGAGGCTCAGTCCATCTTGTAGGTAGGCCAGTTCCCGGTGCAGCTGAGTATGGTCTCTATTCCATTCCCGTCCACCATCACCTGGCAGCAGTTTTCCGAATTGCACACAGTTTTCTGAAAGGTCATGTTTTTTCACCTCGCAAAGACAAACCAGTTATTTTATAATAAATCTTGTTTTGATAGTAAAAATGAATTTTGAGGTGTTTCAATGGACAAAAAGATAATCCTTGCCCCGGTAAATCAGGATTCCACCGAGAAGGAGCTGTTTGCCCCGGTGAGGGAGTTCCCCACTGAACGGGTGGTCCTGCTCTCCTCAGTCGAGGGAACGGTAAAGGCGGAGGCCCTTGTGAAACGGCTGGAAGGCCTGGGGATTCCGGCCTCGGTAACCAGGGTTTCGGGAAAAAGCCGGTGGGAGGCCTATTTCACTGCAGTGGCTGATGCGCTGGACGGGCTGGAAAAAGACAGAATCATCATCAACATCTCCGGTGCGGACAGGATTTCCCAGTGCGCGCTTACCAATGCCGCCCATGTCAACGGCATCCCTGCGGTTGCTTTTATAGACGGGAAACTGATGATGCTGCCCGTCCTCAGGCTTTCGGTGAGCTCTGTCCTTACAGCCAGAAAAATGAAAATCCTGGAAGAGCTCAACCGGGAAGAATGCTACTGCCCCATGGAGAAGCTTGCAAAGAAAACCGGCATGTCCCTGCAGCTGCTTTCCTACCATATCAACGGCACCCTGAAATCAGAGGGCCTGGCCCGGCTGGAGCTTGTGGAGACAAGCATGGAAAAGGGGCGGGCAAAGGTCTGCCTCAGCACAATGGGGCGCCTTCTGATGAGGGGCTACCTGAAACCCTGACCTTTAAACTTGTTTTGCAGGAATCATTATGGTGAAACCATGGCGCTTCATATCGGCATAAACGAAATCCATAAGGAGCTTTCATCCAGGGAAAAGCACCTTGACAAGGTGCTGACCGAGAAGAGAAAGACGGTGCGCTTCTGCTCCAATGCAATAAAGGCAATGCACGCATACGACCTGAAGGCAGCAAAAAAGCATCTCAGGGATGCGGAGAAGCACCTTGCAAAGATAGAGGAATACGCCGGCAGGTTTGAGTCACAGCTCAATCATGTTTACCAGGAGTACGCGGAGGCGAAAATCGTGCTTTCCGCAATTGAGAGCAAGAAGATACCAGGATACAAGGAGGTTGGAGTTTCCGCAGTGCCCTACCTGCTGGGCCTTCTGGATGCAGTGGGTGAGCTGAAAAGGGAGATGTATGAATCCCTGAGGCGGGGCAACAGGAACGAGGGCGGCTTCTATTTCAGGATGATGGAAGAAATCTATGACGAGCTCCTTCCCCTGAGGTTCTCCAATGCGGTGCTTCCGGAATTCAGAAGAAAGCAGGACGTTGCAAGGCGCCAGATTGAGCAGGCAAGGGGAGAGCTTCTTTGACAGTAAAGGAACTTGACGAGCTTCTGAAGAACATGAGGCCTTCCCTGGACAGGGGCAGACACTACATGATATCTGTTGATGAAAAGTCATCCACGCAGTTTGCGGGCTATCTCAGCCGTATCATTTGTTTGTACCGCGAGGATGAGGGGCTGACAGTTGTTTTTCCGGAAGAATAACGCTGAACGTCTGTTCGGACCTGATGGCAGTCGGGTTTTTGGCAAAAATAACACAAGCACTGGCAGAAAAGAAAATAAGCGTCAATGCATTCTCCGCATATCACCATGACCATCTGTTTGTCCCTTATGGAAGAAAAGAGGATACGATGGAAACCCTCAGACGGATTTCAGAATCAGCGAACTGAGCTCTTTTTTCCGGGCTTCCAGCCTTTCATTTGTTTTGTATTCCATGGTCAGCCGCACTATGGGCTCTGTGCCTGAGGCGCGTATGAGGAACCAGCCGTCTTCCTCATCAATCCTGATGCCGTCATCATCCCTTACCCTGCCTTTTTTGCCCATGGCCTCCTTTATCTTCTCTACAGCTGCATGCTTGTTTTCTGCAGGGAATTTTTCCCTTGCCATGAAATGCTGGGGATAATTCTTTCTGAGTTCGGAAAACCTTCCCTTCAGGCAGAAAATCTCCGCAAACTTTGCAGCCGCAAGCACGGCGTCAGGGACATGCACTCCTTCTCTGTAAACATATTCCCCGCAGGGCTCCCCTCCGAAGACTGCACCTGTTTTTTCAAGCGCATCGCCCACATAAGTGCTTCCGACCGGGGTAATCTCTATCTCTCCTCCTGCCTTTTCCACAGCCTCCCGGACGGTGAGGGAGGCTTCCACAGTGGATATGATTCTTTTGTTGCTGTCCGAAGAAAGCTCATGCCCAACCATCATGGCCAGCTGCATGTCCAGGGGAAGCATCTCACCTTTGTCGTCAATAACAGCACACCGGTCCCCGTCCCCGTCATGGGCTATTGCAAAATCTGCCCCTGTTTTTCCTGCCATCCTGCAAAGGTAGTCCAGATTCTCTGCGCTGGGCTCGGAAGGCCGGTTGAATCCGTCGTAAGAGGCATTTAAGCTTACAACCCTGCACCCCAGGTCTGTAAGCAGCTGGGGGGTTATTGCGCACGCCGCCCCGTTGCAGTCAACCAGCACCTTCGGCCTTTTTCCTGAAATCAGTGAGGCATCAACCAGGGAGCTTACCATCTGCCTGTGGGCACCGGCTGCATCGCAGTCAAAATAGCAGCCGCCTTTATTCTCAGTGGTTTTGTACCTGCCGTAATTGGCGGTTATTTCCTTTTCCAGCCCCTTTCCAATCTCCCTGGCATTTTCAATCAGCTTAAGGCCGTTATACTCAGGAGGGTTGTGGGATGCGGTTATCATGATGCCCCGGCATTTGTGCCTTCTGGTTGCAAGGGCAAGGGTGGGCGTAGGCACTATCCCGCAGTCCAGAACTTCAGCACCCGCATCCCCTGCACCCAAAGCCACTGACTTTTTAAGGCTGATTCCGCTCTCTCTCAGGTCCCTTGCTACGGCCAGGGCATTTTCAGAAAAAATATTGGCAACATTCCTTGCCAGCTCCTCGGTGATGTCCCTGCCGTACACTCCCCTGATGCCAGAAGTACCAAACATAGCTTTCATTTAAATGTCTTCGAAAGCTATTTATAAGGTATAGCCGAATTTAGAAACAGGATAGGTGGTAATTTGTCAGCCATAGATGACGTAATGAAATATATAGCTACCAATGAGATTAGGTGGATAGACCTGCAGTTTTTTGACATCAAAGGCAAGATGCATCGCATTAGTGTTTCTAACAGAAAGCTGGGGGAAGCCAGCTTTGGCAGCGGCATCCGCGCAGCCGACCTTCATGAGGTGTTCGGGGAAAGCGAGCAGGGCGAACTGGTCCTTCTTCCCGACCCCAGCACCCTGGCAAGGCTTCCGTGGGAACCTGCCACGGTGAGGCTTCTCTGCGATGTGATTGTTGCAGTCAAAAAGGAAAGGTTCCTGAAGGATCCGCGCTATATGGCCGAAAGGGTGGAGACCAACCTGGCTGCGGCAGGCGTGAAAAGCTGCCTGGTGGGCAGCGAGGTGGACTGCTACATATTTGACACCGTTACCGCAGACAAGACCACCCGGTCCAGGGGTGTCGGGCTTCTTATGGATTCCAGAGAGGCAATGTGGGGACCGTCCCCGATGTCCAACGTGGACAACGGCGCCTATGTGAACAGCCCCTACGATTCCATGTATGCGGCAAGAACCCAGATATGCGAAACCCTGGAAGACAGCTTCGGGATGATGGTGGGCGCCCACCACCACGGGGCTTCACCCACTGCCCAGCAGACATTCCAGATGTCTCCCCGGACCCTGAAATCCGCAGGCGACGCAGTAAACACACTGAAATTCGTTACCAAGACCCTGGCAACTGCGGTTAATGCATCCAGCACATTCATGCCCTACCCTGTTGAGGGTGAGAGGGGCAGCTCTCTGGGAATCTCAATGAGCTACTGGAAGACAAATGAGAACAACATATTCTACGATGGCAAGGAGGAATACGGGCAGCTCAGCCAGACCGGGCGCTACTACATCGGAGGCCTGCTGGAGCATGCACCGGCACTTTCTCTGTTCACTGCACCAACCCCCAACTCCTACCGGAGGCTGGCAATGGAGGGCTTTGCGGTGGGCTGGAGCGTGACTGAGAGGAATGCACTGGTCCAGGTGCCGCACACCAAGAAAAACGTCAAGGAGGCAAAGAGGGTGCTTTACAGGGGTGCTGATCCTGCTGCAAACCCCTACCTGGCCTATGCGCTTGTTGCCGCAGCCGGCCTGGACGGAATCAAGAACAAGATTGACCCCGGAGACCCGTCTGAAAAGGAAGGCAAGAAAAAGCGGGTTGAAAAGGAGCTTCCTGAAAACCTCTACCAGGCAATCCAGGCGCTGGAGAACGACACCAAGTTCATCAAGGGCCTGGTGCCATCCGAGATGCTCGGAGATTACCTGGACCTGAAGCTCAGGCAGCACCGCGAATCCCTGAAAGGGGTTACCGGCCTGGAGCTCCAGAAGTACTTCAACGTCTAAATCCTCTTTTTAATTTTCTCTTTCTTATCTTTTCTGATGATTCTGTCTGTTTTTCTGGTAGGGCGCAGCCTCCCCGGATTCGGCAACCTTGTTTCGGCAATATCCAGGAAGTTCAGAGCCAGGGTGCAGTATGCAATGATTGACATGCCTGCCACCCGCTCATTCAACAAGAAAAGGGAACAGTTCAATGCAGAGAAGCTGCTGAGGGACCTTTTCCGGTTTGCCCCACCGCCAGGTGACAAGGCAGTCTATATCATCCGGGATGACATGTACGCAGGCAAACTCAGCTTTGTGTTCGGCCTTGCCGCAGAAAGGGCCTGCATCCTTTCCACCGCAAGGCTTGACCCCAGGTTCTATGGAGAAAAGGACATGGAAAAGGCCAGGGAGCTTTTCAAGGAGAGGGTCATCAAGGAGGCAGTCCACGAAATAGGCCATATGGTGGGCCTTTTCCACTGCCCGGACAGGAAATGCGTGATGGCGTTTTCCAACTCGGTTGAGGATGTTGATTTCAAAGAAAAAGAGCTCTGCAAAAACTGCCGGAAATCATTGCCCGGAGACATAATAGAATAAATAAAAAGCCAAGCTTTCAAATAGGTCTTTTACCGGGCCCGTAGTCGAGTGGTTAAGACGTTCGCCTTACACGCGAAAGATCCCCAGTTCGATCCTGGGCGGGCCCATCCTGAAAATCAGAAGCGTCTCTGCCCCCTGGGCGGGGCAGGGGGCTTGGTGAACAAAAAGTACTTTTCATCCCCCATGAGTTCGCTGAGTATCCTGTGAACAAATATGCCCACCGGGTCAGCCAGTGCAGGAACCCTTTTGTGCAGGTCCTCAAATGACTCAAAGGGCTTTTCTTCCCTTTCCTTAAGAAGTGCCTGCATGCTCTTCTTGCCGATTCCAGGCAGCAGGTCAAAGGTGTGGACCCGGATTGATATCGGCCTTGCATTGTTGATAAAATTAACGAATCCGTCTTCCTTTTCCTGCACCGCCTTCTTCAGCATTACCGGAAGAAACTCCCTGGCCCCGTTGGTGAGGTCGTCATACTTCAGCCGGCCCTTGATGTGGTCTATCTCTTCTCTTCCTTCCTTGCCGACATATACCCTCTGGCCGAGGACAATGCTGGCGTTGGGATGAACGCTGGCCTCAAGCAGGGTAAAGAACTTTGTTCCCAGAAGCTGCACCATCGGTTCTTTTTTGATGGCATTAGCATGCCCTGCCGGCAAATACTCGATAACCCAGGCATAGTCCTCCATTTTTTACACCTCTTTCAGGAGAGCTCCTTTAAGACGGCTTCCAGCTCCTCTTCAGTGAGTTCTATTTTGTCTCTGGCAAGAATAGACTGGAGGGTTGCCGGCGTCTTGGGCATTATGTCTATAATCTTCAGGGCTGCCTCCTCAGGGATTTTCTCGTTCTGGGTGAGCTTCTCTACCAGTTTCTCTCCCTTTTTTCCGTCAATGTCGCTGAACTTCTGGGCATGTTCGAGCGCCTGTGACTGTTCATATCCCAGCTCACTTTCTTTTTCCCTTTTTTCCAGAGTTTCCTTTACCTTAGAAAGCGTAACCGGTTTGCTGGATTTTACTTCCATCCTATCACCTATGAGGCGAGCTTGAGATGCACAGGCCCTACTACCAGCTTCTTTGTCTTTCCGTAGTCACTGATTTCAACGAGATAGCCTTTTCCCCGCTTTTCAACAACCCTTCCGTGCCTGTTCCTGTATCTTAAGTGAGGGAGCCCTTTCTCTATTGCCTTGGGTGTAATGACTACCTTTTGTCCGATTTCGAATGTTTTTACCCGCTCGTTGACACTGACCCTGCTCTTCCCTTTGAGCATCCGTGTCTTCCCGCTTAGTGTTCCTTTTGAACTCTTGACCATCTTAATCACAGAGCATTAGTCCTGGAATTTTGTTGAGAGAAAGTCTTTTTAAAGCGTTGCCTCCTTTATAAAGCTTTATTAATCGTCTGTTTAGGTGGTTTATTGGCAAAGAAACCCGAATTTGTTATCACCAACATGGTTGCTTCGGCATCCCTTGGTCTGGAACTAGACCTCTATGCCCTTGCAAGCAAGATACCGGAAATAGAATATGAGCCGGAGCAGTTCCCGGGTGCAATCCTGAAATACACCGAGCCAAAGGCTTCGCTGCTTCTTTTCAAAAACGGCAAAGTGGTCTGTGTAGGGTGCAAGAAAAGGGAAACCATAGAGAAGGTAATCCAGAAGACAATCAAAAAGCTCACCCCCTACGCAAGGAAAATCACCAAGACCAAAAAGCCCAAAATTGAGATTACCAACATCGTTGCTTCCGCAAGCCTGAACATGGAGCTGGACCTTTACAAGATTGCATACAAAATCAAGGATGTGGAATACGAGCCGGAGCAGTTCCCCGGTGCCATCCTGAAATTTAAGGAGCCCAAGGCTTCCCTTCTGCTTTTCAAAAACGGCAAAGTCATCTGTGCCGGCGCCAAGAATGAGAAGGAAATCCGGAAGGCGCTGAACAAGGCAAAAAAGATGCTTGCGCCGTACGCCGAAAAGGCACGGAGGTCAAAGTGAGGCTTTTACTGGCAATTGCATGCCTTTCAATTCTGCTTCTTTCCGGTGCACTCGGGCTGGTGACCCCCCAGCAGTGCGACCTGAACCCTGAGCTTGACAGGGATTCAGAAAGAATGAACTGCTATCATAATGCAGCAATTACCTATGCCTATTTGAATAACAGGGACAGGGCCTCCGAAACCTGCCTGAACATATGGCTTATTTTCGGTGCGGGCGCTCCCAATTCCAACAGCGACATCGTAACCAAGGCGGAGATGACCGCCAACAACTGCTTTTACGACATTGCACTTATACTGAAGGACCCCCCTGTTTGCGCAAACATCCAGCAGAGGAGGGACAATGCGGTGAATACCAGGCTTTTCGGAGAAGCAGTAAGCCAGGAGCGCTGCGACCGGGAAACAAGGCGGCTGGCCCGGATAGACCCGGAAAGGTATCACCAGCCGGGGGAAGACAACCTGTGCAATGCGCTGTTTATTCTTCCCCTGCTTGTCCTGGCGGTCTTTATCCGAGGTCCATGAGCTCAAGTGCTTTTTTTACGCTCATTCCTTCCCTGATGCCAAGGTCTTCGGCCCAGGTGGTGGTGTGCCTTATCTTCGCTTTTTTGAAATCCTCAAGCTCTTTGACACCGGATACAAAAGCGGCAATATCGCCGACTTTCTCTGCAGTGGACTTGTCAATGTAGCTGCACGCGACATAGCCGTTTTTTGCTTTTACAACAATGAGTGGCAGGTTTCCAATATTGTGTTTCAGGGCGATATAACTTTTTCCGTCAAAGGATACCTCATCCATACTTATCCCGCTCCCTTCTACGTCTGGCCTGCTCCTTTTTCTTTTCAAAAATGCCGCGGTGCTTTGCACAGCTGATGCAGTAGTAGACTGTTTTGAATTCGGTGTAGGTTACGTTTTCCTCACCTTTCATATCAGTAGTAAAATGGGTTCTCTTGTTGTATTCAACAGCCTTGTCCCGCGGCACTGCTCTGCCGCAATTAGAACAAGTTTCAAGCCGTTCTCTTCCCCTTCTTCTTTTTCCCATAGTGCCTCAACCTGTTCCCCCAAGTCTGCCTAAGCAGGTGCCGTTCAACCGAAATACTAATGCATCATTTAGTTTAAATAGTTTGTTGTTAAGCACCGGCCCCAGGTGCTTTTTTCCTTCCGGACCAATGACCGAGCCGACCAGCGGATTGAATGCGGGCATCAGAACCAGTTCAATTTCAGGATTGAATTTTTCGTAGTGTCCGGCAACTTTTTCCTTGTTTGCTGAAGAAACTATCCATGCCGGCTCCACGTGGCTTTTGCCTAAAGTGTCCTTTATTTTGACCATTGGATGCTGATGCCCCATGACAAGATATCTGCATTCCATAAGTTCCTTGCCCGGCCAGGAATGTCCGTGGCAAAGGCCCAGCTCCCCATACACTTCCCCCTCGGGAGCGGACACCTCTGCCGGCAGAAATTCCTCAATGCTTCCGTCGTGATTTCCCTTTACTATCATTATGTCGCATATTTCTGAAAGCTCCCTGAGCATCTGTTTTGTTTTTTCGTCCAGAACAGTGATGTTTTCCTTTACGTCTCCCAGAAAGATGGTTTTTTCAGCATTGTGGGCGGTTATAAGCCCCTTCAGCTTTTCAAAAAGCCTGCGGCTGAACTGCTCATCGTAAACTCCTTTTGACCGGAGTTTTTGCTCAATGCCGAAATGGGTGTCCCCCACTATCAGGGCCTTCCGGTAAAGGATTGCAGGGGCATTGTAAAGAAAGCGCACGTAGTGATTGGGCATCAATCAACTAATATCCTTTTGCTTTGCCCGCTTCCAGTAAAGATAGTGGGCGGGCAGGCGGAACCATTCTACCAGGGTGGAAAGCACTACTGCAACCACCACCTGAACAAGAACTGCGATTACAAGCACGATAATGGCCCAGAGCTGGCCGGTCTGTATCAGCAGGTTGATTATCCTTATGGAAAAATTTGCAAGAAAATTGAACAATAAAAGCGGCGCTGCAAATACCACGGACAGGATTGCCAGAAGGATATAGAATGCGGCGGTTTCCAGGAAGCGCCTTTTCACTATGCCCAGGCTTTCCTTAAGCGAATCGATTACCCCCTTTCCTTCCAGAAGAAACCCATAGGTCCAGAACTGCGCCAGGAAGGAGTAGAGCAGATTCACTATAAACATATATACAATTAGCAAAAGATAGCCGGTCAGCAGGCCAAGGACCAGTGCAAGGATTGCAGCTCCCGAGCCCTGGCCGCCCGGAAATAGCAGCAGCCCTCCACCACCCAGCACAAGTACCAATACCAGGAAACCGGGCAAAAAGAGCAAAATCCTTATCAGCATGTCGGCAATCAGGTACCAGAAGACCTTTCCCCTGATTTTCTGGAAGGTCCCCCATATGCTGAATTTTTGCTTGCTGAACTCTGAATCAGTGAAGACTACTGCGGAAAGCTTTACCGATTTGGACAGCCATTCTGCGATTATGAACAGCGCCAGGCCCCCGGCCAGAACTGCAAGCAGAATGGCAGAGTTTGCGAGCAGCGCCTCCATGCCTGAAAAGTCAAGCAGGGAATTGGTCCCGGCCAGGGCAATGATGCTTCCGGCCAGCAATACAAGAAAAACAGTCATGGGAATGAAATACATAACAGCAGCGGCCAGGTTTATCTTCAGCAGCTGCAGGTAGTACCTCACATGGTTGGTTTTGATGAATGCAAACCATTTCCTGAAAGGGGCAAGAACGAAATCAACAAGGTTTTCCCCGGCCATGGACAATACCTATTCAAAAATAATTATAATTGCATCCGCCTGCAAGCATCTTAAATTCATTTACAGAAAAATATCCATCATGCATCTTTATTTCAGGCATGAGAAGGTCCGCCCCCAGCAGAAGGAGCTGATGAAGGACATCTACTCTGCCATCTCCGGCAACAGGAACCTGATGGCCCAGGCTCCCACCGGGCTGGGGAAAACAGATGCAGTGCTTTCCGCGGCTATAAGCTGCGCTGCTGAAAACGACCTTACGGTCTTCTTTCTCACCCCCAAAATCTCCCAGCACCGCATCGCAATGGATGTGGTGTCCGGCATAGCGGAAAGCCATTCGCTGGATATCAGGGGGGTTGACATAACCGGGCGCTCCCACTGCTGCATCAGCCCGGACCTCCAGAACCTTGACAGCGACAGCTTTCTTACTGCCTGCGGAAAGAGGATAAGGGACCGGCAGTGCGAATACTATGCAAATGCCAAGGGCTATACCCGGTTTCAGGAGGCAAGGGCCAGGGACCGTTTCAAGAAGATGCTCAAAAAATACAAATGCGGCATGCACCACCATGACCTGATAAAGATTGGAAGAAAGGCAAAATGCTGCCCCTATGAATGGCTGATGAAGCTGGCCGAGGTCTCGGATGTGATTGTCGCGGACTACCACCACCTGATTGTTCCCCACATAAGGGAGATATTCCTTATGAAGACCAAGAAGAGGATAGAGGATTCGGTCATTATCATTGACGAGGCCCACAACCTTGCCCCAAGGATAAGGAGCAGCCTTTCCCGGAGCATAAGCACTTTCACATTTTCCAGGGTTTCCAGGGAAATGCAGCTTCTGGGGCTGGACGCCGGGCCGGTGGAGGAGGAATTCCAGAAATGGGCAAAGGAGGCTCTGGGAAGGGCAGAGGAGAAGCCGGTGCCTGTGGCCGGCTTTCATGAGTTCATCAACCGTTTCGGTATAACGATGGAGGAAACCGTGGAGCGCCTCACGGAAGCGGGCCTTTCCTATGTGGAGCAGACCAGCAAGAAAAGCGCCTGCCTGGGGATGGCCAGGTTCATGTCAGAATGGGACAACGAGTCGCACGAATGCGTGAGAATTCTGAAAAACAAGGACAACCGCCTTTATCTTTCCAAGAAGCTTCTGGACCCTTCCCCAGTTACGCGCATTCTCAACCATTGTGCATCTTCCATACTTATGAGCGGCACCCTCATTCCCCTGGAAATGCACCGGGACATCCTTGGCCTGGACCCTCAGAGGACTAACCTGAAATCCTATCCCTCCCCATTTGACCCTGGAAGTGTAGTGAATATCATTGCCGAGGATGTCACCACCAAGTATACCAGAAGGAACCCTGAGAACTATCTTGCGATTGCCGGAAAGCTTGATGCAGTCATCGGCAGCACCCCTGGCGGCACTGCCGTTTTCTTTCCTTCCTACGGAGTTATGGAAAGCATCCTTCCCCTTATGAAGCACAAGAAGCTTCTTGTCCAGAGGCCGGGCATGAAGCCCCCCGGGATAAGAAGCCTGCTCAGGGACTTCAGAAACGGTAAAGGGACCCTCTGCGGGGTGCAGGGCGGCTCGCTGTCCGAAGGGGTGGACTACTCTGCAGGTGAAATCAGGACAGTGGTTATTGTGGGCATTGCCCTGGAGGAGATGGATATCGAGACCAGGGCACTGATTGATTATTATGACCAGAAATTCGGGAGGGGCTGGGATTACGGCTACATATATCCCGGCACCATAAAGGCGCTGCAGGCTGCGGGAAGGGCCAGGAGAAAGGAGTCTGACCGTGTTTCAGTTGTCTACATGGACGAGAGATTCAAGTGGAGAAAGTACAACTGGATTTTTAATAGGGACGAGAGAATAATCGTTACTGATGTCCCGGAAAGGGCAGTATCTGAATTCTGGGGGGATTGACTTGCTTTTGACTGACAAATACGCACCAAAAAAGCTTGACGACGTGGTGGGAAACAACGAAAGGCTGGGGCACGTCCGGCAGTGGATACTTAAATGGATGAGCGGTAAAAATGCAAAGCCCCTGCTCATCTGGGGCCCCCCGGGAGTGGGCAAGACAAGCATCGCCTATACCTTAAAAGAGGAATACGACCTTGAGCTGCTGGAGATGAACGCCAGCGAGCTCAGGAGCAAAAAAAGGGTGGACCGGGTGCTGGGAGGCTCTGCCCTGGCCAGCACGCTTTTCGGAGCCATGAGGCTGGTGCTGATTGATGATGCCGATGTGCTTGCCGGAAGAAGGGACAGCGGAGGCTCATCCGCGATTACCAGGTTTTTGCGGGAAGCTCCATGCCCAATTATTGTAACTGCAACTGATATCTGGGACAAGAAATTTGCGCCGATAAGGAACGAGTGCGACAAGCTTGACATGAAAAGAATCAACAAGGCTTCTGTAAGGAAGCTGCTCAAGGAAATTGCAAACAGGGAAGACATGGAAATTTCCCCGGAAACTATTGCAGAGATTGCGGAGCGCTCAAACGGAGACCTCCGCGCCGCCCTGAACGACCTGCAGACCAGGTCCCCGTCCCAGCGCACCCATGAGAAGGACATCTTCCAGGTGGTGCGGGCAATCCTGAAGGCCCGGACCTATGCCGAGGCCAGGGAAGCAATAAGGGGGGACATTGATTATGACTCGGTCAAGCTCTGGCTGGATGAGAACATCCCCAATGAATACCAGTCCAAAGAGGACATTGCATCTGCCTATGAGGCCCTTTCCATGGCCGACCTGTTTGACGGCAGGATAGGCAGGACCAGGTGGTCTCTTCTCAAGTATTCCATAGACCTTTCTGTGGCAGGGGTGGCTCTTGCCAAGGACGGCGTTTACCGCCATTTCACCAAATACTCATTTCCCGGCTATTTGAGAAACATGGCCAGGACTGTGGAAAAGCGGGCGATGCTAAAGTCCATAGGCAGGAAGATAGGCAGAAAGGTGCATACCAATGCCAGGGATGCCAGGCAGTACCTCCCCCTTCTCAAGGAATACGGGGAGAAGCATGCACAGGAGCTGATGGACTTCTATGAATTTGATGAGGGCGAGCTTGCATTCATCATGGGAACAAGCGTGAGCAGAATCAAGAAAAAGGCTAGGTGAAGTCTTTTATCTTTGTCTGGCCGGAGGGCTTCTTCTTTCCTTTCATGCCGGTCAGGATGCTTTTCATTTTTTTCTCTTTGCTGCTGGATGCGTAGTAATAATACTCGTCCCTTGTGCCTTTGGTCATGAGCACTATTATCTCTCCCTTTTTCATCCGGGCGGCCCTTCCCCTCCTCTGTATGGTCCTGATTTCGCTGGGCACCGGCTCATAGAATATTACCGCATCCACCGCGGGTATGTCCAGCCCTTCCTCTCCAATGCTGGAGGCAACAAGCAAGTCGAACTTTTCGTCCCTGAAGTCCTGTATGGTCTCCTCCTGGTCCTTCCGGGTAACTCCCTCTCTCTTGCCCATGAATTTCCTTGCCGCTATGCCATGCTCCTGAAGGAAGCTCTCAATCCTGGATATCTGGGAGCGGTACTGCACAAATACAATCAGCTTCTTTCCCTTTAGCTCCTTTACTTTCTTGAGCAGCACCGGCATCTTGGGATGGTCCTTGTCTTCCTGGCTGAGCCTTTTTATTTCTGCAAATGGGGGCTCCCCGGCCAGGATTCTTGCTGACTTGGTGGTCTTTCCCTCAAGCTTGGCTATGTAGTCCCGGAGAGGATAGATTCCCTGGGTTTCAAGCAGCTCGCTCATGTGCAGCAGGTGCAGAAGAACAGAGTACTGGACCAGGGCAGGGTACTTGATGTTGTGCTTCAGCTTCAGGATTTTTTCCCTCAGCGCCATGAACCTGCCCTTGTGCTTCAGGGGCGCCCGGAACCCCATTCCGGCAAGCCTTTTTGCATACTTTGATGTCAGCTTTTCCAGCTCTTTCTTTATCTTCTTGAAATGCGGGGAGAGCATCACCGGCACCCAGGTGACCGAGCTTTTCTGCACGTATTTGGATACGTCTTCGTCCTCCTGGCCCCTTACTTCTACATGCTCCATGTCCAGGGCTTTCATCACCTCCTTGATTCTGGCCTTTTTTCCTCCCGGCGATGCGGTAAGCCCGACGAACAGGGTGTTCTCCCCCTTTGCCTTTTCAGCAATCTTGGTATAGGCATAATCACCTACTGCACGGTGGCACTCATCAAAAATCACCAGTGAAAAATCCGGTTTGGTTACCTTGTTCTTTATGTCATTCCTTACAGTCTGGGGAGTTGCAATTATCACATCGCTGCTGTACATCTCCTTTCTCTTTTGTGGAGGGAATTCGCCGGTCACCAGCACTGCATTCTCATCGGTGAGCTGGAGGGTATCCTTTACCGATTCATGGTGCTGCTTTGCCAGGGGCTTGGTGGGAGTTAGAAAAAGGCACCTGCCCTTCTTCATCCTTTCCTTAATCAGCATAAGTGCTATGAGCGTCTTGCCAAGCCCGGTGGGAAGTACGACTAGGGTATTTCCCTTTTCCATAATGGAATTGAATATCGCCAGCTGGTATTGCCTTGGAACTAGTTTCACAGGATTATTCTGCCCTTTCTTGTTTATAACCGTTTCATGGGGGCGGCACAGTTATGGCAGGAAAGCGTACCTGCCTTCTGCGCGGGCAAGCAGTCCGGTGGGGGGACCGAGCCCCTTTGCACCACGTCTATGTTGAATATCACCTTCAGGAGCAGAGAGGCGTAATTATGCCAAAATATGAAATAATAGATAAAGGGTGGCTATTCCAGCTCTTCATAAGCCATGGAGATGTCAACATCCTTTATGTCCTGTTTTGCCAGTGGCTTGTCCTTCAGCTGGGGAAGCTGCTCCTCGTACCTTGGCTTGTCGGCCTTGTAGAAAACGCCTATCGGCACTTTTTTGTATTCAGTTTCCTCACCCTCGTAAGCCTTTTTCAGTGCAGCCCACCTGTCACCCTTGTCGTGCCCGTCCCCCAGCTTGTATATCCTTTCCTGGAACCACGGGTAGGTGTTCAGCTTGTTGAAGGTGACGCAGGGCTGGAAGACATCAATGAATGAGAACCCCTTATGCTCAATTGCCTGCCTGATAAGCCCTTTCAGGTGCGCCGGGTCGCCTGCAAAGCCCCTTGCAACAAAGGTCGCTCCGCCATTGATTGCGGTCACCAGGGGCCGGAACGGCTCCTCAATCACGCCCCAGGGAGTGGTCTTTGTCTTCATCCCCTTCTGGCTGGTGGGCGAGGCCTGGCCGGTGGTAAGCCCGTAAATCTGGTTGTTGTGAACGATATAAGTGAGGTCATAGTTTCTCCTCATTATGTGGACAAAATGCTGGACCCCTATTCCGTAGCCGTCGCCGTCTCCCCCTACTGCAATTACATTCAGGCTGGCATTGGCTAGCTTTACCGCGGAAGCCACCGGCAGGGGCCTGCCGTGTATTGCCTCAAAGCCGTAGGTATCCACGTAATGGGGGAGCTTGCTGGAGCAGCCAATCCCTGAAACCAGCACGGTCTCGTGCCGGGGCAGGTTCAGGTCAGCAAGCGCTCCCTTGAGCGCAGTGATGAGGCCGAAGTTGCCGCAATTGTGCAATGTCGCATTCTGGGTGACGTAGGATTCAGCATCTTCCACCTCAAGGTTGAAGACTGTTCCGTCATGTTGGTACTTCTCGATTCTCTTGATGGGAAGATAGACATAGTTACTGTCCTTTATTATCAGGGACCTCGGGTTCCCCTCTTTTCTTGACGCTACTCCCATTATGCCCATCAACCTGTTGAAACAATCCGGTTCTTTGACAAATAAGGAATAGCTCTTTTTGTGGATCCCATGTGGTTCCTCGCTATGTATGGAAGGTATTATCCCCTGCCTGAGGAGCAGAAGTTTAATCTGGTTACATAGTGCGAGTGATATTGTTTTGTAGGATGCCTCCACATCGGAAATCCAACCATCGCCTCTCCAGAGCGCCTTCAGAAGTTCTGCCTGTTTCTCTGGAGGTAAAATCATCGCAAACTGAGGGATTTTTTTATTTGCAGCGTCGCTTCCAAGCAGATTTCTGAATGCCCGGGCTAGCAAGGAAGAACTGGCATGTATTTCAATTGTGTTCTTTTCACTTCTCTCTTTAGTTGTTGCCTTGAGTCCGAATAGGTTTGATATTATGGATTCAACATCCTGCACATATTCTCTTTCCCTGATGTTAAACGTTAAGACCACTTCTCGTTTGTGTACGTGCCCTTCTGCAAGATAATATCCCAATAACCGCATGAATTCTGGTCCTACTGCTACTGATTCTGGAATCGCGGTGCTCTTTCTATCCATATCATTTACATCATAATTCATTCTGACCTGTTCAACATCCGTAATTTGCTTTGGAATTGGGTATGCAACATAATCTCCGACTTTGAGGTGCTCTGCTTCCACCCATTCCAGCGGGAATTCGGAATTATTCCTTTTTTTCTGTACTCTCCTTGAGATGTATAATGGGTGCTCATGTGTAAGGTCGCAAGTTCCAAAATTTTTCACAGTAACTTTATACATATCCCCTATGTGGTGATGACTCATCACCTCTGTTATTCTGTGATATTCACCATCAAACCCCAGCACCTTGTCTCCAACTTCGAGATCCTTTATCTCGATAATATCCGGATTTGTGTGTATTAAAGTATCAGGTAATACACATCCCGGGCACCACTGAATCTTTTCCTGAACATCCAAATCCTTTATAGTAACACCCATGTCATCACCTCTAAAGCCCGTGCCTCTGCGGATTGTAGTATTCCAGGTCCTTTTCCTCATGTATGCGGATTTCCTTCTTTCCTTTGTATCCTGAATCCCTGAGCTTTTCGACCTGCTCTGCAATCTGCTCTGCAAAGAACTGCCTGCCGTCATATTTCAGGACAAGGAAGTCCGGTTCCCATCCGCAGTATTCCTTTAGCATTCCCGCAAACTGGCCGGTTGAGTTGTTTTCAATCATGACCGTGTTCCTGCAGCCCTTCAGCACTCCCAGGACTTTTTCCCTGTCCAGTGGATAAAGGCAGGAGAAGTGCACCACATTCACGTCAATCCCCTTCTTTTTGAAGATTCCCATGGCATCCAGCGCAGGAAGCTTCTGGGAGCCCCAGCAGACAACTGTTGCCTCTGCATCCTCCGGTCCATAAGTTTTAGGCGCTTCCAGGTCCTTCAGCAGGCCATTTATTTTCGCCGCCCTTTTGTCCACCTGCCTGGTTCGCATGATAAAGCTTTCTGTGCTGAACCCGGTCTCATCATGCTCATAGGAAGTTCCCACGTGCATGCCGTTGGGTGTGCCCGGGAATACCCTTGGGGACACGCCGCCTTCGGTTAATTCATACCTTTTGAAGCGGGTGTTCGGCTCCAGTGGGGGGAGGTCCTCTGCAATCCTGCCCCTCTGGATGCTGATTCTGCTTTCATCAAAACGTTCAGATGAGAACACCGTCTCTGCCAGGAACTTGTCTGATATCACTATCACCGGAAGCTGGTATTTTTCCGCCAGGTTGAATGCCTCTGCCCCCAGCTGGAAGCATTCCCCAACATCCCCCGGCGCCAGCACCACCCTCAGGAACTCTCCCTGGGATGCGTGCAGTGCAAACCTCAAATCGCCCTGCTCGGTCCAGGTGGGCATTCCCGTGCTGGGTCCCACCCTCTGGACAAGCACTGCCACAACAGGGGACTCGGAAAGCGCTGCCATCCCCAGGGCCTCCACCATCAGGGAGAATCCCCCGCCTGATGTTCCGGTCATGGACCTGACCCCGGCAAAGGAAGCACCAACAGTGTAGTTCATTGCCGCTATTTCATCCTCGGTCTGCTTTACCACGATATTGAACTTTCTTTCATTTGCAAAAAGGTAATGAAGTATGGATGAGGCCGGTGTCATCGGGTATGCGGAATACATCTTCATCCCGCCTTTTACTGCTCCGAGTGCAATTGCCTCGTTTCCGGACACCAGCATCTTCCTCTGCTCAGAAAGCGGCTTGATTTTCTGCTTTAAATCAACTTCCTTTGACTTTACGTATTCATAACCTGCTTTTGCAACCGCTATGTTCTTTTCCACTATTTCCTTTCCCTTTCTGCCAAATTCGTCTCTGAGCACCCCGGAAAAGATTTCCAGTGGGTAATCTACCATGCCCAGGATGGCGGCAAGGGCTGCAACATTCTTCATCTTGATGTTTCCGCCTGCCTCTTCAGTCAGCTTTCCCAGGGGCACGGCCAGGGTCTTTACCCCTTCAGGGATGTCAAACCCGCTGATATCCTCTGCCTCATCATAGAGTATAACGCCGCCTTTGCCGACAAAGTCCTTATGATAAAACACGGCATCCCTGTTGAGGGCCATTACAATATCGCATCTCCCGGGAGGCGAATGCACCGGGTGGGTTCCGGTGGTGACCTGCACCATGTTGTGCCCTCCCCTTACCAGGGACGGGTATTCGGGATACCCCACAACATTATAGCCCCCGCGGGTAAAGCATTTTGCAATCATTCTTCCGGCGACCATCACTCCTGCGCCGGCCTGTGCGCCAATCCTGATACTAAACAACATAAAATCACTTCTGCTGGGGTAAGGGTTCTGGTGAATATTTTTTAACTATAACGTAATTCTTCCCGTCGGTTGTCGTTTTCAGGTGTTTAATATACATTTTTATACATTTTGCAACTATTATACACAGTGGTCTAATGTCTATCCAGGATATGCTAAATAAAATGAAGGCAGCCAAGGGAAGGAGCCAGAAGGTTGTCCAGCTGCCGGTCAAGACAAAGAAAAAGCCGGAAGAGCCGCCCCAGGAAGTGCGGCGGCAGGAGCCCCTTGTAGAAAAACAGCCGGAAAAGGGCAAGGCTGCTTATGAAAGGGATTTTCAGGAAAGGCAGAAGGAGGAAACAGAGGAAGAGTCTGCAGTTCTCGCAGAAACAGTCCCAAGAATCTATTTCGGAAAGACCGTGACCGCACCCAGGCATGAAGGGTGCGGGGAAGCGGGCTACATCCTTGGCTTCGGGAAGAGGCCTAAAAATGCCAAGCCGGCATACCTCAGAGAGGTTGGAAAAGAGGAGCGTTCCGGGGACAGCACCTACAACCAGCTGACTGAGGCGATGGTTGTCCTGAGAAAGCACTCAATTTCCCTGGAGGAGGGGCCTTATGCCGACCGGGACGGACTGGTGGATGAACTAACAAAAGAGATTTCAAAAGGGGCCTCCGGCACAATACAGCTTATCGACCGCGCGATTGATGTGCTCAGGCCCTTTATTAATGCTGAGGTGGAAAACGCCTACCCCCGGGTCCATGAAAGCAGCTACAGCTTCAGATTCAATGAAAGCTTTGGCCTGCTTCCTGACGAGCCCCCTGCCGCCGGCAGCATCCTTGCCCATGAAGACCGGTACCGGTTGAATGAAACTACCGGGGGCCAGGATATTATGATTGCCCACATGATGGAGCCCTACATCCTTGCAGCGGCAGTTTTGCGCAGAAACAATCTGGGCGCCTATCCGGCCCTGGCAGTGTTTGATGCAGGCCAGGGCGAGCAGAAGTTTTCTCCTCTGATGACAATTGTAGACCTGGGCAGGCAAGTTCCTTTAACCACGTTTGCGCTTATGCGCGCCCACCCGCCGATGGGCTCTGTTGATGTCATCAGCGACAGGGCAATGACCGGTGTGCTCTATGCAATCCATGCCGAGCAGCGGGTCAAGCACCTTACCCTTGAGATGGTGGAGCGGAGCAAGAAAGGCGAATATCTTACTGAGGATGAGATAACCAACCAGCTTGACCGGGTGGCAAGGTGCCTTTTTGACTGCCACCGGGTGTGGCCCGGCACCCATTTTGTAAGTGATGCTCTAGTATTCACTTCCCGGGAAGTCGGTGAGGCGGCCATGGCCATGTACCTCGGGGAGCTGCAGGCGAACCAACATCTGCTTGCCCAGAAGAATCCGGAGATGGCCATACCCGGAATGATGGAGCAGCAGGCATCGCAGATTGCCATGGAGACCGGAAACCAGTACCGGCAATTTGTCCTTAACAGGCTGAGCGAGAGAATTGAAAAAACAGAAGCAAAAAGCGGATGAATTTGGTGATATGATGAAATTGAATTTGTGTAAGGTCAGGGAAAGGAAGGAAGAAAAGAAAAATGATGCTGAAAAGGCGGGAGTTTGGGACAGGATGAAAAGGCATGCGTCCCGGCTCGCTGCTGCAGTTGCAGTAACAATCACCGTTGGTGCGGGCTTCGGGTGCTCCGGAGTTGCAAGGAGGTCTTTGGAGTGCGATGGCGGCGTCTGTCCGGACCGGGATGCAGCTGCTGATGCCGACACTGGACAGGACGGCGACACCGGAGATGCTGGGCCGGTGCTGCCAGAGAGGTCTTTTGCAAACCTTGTGGGGGACTATCTGAACAGGAGCCTGCTGGACAGGACTGATAACGGGTTTGGCAATCCGGAGGCAGAATATGCCATGGGAGGTTCTGACACATCAGAAAATGCAAATCCTTTTACTGACGGCATGGGCGGAAGCATAGGGCCTTCAGAGGCATTCCTGAACAGGACTGATGATGCTCTCTTTGAGCCTCTTGCAACCAGGGTGGTCACTGACGATGTCACAGGCCACAGCTATGCGGAAAGGCAATATATCTATGTAAGAGGGGACAACCACTACGAATCCAGTGTTGCTGACGTGGTGGGAAGGCTGGACTTTCTTGCCTATGCGCTGAAGTTTGACGGCCCGGAAGAAAACGAGTCAGGCATTGCAGTGTGCACGCACGGCCTTGGAGCCGGAGGGGCATGCGGCCTGCCCGGCTATACGGGCCCTGAATCACGGAGAAGGGAAATCTTTTTCCTGGGAGAGCCCTGGATTATCACTGAAATGAATCCCCCCGATGTTGAACTTGCCGATGAAAACCGGGTTGTGAACGGGGGCATGATTAAGCTTGCAAAGGAAAGCACAAGCGCAATACTGGGCGTTTCCGAATCCCTTATTGCAGAAGGCCTTGAGTTCAGGCTATGGGGCATTGAAGAGCATGGGGGGTGCGGTCTGCAATTATTGACATTGTCAATGCAGAAGGCGAAACAATACAAAGAGACCGTGTAAGCCCTGGCCAGACCAAGGAGTTCTCTGTTGCAGGGGAAAGCTACAAGCTGCACGTCTACCAGACATTTGACGGCCATGCTGATATTGCCCTGCTCTCCAGGGAGCTGGAGCTTGAGGACGGCGAGGAGCTGAATTTGGACGACGATGACAATCCGAATTACACAGTTGCGCTAGGATGGAAAAATCTCGGTGCTTCAGGAACTGCATCAGGGCCTGACGCACTCAGGACAATCATAGTCTACTCGGGAAACATTGAAGACCTTTCAGCAAGCGGCAGCAGAAACCTTGAAGCAGGGGACTTTGTTCCCATAGTGGAAAATCCCGCCAGCTGGAGGCTTTATTACCAGGGCCTTGAAAGCGGGGAGTTCATTAATTTCCGGTTTTCGCTGGAGGAATATGACAGGATGATAAGTGAAAGCAGGGGGCCGGTGATGGACGGTGTTCAGGTCGCCTGCCTTATCCGGGGCGCTTATCTTCATGTGCAGGCAGATGGACCCGGAGCTGTTTTCATGGTTGAAAGAACGGATGCAGAAGGGCAGTCTTCCTCAAATGAGTTTTTTTGTTGCACTTGCAAACGGGGCAGCCTGCGACAGCGACAGTAATGGGGTCTATGAGAGCGGGCTGCCGCCGTCTACAGTATTTATGCGGGCCTCCCCGTCCAGTGATGATTACGGCCTTGCAGAGCCAACCCTGAATGGGCTGACCGTGACTGCACTGGACCTTGGCACCGGGTTCCACGGAATGGAAGGAGATGTTGCCGGAGGATTTGAGAACGGAGGGGTGATTCATTTCGAGAGCCGCGAAACAACAGAATCCGGGGACAGCCGGCTCTCCTCGCTGCTTGGCTTTTACGGAATGGAATCGGTCCGCTGTACATCAGCTGAATGTGCTGATGTCTATGCGGTGGCTGCAGAAAGGGCAGGACAAGGAAGCTCTGACGGATTCACCGACTACTGGATTTTCGGAACAGCCCATACCGGCAATCCTTCAGAGGCAACATTTGTATTTGACTCGTCCGCAGGCTTGGAGCCGCTGGCATCATCAGGTGAGGAGGCCCTCTACGGCCACGCAACCAACAGATACAGCGGAATTACCGGCCCGGTGAACCCAGGCATGGAGATGGCGGAAGAAGGCTACCTCTCTGAAAGGGGCTCTGAGTTTGTTTCGGTATCTGACAACCGGCTTGAATTCAGGATGAGCAGAAGGCTGGGAAGGTGTATCTGGGCCCTTGTGGCAGAAGAATGAACCGGGCCCGGAGGGATTCGAACCCCCAACCTAGTGGTTTCTCCAGCAATCAGGAGAAGGCTTCCGAAGCCACTCGCCCTGTCCAGGTTAGGCCACGGGCCCTGTTAGCTATTTTTCTTTACAATTCATAAACTTTCCATAAGATTATGTGGTTAATGATGGATATATTTATATATTAAACTCCTTATATATGTTCATCATGGGAAAAGCTCATGCTTTCTTTGGATGCAAGGCCGGGAAGGAAAAAGTCCAGAGGGAGCTGGAAAAGTTAAAAACATTTCTTAAAATTCCCCCGCAGCTTGAGCTTTCCCTGAAAAGAGGCCCCAAGAGCGTCGGGGGAGGCATCACCCTTCTTGCAATAGCCACTGCAGCGGATTCAGCAGGAACCGAATATGCGCTTGAAGCCAGCTGCAGGGGGAAATCCAATGAGGAAGTGGCTGATGAGCTTGCCAAGCTTATGAATCTGTTTCCCCGTACCGACCTTAAGGGAAAAGCAGAGGAACTCAGCTTCCAGATAGTATTCAAGAACGGGGACGAATACGTTTTCCGGGACTCTACCTAGTGAACACTTCGCATCCGTCTTTTGTAACCATCAGGGTATGCTCAGCCTGGGATACCAGGCCCCTGCTCACTTCTCTCAGAATCGGGTATCCTTTGATGAAATGGTTCTGCAGGAGTTCTTTCAGGGCAGCGCTTACAAGGAGTTTTGACTTGAATTCCTTTCTTATCCAGCGCTCTGCAAAGGGAAGAGTGCCGTAGTTTTTCACCACAAAGTCTATGATTTTCCTGGACTGCCTCATCCTTACCTTGGACGGCATGTAGATGGAGAATATCTCCACCTGCTCAAGGTCCTCCACATAGCCCGACCCGGTTGTGGAGAACGGCTCCACCGCAAAGATGTCCCCCTCCTGGAGCGCATAGGGGTCGTCGGTTTTTACATTCGGGATTTCCACCCCTGCATGCAGCTGGTTGGACTTTATCATGTGTCCGGAAAGATTGGCGATTGGCTTGAAGCCATAGCCCTTGATTGTCTCTTCAATCACACCGCCAACTTCTCCTACCCTGACTCCCGGCTTTATTGTATTAATTGCATTTTCAAGGGCCTTTTCCGATGATTCCACCAGATTTTCATGCTTTCCGCTGAGGTCAATTGTATAGGCGGTGTCGGACAGGGCTCCGTTAACCTCCATGCCCAGGTCCACCTTGACCATTTCATCTTCCTTCAGGACCCGGGTGGAATCAATTTCGGGAGTGTAGTGCGCGGCGATGTCATTTATTGAAATATTAACCGGAAATGCGGGTCGGGCCCCCTCATCCGCAATCATCTTTTCTATGGTCTCGGCAATGTCCAGCAGGGATTCGCCGACCATAATCAGGCTCTTGCTTTCCTGGCGGATTTTTGAGGCCAGCTTTCCCGCTTCCCTGAAATTCTGGAGTTCATCATTATCCATGCAAAAAACCTCCCTGTATTTATGTGGGGGATGCACTTAAAAGGTTCTACGATTGTGGCATAAATTTAAATATCATGGAAACGTAAGGAATACAGGCGTTTGAAAACCTCCAAATAAGTAGTGTTTCACTTAAATCCTGATTGTAATGTCCAGCGTTGCGCAACTGGTAAGGAAAAGGTTCGGCGAGCTTACCCCCGTACAGAAACTTGCCATTCCCAAAGTGCTTTCCGGGCAGAATGTAATCATCCTGGCTCCCACCGGCTCCGGCAAGACAGAATGCGCACTTCTTCCTGTTCTGGAAAAGATAATGGGTGAGGAAGCCGGCATCTGCGCACTCTACATTACCCCGCTAAGGGCCCTTTCCCGGGATTTGAAGCAGAGGTTCAACTGGTGGTGCGAGAGGCTGGACATCAGCCATGACATCAGGACCGGGGACACCACCCAGCACACCAGGACCAAGCACCGCAAAAATCCGCCCAAGATACTGCTTACCACGGTGGAGTCTCTGCAGGCCCTTCTGATGGGAAGGGTGATGAGAAGGCATCTGGCCAACATAAAATTTGTCATAATAGACGAAGTCCACGATGTCCTTGACAACAAGAGGGGCGCCCAGCTTTCCATGGGGCTGGAAAGGCTGAACTTAATCGCAGACTTCCAGCGGATTGCCATAAGCGCGACTGTTGCTGATGAAAACGAGGCAGCCCGCCTTGCGTTCGGAGACCGGGAATACGCAGTATGCCAGAGCGGAAAAAACCGCAAAATGGATATCAAAGTGGAAAATATTCTTTCAAAGGAAAAATCCGTTGAGAGGATAAAGATGCTGGTGGAAAAAAACCGCAGCCTTGTGTTTGTGAACACCCGGAGCACTGCGGAGGAGCTGGGGGCATCGCTGAAAAAGGCAAGGGCGCCGGTGGCAGTGCATCACGGCTCACTTTCCAAAGGGGTGAGGCTGGGCACTGAAGACAAATTCAAAAACGGCGAGGTCAATTCAATACTCTGCACATCGTCCCTGGAGCTGGGCATAGATGTAGGCGATGTTTCCCTTGCCGTGCAGTACGGCTCCCCCCACCAGGTATTCCGGCTTATACAGAGAATAGGGAGAAGCGGGCATAGCATGGACAAGGTGCCCAGGGGGGTAATCTTCAGTTCTGATTTTGACGATATGCTGGAAAGCACGGTGCTCAGGATTTTCGCGGAAAACGGCTGGATTGAAAACAAGAAGGCAGAGCGCGGTGCCCTGGATGTAATCGCCCACCAGCTGGTAGGCCTGTGCATGGATTTCGGCAGGATGCCCCTTTCCAGGACACACAAAATCCTTTCCCGCTCCTATGCATACAGCATTTCCTACGAGCAGCTGAGAAAGGTAGCTCTCCAGCTCTACAGCGAGGGAATACTCTACTATGATGAAACCCCGGACAATATATTCATCAAGCTGAAAAGCAGGGCGCGGCAGTACTATTACACCTTTCTGAGCACCATCCCCAGGACCAAAAGGTTCCTGATGAAGGATATCTCATCAAACAAGGTTATTTCCAGCCTGGATGAGGAGTTTGTGGTTAACCTGGAAACCGGGGCAAGCTTCCTTTCCCAGGGGATGCCCTGGCACGTAGTGGACATCACTGGTGATGCAGTCCTCGCGGAGTCAACTTCCGGAAGCGACATCATGGTTCCTTCGTGGACAGGCGAGGACATACCGGTTTCTTTTGAGGTTGCGCAGGAAGTGGGCAAGATGAGGGGGATGCGGAAAGACGTTTCCCTGGTTCCTGATGACCGCACGATTATCATTGAAATGGTGGAGGACCTTGTAATCGTCCATGCCTGCCTGGGAAGCAGGGTAAACGAGGCCCTTGCAAGGATGTATTCCAAGAAGCTTTCCAGGCTTGCAGGTGAAAGCGTGTGGGCGGTTTCCGACCCCTACCGCATTATTGTCAAGCTTCCCTTTCCACTCCAGGAAAAGCATCTGAAGGAGGCACTTACGGGCATTTCATCTGTCCGCAAGCAGCTGGAGGATGCGATAGAGCATTCCCCGCTGCTCAGGTTCAAGTTCATGCACGTGGGAAGGATGTTCGGCCTTCTTTCCGAGGATGCAGGGGTAAACTCCAGATTCATTCATGCGATGAAATACTCTGCAGTGTACGAAGAGACAGTGCGCTCAATATTCTTCCGGTACTTTGATGTGGAAAAAACAGAGGAAATACTGGACAAGGTCAGGAAAAATGAAATCGGGCTTTTGGTGGACAAGAGAGACAAGCCCAGCTATTTTGCCCGGGTCGGGCTGGACCGGATATCGGGCGGAGAATCCGTGGGCATGTTTGAGCCAAGGGAGAGAATCATTTCAGCCTTCAAGGAGAATGTGCTGTCCAAAACGCTTCATCTGAAATGCCTGAACTGCGGGGCAACCAGGTTCCTCCACCTGGCCGGCGCGCCGGAGAAAATCAGCTGCCACAAGTGCGGGCAGGGGGGGTATGCGCCCCTGGACAGGCAGGGAAAGCTCAAGGATGAGGCGGAATTCTCTGCAGGGCTGATAAGGAACTACGGAAAACAGGCCCTGGTCGCACTTTCCACATACGGCATTGGCCCATCCACTGCTGACCGGGTTCTCCGCAGGCTCCACAAGGATGAAGAATCATTCTACGTGGACCTTATAGATGCCCAGAAATCATTCATAAAGAACAAGAAATACTGGAAGTTCTAGTTTTCTTTTTTCAGGGTCTTCGGCTCGCGGTAATAGACGATTGCCATGGTGAGGGCTGCAACTGTTGTGGCTTCCACCCAGGAACCCAGGCCTATCAGGATTCCAATGGCTGCAGTGACCCAGACCGTTGCCGCAGTGGTAAGGCCCACCGGCCTCCCCTTTTGTTTGAAGCTGTGCCAGATTACGCCCATGCCCAGAAAGCCTATTCCGGCTATGATGTGGCCCACTATCCTGGCGGAATCGGTGTTGCTGCCAGCAAAGAAATCATTAAAGGAAAGAAGTGTAAATGCTGTGCATCCCAGGCAGATAAGGGTGAACGTTCTCAGGCCGGCCGCCTTTCTTCTGCGGAAGTAACCGATTAAAATGCCGATAATGACAGAAGCAAAAATCCTTACCAGGCCTTCGGTTTCCGCGAGCATTCGGCATATATTTCATTGAAATCTTTAAAATCTATGACGTTTTCGGGTCCGGGTTTTTGTGACAGTCCTTTATTAAGTTTGTTTGTGTAAGTTCCATGGGTGACCACCATGCAACACGTTTCACAAAGAACAGAAAAAACCCTGTCCGGGCAGGGGCGGAATGGATTGAAGGCAAAGCCGCCGCTGAGGAAGTGTAAACTTTCTGACGGCAATGTAAAAACTCTTCTTTCCCTTTTCAGGAGAAAGTCTGCTGTGGAAATGGAATTCCAGAAATATTCCCGGGCAAAGGAAGAGCTCAAAAACCTGGGGGGAAGCATTGGCCTGGTGGAAAATGAGCGAACCCAGAGGGTTGAGGCCAGGCTGGAAGTCCCTACTGCAAATCCGACTATTGAAGATTCGGTATATTCCCTTGTTGTCGGCATGGGCTTTGAGCTCAGGCTTGACACCAGGCCAGAGAAGGACGGCGAAAAAAGAACGTACGTCATTACTGAAAGAAGGGACCACGAAGTTTCAAACATAGTGGACATGGCCGAATCCCTGGTTAGGCTTGCCCGGACACTTAAATCCCCGGAATACCAGAGAGCTCTTGCCAAGCAGCCCCCTGCGCCATATATTTCTCCTGAAAACCGGGAAATTGAAAAGCGCAGCAATGTCATTCCGCTCCGGAAGGCTTCCTGATTTTATTTCTTTTCCTTATATCTTATCTTTCATGTACAAGCAGACAATCGTAGTCCGCGCCGACCTTGACATGGGGAAGGGAAAGCTGGCCGCCCAGTGTGCTCATGCATCGCTTTCCGGTTACAACAAGGTCAGGAAGTCGCATCTTGACATTGCCAAGGCCTGGGAAACCGGGGGCCAGAAAAAAGTCGTGCTGAAAGTAAACAGCGAAAAGGAATTGTTTGAATACTTTCAGAAAGGAAAGGACGCCGGCATACCCTGTGAAATCATCAGGGATGCAGGACACACCCAGCTTGAGCCGGGTACAGTGACCTGCTTTGCCGCAGGCCCCTGGAAAGGGGAGGAATTGGACAGGGTATTCGGGGACCTGAAACTTCTGTGATTGTTATGAAGGCATTTATCTTTCACTGCTGGGGCGGGGATTCCAGGGGATGCTGGAGAGGCTGGCTGGCCGACCGGCTGAGGGAGCAGGGAGCGGAAGTGATTGCACCCGATTTTCCTGATGCCAGCAACCCCAGGCTGGAGGAATGGCTGGACATGGCAAGGGCGGCAGTGCCGGAATTCAGCGAAGGCTGGGTGCTGGCCGGCCACAGCCTGGGCTGCCCTGCGATACTGAGGCTTCTGGAAACCTTTCATGAGGATGAAAAAGTTGATACTGTAATCCTTGTTGCCGGATTTGCAAAAGACCTGGGCATTCCTGAAATTGCAAATTTCGTGGACAAGGATTTTGACTGGGAAAAGATAAGGAACAGTGCAAACCGTTTCATAGTGATTAACTCAGACAACGACCCCTTCATAGAGCTGGAGGAGGGAAAAAGGCTGGCTTCCCTCCTTGGCGCTGATTTCGTTGTGGAGCCCGGCGGGGGGCACCTGAACGAGGGCTCCGGCTATACCGAGTACCCCCGGCTCCTGCAGCTGATAAAAGAGAAAAAGGACTAGCCGGCTGAGCTGCCGAGAAATGCCAGGGAAAAGATTCCCAGGTAGAATGCTATAATGGCTGCTATGACCATGGCGAAGAATATTGCGACCGGCGCCAGGGTCACAACTGCCGCTTTTATGGTACTGAGCCCATGGGCAATCTTCACTGCCCGGTAATTCAGGTATATCGCGTATATGCCCACCAGAATCATTACCGCGTTTGCGGCATATCCCAGGCATGGCACAAAGGAAAACACGTAAAGGATGGAAAATACTATGGCAGCAGATGCTGAACCCAGTGCGATAAGATACGACTGGTTCCTGAAACTGCCGGTTCCGCCCAGCAGTTTTGCAATAAGGTACTGGACAGCAGACTGGATGAGCCAGCTGATTATCGGGCTTGCAAAATAAAGCACCACCAGGACCAGGCCTGCAACCACCATCGCGGCCAGGGCAAGAATGCCGATTCCCGGAGCGGCCAGGGTTGCCATCAGGCCAAGCAGTGCGCCGTACACCGCAAAAAGCATGAGAAATATGAAACCGATTGCCAGAGGTATCAGGTTGGAAATGAAGATGTCCTTGGCTCCCCGCATGAAGCCCTGCTTTCCAAGCTCTTGGCTGAATGTATTGCTGGGATGAAACATAACTTCCTTCCATAGTTTCAGCCGGTCGTACCCTATCGCATCCACAAACCGGGTACACCCTCTCTCCAGCTTGTCCTGGAACTTCTCTTCCCGGGGCTGCCCTTTTTCCTCTTTGGTTTCCTTTACCGGCTCAACAGGCCCTGCCATGGGACTATATAAAAAGGAGAAATTTAAAAAATGTGAAGCTAAGTGGGCGAAGATGTTATATGAAAAAATGCCGCAGGCCTGATTTGAACAAGCGACCCCTCCGTATCTGATAGGAGTAAATTCCGTGGGAATCTTCAGCTTCACCGATTCATTTTTTTCAAAAGGAATCTGGAGTGCTCTCCCACTGAGCTACTGCGGCGTGTTACTATTTTTCATGAGCAAGTTTTTATAATGGATTCCATCTTTGCTGGTTTACGGGACGAGACGACCCAATCAGAATTCTCCAAAGCTTTGCCATTTCCCTTCCACGGATGGCGGTTTTATTCGTGCCTGTGTTTGATGCCCTGATGGCTGCCCCTATCCCTTCTCTCTCAAGAATTTTTTACTGAAATTAGTAATTTTTTGATAATTCCTATTGAAGGGTAAGTTTCCGCAAAAAAATTCATAACATTCTAAAATCTCATCTCAGCAAATCAAATTCCATGTCTTTTGTGACGATACTTGCGGAGTGGTTCTCCAGGCTTCATTTCCTTGCAGCCCTGGCAATGTTCTTTTTCATTGCTCTCATGGTGCTGGAGGAAGACCGCTTCATCCGCGCGCTTATGCTGCTTCCGGTGGTCCTTTTTTACACCCTGTCCAAGGTGATGTATTCAATAGACCAGAAGGCTTCCACTGACCGGATTGTGGAGAAATACAAAAAGGGCTAGCGGCCGAACCTTCTTTTTCTTCTGCGATAGGCTTCCAGGGCATCCTCGAAGTCTTCCCTGGAAAAATCAGGCCATAATTTCTTGCAGAAGTAAAACTCGCTATAGCAGGTCTGCCATGGAAGAAGCCCGGACAGCCTCTGCTCCCCGGAAGTCCTTATGACCAGGTCAGGGTCGGGCAGGCCCCTAGTATAAAGATGGCTGCTGATGGTTTCCTCATCCACCTTTTTTTTGCCCTCCGCAATTATCTCGTTTACCGCATCCACAATTTCATTGCGTCCGCCATAAGAAAGCAGAAGGTTGAGCTGGAAAGGCCCGTTGTTTTTTGTTTTTTCCTCAATCTTCCTGAAAAGGGCAATGATATCCTTGGGAAAAAGATGGATTCTTCCCAGGAATTTGACACGTATCTTCCTGCCTTCATCATCCCTGGTGGAAAGCCCTTCCAGAAGGTTTTTCTTGAAAAGCCCGAACAGGTTTTCTATTTCCTGGTTGTCTCTCTTGAAATTCTCGGTGCTGAAGCCCCACATTGTGACTATTCGTATGTTCTTCTTCTTGCACCACTTCAGCACCTCTCCTATGTGCTCTATGCCTATGCGGTAACCTTCCTTTCTGCTGATTCCCTTCTCCCTGCTCCATCTCCGGTTTATGGTTCAGTGAATTCCATCCGGGATGATAGCAATATGCCCGGGAACTTCAGGCTCGTCCATTGGCTTTGCACCTCCCTGGTTGGTTAAGAAAAAAACCTGTTTATAAACAAATCGCTGTCAGTAAACTATCTCATTCAGTGTTTTGTTTTTGGCTGCTGTTTTCAGCTCTCTTGCTATTCTTCTCCCTACACTCATCGGTTCCCTGTAATAGTAAGCAGAATAAGGGGAGCCGTTTGGATAGATGTTGGTTCCTGCCACTATCCTTGCACTGACTTCGAATGCATAGATATCCATGTCCTCGTTTATTATTGTCTCAACGCAGAAGGGGCCGGTCAGGCCTCCGAACAGCTCAAATGAGGCATCACTTATTTTCTTTCCTATCTCCATGTATTCAGGAAGAAGGGATTCCCTGAGAACCATGGACTCATTTCCGATTACCGTGAATCCCATATTCCTCCGGATTCCGATGGAGTGGGCCCTTGCAATCTCGTCCGCGCTGCTCTCCACCCTGCGGTCCACCCCAAGTAGCTCTATCCTGCCCTTTTCAGTTTTGTATCCCGGACCTTCAAACGGTGAAAAGAAGTAGTGGGGATATGCACGCACGCCTATTATGAATTCCTGGATTATATAGTCGTCTTCCTTCACCCTGTCATAGAATTCTTTTCTGGACTTCACGATGGTATAACCCCTTCCTCCCCTTGCGCCCGGGAATTTTATCATGCAGGGCCGGTCAATTTCCTCAGGACTGTCCATCAGCCGGGGCGTCTTTATCCCTGCCTTTCTAATCCATGAAAGCATTTTGTTTCTTTCCCGTTCCCAAAGTATGCTTGCCCTGTTTCCGTAAATGGGGACTGCAAGGTCGTCAAAGGCCTTTCCGGTGTATTCCACAAAAGAGCCGTGGGGTATTATGATTGCATTTTTCTCAACAAGCGCTTTCCGGGGGAGCTCGGCATAGGAGTCCACCTCAATGAATTCATCAGGCTTTGCCAGCGGCATGGACTCATAGACCTTGCGCCGGTCTTTCCGGACAATGCCGATTGTTTTTATTCCCTCATCCTTTGCCCCCTTGAAAATCTGAAGTGAGGAGTGGGAGCAAATCGTTGCAATGCTGAAATCCTCATAATTTGATAGTATTTCCTCTATCTTCTCTCGCGCAAGCATAGAGTATTTTAAAATAGGCTACTTAAAAATCTTACCCATTATAACTATAATATAAGTGATAGTATGGCTGCGCCTGTGTATGGAGAAGGAAGGGAAAGGCGGTCCACGACAGTGCAGGACCTGCAGAGGCTCCTCCGGGAGCTGCCCAATATGGACCTGACATCCCAGGAAAGAGACCAGATAATCGAGATGCTCAATGATGCACTTAATCAGCTGCGGGCTCCGCAGCAAAGAGAAGCACCTCAGCCCCGCAGGGGCACTCCCAAGGAGCTCAGGCCCAGAAGGCTGGAAACAGAATTTACCTACAGGATAGAGTTTGGCGGAAGACAATACGATGTTACTATGAGGCTTCCAAACCCCAATCTTACCAGTGAGGACCAGGAGGCGATAAGAAGCGGCAGAATCGATGCCGGAAGAATGAGCCGGCTGCTGCTTGAAAACGCGCTTGAAAATCCTTCCTATGCAGATGTGAGGATGGCCGGCAAAAGCGCGGAGGCAAGGAACTTCAACAGCCGGGAGCCCAACGCCCAGCTGGACCTCTTCAGGGATGCATTTCTCCGCCAGGCCAGAAGCACTCCGGAAGGGGGAGAAGGAGGCATAAGGGTTTCGCTTTCAAGGTGATATTATGGCAAGAGCAAGAAAAAGAAGATCAGGAGAAGACCTGATGGTGGAAAGGCTTACATCGGGTGGCCGCTACACTGAAGAACAGGCAAGGGAATTTGTCAGGGCACTGGACGTTCTGATGAGGGGAAGAAACCCGGTAGTTGATTCCCAGCGCATGGCGAACGACCTGACCACGCTGACCGACCGCTGGGCAGGCATGATTGAAAACGGAGAATTAAATGCAAGAAGCGTTTCCCAGCTTGAAGAAGATGACGTGGGCCTGCTCTTTCGCGGGGTTCTTCTGGAAAGGCCGGAGGTTACGGTTGATGTATACGAGCCCCAGCCTTCCCGCAGGGAAACACACCGCTACACAGTGGCAGTCGGCGACAGGGAATTTGACGTTGAGCTTGCAAATGAGCTTCCGGGAGGGGGCGGAATCAGAACCCCGAGGACCGGCCGCCCAAGGGAGCTTTATGAAATGCTGGTCAGCAACCCCGAGGGAGTAATTGCAATTACAGAAGGGGGGAATGTTGTTGACAAAGGCGAATTCGGCAGCGTCTACCGGGAAACGTTCCGGACAAGCCCTGAGACCATTTCAATCTCAAGCGCCTGAGTCATTCCCGGACTCCATTTCCTGTTAATTCCACTCTTTTTCCGTCTATTTCTCCAAAATAAAGATTCTCGCCGGAAGAAATAAACTGCGGATTTTCATAAGATGAGGAGAGCACAATCCATCTTTCCCTTATGCCCTGGGAGAAGTTCAGCATGAGTATGTTTCCCGATGCCGGTGCTATGAAAAGCGTATTGTCATGATGGGCCATCTGCGCTTCCCCTGCATCAAAAGAAAGGGAGTAAGTGGGAATGGTATCAGAATGCCCGTCCAGGGAAATTACATATAATCTGCTGTTTTCGGTGAGGATGTGCACTGCGTCGCCTGAAGAAGACCAGTCAACAAAACTGCCTGACATTATGTGCTGCAGGTCTATTCTTGTGTTCCTCAGGCTGAAAACCACCCCATCCATATTTTGTTCCGGGGATGAGGTATAAACAATGTAAAGGCTGTTGTTGGTAAGAACAAGGATGTCATTTTCCCTGCATTCGGTGTCAATTATTCTTTCCCCTCTCTGAAGCAAACCCCCGGAATCAAACCTGCAGGTGTTTTTGTGCCTGTCATATCTCTCAGTTACATTTGGCAGGTTGTTTTCCATTCTGAGGTGCGCATTTGCGGTGGAGCAGGAGGAAAAGGAAGCAAGCGCGAATACAGCAGGTGCCAGTGCACGGAAAACCAGATTTTTCTTTCTCTGTGGTTTTTTCACCTTGTCTTTTCTGTCAGCAAAAGCAAGTCTTTTTATGTGGTGCATGAATCATATATGTGTCTGTTACAATTTATAAAATAATCTGTCATCAAAAAGCACTTAATAACAATACAGGGAATAACCATCATGAAGGCCGTCATACTCGCGGCGGGAGAGGGCAAGCGGCTGCGTCCCTTTACCTTCTCCAGGCCAAAATGCATGGTTAGCATTGCCGGGAAGCCGCTGCTTCACCATCTTCTGCTGGAAGCAAAAAAGGCAGGGATAACCGAGGCGGTTGTCGTTGTCAAAAAAATGAAGGACCAGGTAATCAACTACTTCAATGCATACGACCTTGGCATGAAAATCACTTTCGTAGAGCAGGGGGAAGAGACCGGCACCGGCGCCGCACTGCTTGCGGCAGAGGATGAGATAAACGACACGTTTGTCATGCTTGCCGGGGACACGGTAACGGAAGCATCGGTGATAAATAAAGTAATAGAAGCGCACCGGGGGAGGATAACCCTCGCGGTCAAAAAGGTTCCCAATCCCAGGGAATACGGAGTGGTGGAGGTTTCCAACGGCAAGGTGAGCATGTTTGAGGAAAAGCCCCACCATCCGAAAAGCGACCTTGCCAATCTTTCGGTGCACTGCCTTGAGCCCACCGTTTTCGGGGAGCTGAGGTCCCTGTCCAAGTCTGAGCGGGGGGAGCATGAGCTTGTTGACCTGTTTATAGGTGCCAATGCAGTTGAGGTGGACGGCTACTGGAGGGATATTGGATATCCCTGGGATATGTTTGAAGCGCTGGGGCACCTTCTCTCCAGGATGGAATCAAAAAACGGGCACATAGAGAACTCCACAGTAAACGGAAAGGTGGTGATGGAAAAAGGGGCGCAGGTCATCAGCAGCTATGTTGAGGGCAATGTCTACATTGGTGAAAATTCGGTGGTCGGCCCCTATGCGGTCCTGCGGGGAAACAATTCAGTGGGAAAAAACTGCTCGGTGGGCGGAGGAACTTCCCTGAAGAACAGCATCCTGATGGACAATGTCAATGCAAAGCACCTTGCTTATATAGGGGACAGCATACTGGGAAATAACATCAACGTGGGCTCAGGAACCCAGCTTGCCAACTTCCGTTTTGACGGTAGCACAGTGAACTGCCTTACCGACAAGGGCTGGGCAAATTCAGGCAGGAAAAAGCTGGGGGCATTTATCGGTGATAACACTAAGTTCGGAGTGAATTCATGCGTGATGCCCGGCAAGCTGATAGGCCCGGACTGCTGGATTTATTCAGGGGTGGTGGTGAACAGGAACATCCCCTCCAGCACAAGGGTGTACTACCGCCAGCAGCTTGAGCTGGGGAAATTTGAAGAAGATTAAAATCTTTCCTGTTTATATTTAGGTTCTGCAATCTTATACCAAGCAGGGGCCGCCAAGAATTGAACAAATTCAAAATTGGCAACCCTGTCCTGAGGTATTTCTTCAGGAAAAACAGTTCACGCCCATGCAGGGGTCGCCAAGTGGTCAAAGGCGCCAGGTTCAGGGCCTGGTCGGTTAGTCCGTTCGAGAGTTCGAATCTCTTCCCCTGCATTAAACTTTTCTTGGGGCCTGCCCAGGTAAAAGTTTAACCAAACTTTCTGAGGCCTGCGAGCCAGCAGGGTTTTCCTAACTGTTTGTTTTCTTTCTATCTGAAAATCTGCACTGGATTTTCCGGCTGAACCTCTTGGCGGAAAGTTAAGAACTTATATTACATTTTTAAACACTATTTATACAATACTATTGTAATGGGTTTTGATGTTTTGTGATTTTTCCATGCATTTTTAACCTCACGGGTGGGCAAAAAGTTTGTGGAAAATGGAAAACAATGGTTTATAATTGTTATGTTTTAAATAGTATACTGGAGTGTTAATAAAATCAGCATTACTACGAGGATGGGTTTATGGGAGGTTCACCGTTGAGATATACAAAAAAACCAGGCAAAAATAGAGAACATTTAAATTCTGATTCTGGTAGATGTTTTGGTAGCCGGCTGAGGGGTTTCTTCAGGGGCGCAATGCTTTATTCGGTATTGACATCTACCGCAATGGGTGCTTATATGGTTCCGGGTGTAAGAGAAGCAGCTGCAGAGGAAAGACAGAGGGACGTAAGGCCTTTACAGGCCATAAGGGACACGCTTGTGGAACAGCTTGGTGCTGTCCGGTCAAGGATGCAGGAAATGGAAAGGCAGGGCTTTCCGGCCAGTGTGGACTGGTCAGACCCGACCATGGGCCCGCTGCTGCAGACTTTGCGCCAGCTTGACCAGCAGCTGAGGCCGTTCAACGACGGCCAGGAAGTAATCCCGTTATCAGGCTCCAGCGACGAGCAGAGGTTCAGGTCGCTGAACCGCTGGCTTGGAAGGGACCAGGGCTCTCCCCTGGGTGAAGATGCACTCAGGCAGCTTGAAATGAGGGTAACGCTTGCATTTGGTCTTGTTTCTTCTGATGCTGCTGCATCCCAGCTTTCAGCTGTCCTGGCAGGAAGGACTCCCGAAGAGCAGCCTGCACCTGCTGAAGCAGAGGCTGAGGAAGCCGCTCCTGTTTTTGACGAATCAAGAAGGGCATACTACACCGGGCTTATGAACCAGCTGGATGTTATAGCCGGCCATGCCAGAAGAAGGCAGGACCGGAGGGCTGCCGCCAGGCTTCGCGACAGGCTTCGCGAGCAGCTGGAAAATGATTCGCCTGACTCCAGCGCCCTGGAAACCATTGACCAGGGCCGTGAAAGGAGAGGCCGGCGCGTAGGAGGCGCTTCCCGCCTTATAGCCCGCGGATATGAAGAAGCCCAGCAAAGGGCCGACCGCGCAAGGGTCAGGGAAGAAACAAGGGCACATGAAGAGGCAGTGGCAAGGGCCAACCAGGAAAGGGAAGAGGCCCGGGCCGGCGGGGAGGAGCTTGCAGCTTCCGAAACCCGCCCGCTTCTGGAAGGCCTGCAGGGCATGAGAGAGCAGCACCGGGATTTGGTCAATAATCTTATTAATCTGCTTAACAACAGCTACCGGCTTGGGGAAGGCCAGAGGGAGAGGCTGATAAGAGCCCCTGGAGAAGAAGGTGAGGCGGGGCTTCTCTGGCAGGCCCGGGACGCACTCCAGCAGGGAAATGACAGGCGCGCCAGCGAGCTTTATGCACAGGCCAACCAGCTATACACTTCTCAGCAGACCCTTTACCGGGCAATGCTCAGTGAATTTGTTGTTCCTGTTGCACGTGAAGCTGCAGGCACTGCTTCCGACGTTCCCGGAATTGAACCGCTGCAGTCCCGCATGAGGGAGCGGGCCGAGGCGGCCCAGGGACATCTTGACGAAGGCGACATGTCTTTCTTCTATACCTGGAACCTTTATCTTGCGACCTGGTCCGAGTACCAGGCAATGAGCGTGCTTGAGGACTTGTGGCAGGAGGCAGACCGGCTTGTGCCTGAGGGCCATGGGTCCAGAGGCCGGCTGGAAGAGAATCTTGGCTCAGTGCTGCAGGCAATCTCAACCCGTGGCTACAATCCTCTTCAGAGGTATGAGGACAGTGACCCCATAGTTGTGGGGCTTTTAAGGGATTTCAGAAGTGCCACCGGCAATCCTTCTGCCACCAGGGAAGAGCTGGAGCAGGCAATCAGAAGCAATCCCGACTGGAGCATCCAGCTTGCACTTTATGATTTATACAGGAGGACAACCCATGCTGCCTACGAGCCTTCCGGAGGCTTAAGCACCGAGCGCGAACAGAACCCTGCAAGGTACCACCTTGCCAGAATGAGAACAGCCAGGGCACTTTTCAGGGATGACTACCAGCACTATTATTATGCAGAGTGGACCAATGTTGACAACAGATTCACAGACGGCCGTGCATTCCTTGACCAGACGGTGCAGCTTGCCAGGGAATCAGGCATGGAGCAGAACGACCCGCTTATAGAATACTGCGAGCAGCGTCTGCAGATGCATCCTGATGCAGGCGGAATGAGCGATGAGCAGAAAAGCCAGACCGGAGACATGTTCTATGAGATGGCCATGGGCCTGGCGGCAATCAGGGAAGCGGAGCTCTGGATTTCCGATGCAAACAGCCAGCTGAGAGGGGCACATGTTGATGATGCGACCATGGACCGTGCAAGGGCACTGCTCCAGCGGGCAAGGCTGGAATTTGAAGAAAACTTTTCGGTCATGACTCCCGGCACGGACAGCAACAGGGTAAGTTCGGAAGAAAGGAGCGTTGCATGGGACTTCACCGGCCTGCCCGGAGAGATATCAGAGAGCTATGCTGTCCCCCCTATGTTGCATATGAACTTTCCCAGGGAAATTGCTGATGATGTGATACATCTCGTGGCACCGCAGGCCTATCATGAGCTCGAGACATATTCCACCAACGACACCGGCAACCTGATTCTTGAAGGCAGGGTGGATTACCTGGTTGCAAGATCCGAAGCAGAGAACCAGGTCGGGGAGCAGGTAACTGACGAAATAGAAAGAATGGTTCAGCTGAGAGAAATTGATGAGAGGCTTGAGGTCAGGAGCACCGTTGTTTCCACAAGGGATGATGGCCTGGAAAGGGGCACGGTATCAGAATACATGTTCCTTAGGACTATTACCGCCCTTAGAGACCAGGGGAACTTCGGGGCCCCCACGCTTGCCGACCGCCAGCGCGCCTGGGCAAGGGCCATGGAGGTTCTCAGCCCTGAGATTGGAAGGGCAACTGTTCTTGGCAGTGACAGGCAGGGAATAAGGCAGGTGCGCACTACCCCCTCCTACCCGAGGCTTACAGTTGGAGTGGCCGACTTTGTACATCAGGATGCAAGAGCAGCATATCCGCAGGGGGAGCTTTATACAGAAATGCGCAGGCAGGTATTCCTTCACACCGATGATAACGTTACGCCGCTGCTCAGGCATCTTGGCGTTGACCCTGCAAGGGGCCAGGGCATGACAGACATGGACCCGTCCATGACCGGAGTGAGAGGATTCCTCAGGTCCATGGACCAGGTTGCCAGCGGGTACAGCGCAGGCAACCCGCAGACATCCCTGCAGTCCGGAAACGAGGTGCTGGTAGGCGTTGCGACAGAAAGGCTGGAAGAGCTCAACCGCAGGCTCAGCGAGCGCAGGGAGGTTGACGGCGTCTCAATCAGCGAGCTTTCAAGGTCCACCGACCCCCGCTCATATATAGTAAGAAGGGCAGTTGCAGTAAGGGACCGGGAGGCAAGAAGGATAGCTGAATACCGCACGTCCCTGGGCCAGGACCTTGTGGAGCCGGGCACCAACCCCAGGCTGAGCATACTGGCCCTGGAGAATGCCATTCACAGTCTTTCGCATGATGTAGGGCCCATAAGAGAGCCTCCTGAGCAGGTAAGGTTCTTTTCCCAGGGAACTGATTTGGAAGAAGACATAGTCAACAGCATAAGGGTTGCAAGGGCAAGGATTGATGTCCAGGCAGACCCGACCGAAGGGCTTGCAGTTTCCCTTGAGCAGTATGAACGCGCCAACGGCCGCCAGACCCTGCTCTACAACTGGGTATGGTGGGTTGACCTGGGAAGGGACGACTGGTTCCTGCTCAACCCCAACTGGGATACTTATCTGGGCTCGGGGCCCTGCAACGGATGGGTGCTTGACCCTGAGTCAGGAATGCCGGTAAACCCGGAAACAAGGCTGCCCAGCAGCCCCAGGACAGGAGAGTCGGTGCCCGGCGCTGAGCCGGTGGAGCTGCCCCAGCAGTTCATTGCAAGGCTCATGGAAATGCCGGAAGGAAGCGGACGCTACGCCGCGGTGCGTGTAAGGCCGCCGGGTCGCGAGACCGGTGCAGAGGCAACAATGACTGTGGAATGGGAGCCGGTACGGCTTTCAAACGGCAGGCTGGACATTCTGTTCCGTGAGCTTCCGGGAGAGGGAGGCACACACACCCTCCAGCCGCTGCGGGCGGACATGACTGCAGATGTGGTCAGGGACACCTGCACCAGGACAGTCAGGCCCGAGAGCGTAAGGCCGGTATCCGGAGATGCTGCGGCAAGGGCAATCGTGCGTCCAAGATAACATTCATTCAATGGGATAATACAAGGAGGTGAAATGGGTGAAAACCAAGAGAACGAACAGCTTGAAACAGCTGGATACTACACAGGAAAGAGCCACCGGAGCTTGCAAAAAGTTTTCCAAATGGCTGCTTGCCTCAGCTGTAGGTCTGGGCTCAGTTGTCGCGTCACCGGGGCAATTTTTAAACAATGCCGCCCCAATACCATTAGCATTCACTTTATATGGTGACTAAAAATGGCGCAGGCGCGACGGGTACCGGAAGCAGAAAGAGAAGCAGGAGTTTATACTAACGAGCAGCTTATGCGTATTGTAGATGCAACAATGGGACCAGCTGACAGTGTGGAGCATCCCCGGAATGCCCCTACACCAAGGGCTTCGGCAGAGGACGCTTTGCAGATGTGGCAGGTCCTTCAGCTCCTGGAAAGGGAGCAGCCGCCTGCAGAAGGCACTGACGACCGCAGGCTCTATGACCGCGCAGCGAGCGTGCTCAGCGAAGGGTCGGGACAGGTTGAAGATGCAAGGTACGCGCTCCACATGGCAATCCGCGATGTCCTGAGAATGACTTCGGAGAGGGTCCAGAGCCCGAATGATGTGGGGGGCCTTGCCGAGCCGCTTAGGAACATGCTGTTTACCATTCAGGACAGGGCCAACAGCCTGGAGCGTGACACTTATCTGGCCTACCGCCCGCCGGCAGTCAGCAATGCAATAGCGAATATCATTGATACCATTGGAGGCGGAAGGCCCGGGGAAGAGGGCCTTCAGAGAACCAGGCCGGGCGAGCCCGAGCCGTTCCAGGTAAGGACCAGGGAACTGCGGGCCTTTGAAATGCCGATAAGGGACATAGGCAGAATCCACCTTATTGAATCAGCCGGCGAGCTTCCCTATCTCGCGGCCGCAGGAGAGGTTTCTGCCGAGCTTGAATCCATTTTCGGAGGAAGCCACGAGGCTGCGCAGCAGGGCGCTGATGCCCTTGCCCGCGCCATTGAGATGCGGGCAAACGGGGAGGCCCAGCACATGGGGTGCAACGAGCTCCGGGAAGCGCTTGAGCAGGTTTCCCATCCCCAGCTGGTAAACAATGATATGTTCCGGTCTGCACTGGAGGATTTAAGGAACAACCAGAGGGATGCTGCAATTGACAAGCTTCTCAGCCTTACTGACACTCCCCTGAACGCGCTTATTGATACTGCGAACAATGTAGAGATAGTCAGGGTGGACCAGAGGGCCCTTGTAGTGTATCACGCCGGAGTGACCATGAGATTCGACTTCGGCGGCAACATGGAGGCGTTTACCAGATATCTCAGAACAGAGGACGAAAGGAACTTTGAGCCAAGGCTCCTCTACTTCGGTCTGGGCCTTTATTATGAGATGCTTCTCATCTCCGGCTGGAGGCGGGAAGGCATGCTGGACGTAGAGACCGGAGAGATGACCGAACAAGGTGAAAGAACAAGAATCCGGGGAACCGGACATGCCGCCACCACTACCCTTTCCCTTGGAGTGGGAAGCTCCATCCGGGGAGAGCCGGTGGAGTGGGTTGTCCACTGCAACTTCGGCTACAGGTACAGGGAGCTTTCCCGGGAAGATGTTGGCGTTGAGACATCCTATGGAACGGAAAGGACTCTTCCTGAAGGGCAAAGAAGGGTGCACGAGCCTTACATCGGATTCTGGGGCCTTGAGGTAAGGATGCCCGGGCGTGGCTCCCGCAGGCCGGTTGCAAGAATCATGCCCGCAAGAATGGGGCTGGGATTTGTTGGAAGGCCGGACAACGTGCTGGGATACGCAACCTGGAGGCAGAACCCTGTCCAGGAAGGGGGCTTTACCCTTCAGCTGGAGGAAACTGCACAGATTTCATATCTTCTCAGGCAGCTTTACCTGACTGGAGAGATTAATGCAAGGCTCATCCACCAGTGGGAGAACGGAATGGCGCTTATGGGCGGCCCCGGAATAAGGGTCGACGTAAGGGGAATGGACATTGAAGGCCAGCCTACTGTTGCTTCCATTGAGTCATACGGGGAACTGGCGTACAGGCCCCTGCCCTGGCTTACTGTCTCTGCCCGCGGAGGATACTTTGTGGAAAGGGGAGGCCCTGAATGGAACCGCATTCCCGACAATTACTTCCTGGGAGGAAACGTTGCCATGGACTTCGGCCAGGTGGGCGGAAGGATTCCTCTGAGCACCACTCCGGTGAGGATGGAAGTCACCGAGCCGGTAAGAAGCGATTTCCTGTGGGCGGCAAGATGGGCAGATGAAGCCGCCCCTGAGCAGCTTTCAGGGGATGAGGCCAGCAGGATGGCAACCGACCTTGCAAACCTGATTGAAAGGCAGGCCGGTACTGACACCTGGAGCTTTGGAGGCTCGGACCGGTACAATACCGCGCTGGAGCACCTGAGGGCAGGAAGGCTGCGCGAGGGCATTGACGCCCTGAGGCGGATTGACGCATTCCGCGAGCTGGAGCAGCGCCTGGAAGTCAGGGAAGAGGAAAGGTGAATCAAGTGAAATCAAAAATTCTTTTTTCTGTTCTGCTTTTGTTTTCTGCAGCATTTGCGTGGTCCACTGATACCTATTTTACATACCCCCTTGTTTCGGGATATTATGTTGACAGCGACCTGACCCTGACAACAGACTTTACACTGTCTCTTGTTTCAGGGGAAGTGGCAGAGGGAAATCCCTCCAATCTTCAGACCGGGGATGTGGTCTGCTCAGGGGCAGTGCTGAGGGCAACCCCAACCTATAATGCCAAATGGGCCACCTCGGATTTTTCAGCAAAGTCTCTTTACCCCTCATGCGCGGCAATATACTGCCCGTCCATGATTTCCGGAGGCCCGGTCCAGAACGATAATGACGTTTCCTGGCTTTCCTCCACTGTTTTCAATGAGCACGATGAGTGGGGAGACGATTACGGGCTCCTCTTCGGCTGGGATGCGGTGTCCCAAAACATGTATGATGACCTTACCCCGCTTGTAAACCAGCCTGTAACCTACAAGAACGTTACCGGGGAATACCCCGACAAAAGGGCCGGCGTGGGCATCTACTGCAAGGGGGACATGGAGATTGTCGATGGAACTTCAGTTAAGTCCTCCAATGAGATGCCAAGCACCGGCAGTGCTGATTTTGCAGTTACCTCAACAGGAACCCATGGGATTTCCACCCGGCTTTCCGACACCGAATGCATCGCGGCAATAGTGAAGCACCCTCTGGACATATCCAGCCATCCCGGATTCTTCAGGCTCTATTACTTCAGCACCGGGCAGCCATCAATACCCTCTGCAGTTGGTACTGAGACTATTTCAATTACGGTTCAGGAATCGGGAGGCGCCTGCAACTTCCACGAGACTGATGTGGAGGCCAGCAGCTCCCTCAGTGATGAGGACCTTATCATGATTAAGGTCACCTTTGAGAACGGTGGTGACCCCATACAGATTACTGATGTGTCCAGCTCCAGTGCGGATTTCACGGTGTCAGAATTTCCGACGCTGCTCTGCGACATACTCGGCTTTCCGCCGTCCTTCTGCCCTGCATCCAACGGCTTTGACGAGGATGTCTCCTCAGGAGGAACCCATGACGTTTATGTCCTGGTGGAAAGAAATGTCGGGGCAAGCGGAGGCACGGTGCTGACCTTTGATGCCCAGACCGTTTCAGGGAGCTGCGGAGGCGCAGCAACCTGCTCGGAGGATGTTGACCTCGGGGATTCTGTCCCGATATTATGTGAGATAGACCCTGATGAGCTTACCTATGGCACACTGGAAGTGGCTGAATTCCTTGTGTACTGCGAGAACCTTGCCGGAGACGGCATATCCTGTGTCGGCGACGACTGGTACTTCAATGACGGAATATCCGGAGGCTTTGTGGAAAAGGACAATACTCATGCATGGGCATATCCCACTTCGTCCCCGGGCTCCAGCGGAACGCTCAACTATGAATCAGGAATAGCCCACTGCCTTTCAGACATTGACGTTGTGTCCCCCGGAGATTCACCCGGAGACTATGAATGCGAGCTTGTGCCTTCCAGTGCCGAGTTGGAGACCGGAGACACCCAGGCGTTTGTGCTTAACTGCTTCCACGAGGGCTCGGCTTCAGAGCCGGACAGCGTGGACTATGACCTCATAGATGGCGTCGACGGTTCTCTCAGCGGGGAGAGCACCAGCGGAGTTGACTTTGAAGCGGGCTCGGACAGCACCGGACAGCTGAGGGCATTCGCCTACTGGAGCATCCCCGGAGACGACCCGATAATGGGCGCAGTTGCCCTTGCTGACATTACCATCGGGGCAGGGGGAAACGAAACCAACGAGACCGGCGGAGATGACGATGACTACTATGACGACGGCTCCAGCATGCACTGCAAAATCGGAGGAGGGCCGCTGAATCCATTCCCCGGCTCCAGCGGATGGCTTACTGTTATGTGCGGACCTGATTATGATATTCCCTGCGCCACCGCGGACTGGGATGCAGAGCCGCCTGGAATAGCATCAGTAAGCGGGGACGAGAACGGAGCGTCCTATACCATCAACGGCGAGCCCCAGGAGTCAGGAAAAATCTGGGCAACCGTAACCTATGATGGAGAATCAGGGGACTGCTTCCTGCCATTCCAGATTGGGCTCCCGGACTGCTGGGAGTTCACGTAATCTTCTTTATATGTTATATGTTTCCAGAAGCTTGGGCATGGTTACGTTGTATCTTCTGTCCAGTTCATCCTTCAGGTCGCTTTTCTCTCCGTGCATGATAAATATGTCCTTCAGTCCCCTGACCGATTTGACGAACTGGAGGAGCTCGTGAAAATCAGCATGGGCGGACAGGCTGAACTTTTCAACCTTCAGCCTCAGCTTAATCTCCTTGTCCCTTATCCTGATTGTTCTCTTCCCGTTGATTATCCGGTGCCCCGGAGTGCCCTCTGCCTGGTACCCTACAAAAATTAGTTTTGTTTTTGGGTCGTTTCCAAGGTGCTCAAGGTAGAAATTGACCGGCCCCCCGGTAAGCATGCCGGAGGTTGTAACTATGATGCAGGGCTCTTTGAGAACATCCTCTCTTGTTTTCGTTTTGGGGCGATAGAAATTGGGGCTGTTGAAGGGGTCGTCCTCGCTCATGAGAATCCTTCTTTTTATGTCCTCATTGGCATAGATTGCATTGTGGCGGTACACCTTCATCGTCTTTCCTATCATTCCCTCGATGTAGATTTTTGCCTCCCTCAGGGTTCCGGAGCGCATGTAATCGTCAAGGGCAAGAAGCACCTCCTGGGCCCTTCCCACCGCGAAGCTCGGGATTATTACATGGCCTCCAGCATCCAGGGTCTTGTTTATGGCCTTGATCATCTGCTTGTAGCTTTCTTTGTAGCTCGGGATTTTGTCGTCTTTGGAGCCATAGGTGCTTTCCATGATAAGGGTATCTGCGCGAAGGCCTGTTTCACACGGGTCCAGCACCCTTGTCTTCCTCATGCATATGTCGCCGGTAAACAGCACTCTTTTCTTGTCGGCTGCTATCCTGGTCATTGCACTTCCCATGATGTGCCCTGCCGGATGGAAGGTGGTCCTGAAACTGCCGGTGAAAGGCTCTTTGTATTCCTTTATCCAGGTATCCCTCAGCACCCTTTCCACATCCTTTTTGCTGAAAAGCCTCTTTTTTTCATATGAATGGATGCGCTGGTAGTCAGAAAGCAGTATGCCCATCAGGTCCCGGGTTGGCTTGGTAAGAAAGATTTTGGGTCTGAACCCCTTGGAATACACGTGGGGCAGATATCCGCTGTGGTCAAGGTGTGCATGGGACACTGTGATGTTTTTTACACGCTTCAGCTCGTCCTTGTCAATTAGGGGGTATTCGGTTTCCTCCCCCAGCTTTATGCCGCAGTCCAGCATCAGATTCCTTTTTCCCTGCTCCAGGAGCATGCATGCCCTGCCTACTTCCTGTGCACCGCCAAAAAATGTAATTCTCATATCATCCCTAGTTTTGCCTTTGCCTTGTCGCTGAGCCTGTCCGGGGTCCAGGGCGGGTCAAAGACTACGCTTATTTCTATGTCTGCGTTTTCAAGTTCCTCCAGTTTCTGCTTGACCTGCTCGAGCATGTAATTCATCATCGGGCAGGCCGGAGTTGTAAATGTCATTTTAATATACACCTTTTCCTTTTCTGTTTTAATATCGTAAATCAGGCCAAGGTCCACGATGTTAATCCCCAGCTCGGGGTCCTGGACCTGGCCCAGCTTTTCCTTGATTTCCTTTTTGCTCACCATGGGGAAATTTCTGATGCAAGCTTATTTAAGCTTGAGTTGACCATTTCATTTAGGGTGGTTTTATGAAAGAGATAATTGTAGTAGCTGACAACGAAACCGGTTCGCTGGCAGCGGTTTCCGAGGCACTGGGCGCAGTGGGAGTCAACATAGAGGCAGTTTCTGCCTATGGTCTTGACGGCAAGGCGATTTTCAGGATAATAACCAATGATGTAAAAACCGCCATAAAAGCACTTTCAAGGCTTCCGAATGTTGAGATACGGGAAGCCGACACCATTGTTTACAAGATGATAAACCGGCCCGGAGAGCTTGCCAAGATAACCCGCAAGCTGGCAAACCGCGGTGTAAACCTGGAAAGCCTTTATATCGTCAGCAGGAAACAGGACGTTACCGAGGTTGCAATACGTCCCGCTGAGTCAGATATGGAAAAAGCAAGAGAAGTTCTGGGAATAAAATAAAAAAGAAATTATTCCGAAGGTGTTTCGCTTACCTGCACAGTAATAATTGCAGAATACTCTGTAGTGTGCCCGTGTATGGTGACATCCACTCTCATATCCTGCGGGGTATTGACATACTCTGCGGGGTAGGCCTTTTCAAACAGTTCATCAGACAAAATTGTTGCATTTGTGTCGTCACAGAGGATGTCAAGCACAATCCCCTGCCCATCTTCTGTTCCTTCCAGGTATGCGAATTCATACCCTCCTGCTTTCATGGGCGCATCCTGGGTTATTAACCCGGAGTTGCTGGCTGCGTATACATCACATTCCTCTAAATCACTGTCAGTGTCTCCGCCGTCAACATCGGTGTCGGTATCCGGGCCCCCGTCCAGGCCGGCATCAGGTTCGGGCCCTCCGTCCAGACCAGCATCCGGGCCTCCGTCAGTGCCTGCATCGCCTGTGTCTGTGTCTCCGCCGTCAACCTCGGTGTCTCCGTCAACCTCGGTGTCTCCGCCGTCAACTTCCACTGAGGCATCAGAGGATGCATCCGGCATACCGACGGACGCAGTATCGCCTGAGCATGCAGCAGCGCCTGCAGAAACAGCAGCTACCGTGGTAATAATAGCCAGGCCGCTCTTTAGCCTGTCTTTGAATCTTCCGAAAACCTTGCCAGACCTTCCTTTCGTCTCGTCTCCGACTCTGTTCTCTTCTTTAACATCTTCCTTTCTTTCATTTTTGACTTCCATATTCTGAGCCTCTCTAAATATTTACAATAAGAATTATGCAGCCAAATCTTTATAAACGTTCCTTTTCTTTCACTTTTTCCCACATCTTTGCTTTCAGGTAAAAATAAATAGGAAAAAACATATAGTCTTTCATGCCTCCCAGGGAAGTAGTGATTGATACCAATTTTCTCCTTATACCCTTTCAGTTCAAGATTAATATCGTGAATGAGCTTGATTACCTTATAGACTACAGCCACCGCTATGTTATTTCTTCCAAAACAGTGGACGAGCTGGAGAAGCTGGCCGAATCCTCCGGAAAGCAGGGGGCAGCTGCCAGGGTGGCATTGAAAATCCTGAAAGCCCAGGAAAAGAAAATCAGAATCGTGGAAAGCGAGCGGCACGTGGACGACTGGATAGTGGATTATGCAAAAGAGCATAACGCGGTGGTGTGCACCACCGACAGGGAGCTGCGCAGAAGGCTGAAGGCGCAGAAGGCAAAGGTTATAACCCTTAAATCCAAATCTAGGCTGGGATTCGTATGATTGCCGAGATTTGTGTCGGGGCCGGCATCCTGATAATTCTGGTTGTGGCAGTGTATCTCATCTTCTTTTCCAAGGCCTTTGAATACAGGAAAAAAACCTTCAAGGGCACCACTTCGCTCACTGTCTATGCAAAAAAGAATCTCAAAAAGGTATCAGTAAAGGCAGATGACATATCTTTTGAAAGAAAAAGAATAAGGAAAGGCCAGACTGTGGAGTTTGATTTCCCTTCCACCAAGAAGCCTGCCAGGCTTATTGTGGAGGAGGAATCCGGTCATGCTCAGACCGTCGACGTTTGAGCTTTTTGCCTTTGCCCTTCATCTTCTGATATGAGAACCACAGCAGCCCCCCTGCTATTCCAAGAGGGAGCAGGAAGCCTGCCAGTGCAACCAGGATGGTTATCGCCGCAGCAAGCGCGCCGAAGAATATCCCGCCGAGTCCTTCCAGAGGCACTATCAGCTGCTCTGCAGATGGCTTGTCCTCATAGAGCATGATGCGTATTGTGGAGCGCTCAACCCTTGAAATCAGCCTCTGCTCCTGCTGTTTCAAAAGCTCCAGCTCTGTCTCCACCCTGGAAATCTCTCTTTCCACTTCAAGCAGGTCCTCCACATCCTCGCTGAGATTGTATAGTTCATATAGTCTCTCAAGCTCCAGCTCCCTGCTGTCGATGCGCACCTCAAGCTCCTGGTACTGGGCGGTAACGTCCTCCAGCTCTACGGACATGTCCTTGACCTCTCCCAGCTGCTTGAGGTCTTCGTTAATGTCGTCAAATTTCTTGGGCTCTACTTTTGCAGTGACTGTGTACTGCTTCCGGAAGTCATACTCCTTGAAATCGACATTGCTTATGTCCGCCCCTTCCGACTCAAGAAGGTCCGTCATCTCCCCGTACCTGGATTCAAGGCTCCCATCGGTTACTTTGATGGAAATGTAACTTTCTTTGGTTATATACTCGTTTTCTGAGGCATAATAACCAGCCAATGCTTTCTCGCCGTAATCTGCGGTCCGGGGCTCGGCTGCAAGTTCAGGCTGCCCCACGCATCCAAGACCCAAAAGCATCAGAAGCATAATCAGACCATATGTTCGCAAGGAAATCACCATGGTTTTATCCTGCTGTATTATTATATCATTTTCTTTCCAATGCTTGTCATGCAGCTTCTGCTTTACCGCGGAGAGGATTTTGACTCTAATTTCTACTACCAGTCAGGCATTGACATTGACCACTCGTTTTTCCTGCTCCAGAAAGGAAAACGAACCCTCTTTGTTTCCAGAATGAACGAGGCCGCAGCCAGGAAGAATTTCAGGGGCAGTATTGTGGTGTACAGGGATCCCATGGAAACCCTTTCATCCCGGCTCAAAGGCCGGACTGTTTCTGTGGATGAGTTTTCCCTCAGCATGAGGATGGCCGGCAGACTGGGAAAATTCTGCAAGCTCAGAGAGGCTGGCGAGGAATTGAGGGCAGAGAGGGTGAAAAAGGAGCCGGGGGAAGTCCGCAACATCAGAAAGGCAGCTGAGCAGACGAGAGAGATTATTGATTCTCTGGATTTCAAGAAAGCAAAGACAGAGCTTGACGTGAAGAGGCAGATACTTGTGGAAACTGCCAGGAGAGGGCTGGAGCCTGCATTTGAGCCGATTGTGGCCACGGGAAAGAACACGTCCTTTCCCCATCATTCTTCCACAGGGAAGAAGCTTGCCTCCATTGTCCTTGTTGACTGTGGGGTGAAATACAAACACTACTGCTCGGACCTTACGCGGTGCTTTATCCTTGACGGCGACAGAAACAAAGAAAGCAGGTACGAAATGCTCCGAAACATATTCCATGAAATTATTGATGAGCTGCCTTCATTGGAAAAGGGCAGGGATGTGGCCGGATATGCGGACAGGCTAATGAAAAAATCAGGGCTTCCGGAAATGATTCACTCGGTAGGCCATGGGCTGGGCCTGGAGGTGCATGAGCGCCCGGCCCTTTCCGGCAGGTCCGAAGATAATATATCCGGATGCACTATGGCAATGGAGCCTGCCTTTTACCTTAAATCCTACGGCATGCGCTTTGAGGAGACCATATATTTTGACGGGAAAAAGGCGAGAATCCTCTGATTTCCCTCAAATCCGAAAATCAGGAAAAAGTAAGAAGAATTATCAGGTAATCATTCCAGAAGGCTGGCTTCACTTTTTCTTTTTGGACTTTGACTTTGGTTTGGAAGCCTTCTTCTTTGGTGCTGTCTTTTTTGCCTTGCTTTTTGCCTTGGCTTTTTTTGCGGCCATATTAAATCACCTTGGATAGACTACCGCCGGTAGAATTAAATCCTTTTCTCTATTTTCTCCCGGGCGTATCGTCGGAGGGAGTGCATTTTATAAGGACATAACAAGTAATTTCATGTGCTTTTGCAGGAGTAGCAAAGCCTGGTCAAATGCGCAGGACTTAAGGAAACTTTCCTTATGCCTTTCAAAGGGTAAAGTTTCATCAAACTTCCTAAGGGAAAACCGATGATTTCATGTTTATTCCCTTTTGGCAGAGGATGCGTTTAAGCAATCCTGTGGCTTAGTGTCTTCGAAGGTTCGAATCCTTCCTCCTGCATTTAGTACTTGCTACAGTTCCTACCTGATGTTCAAGAACCTCAGGTTCTTGGACAGTTATGAACAATGAAATTGTTCATACGAAAAATTGGGCACTGTGGTGCTTTTTTTCACACAGATGCTAAAATAGTAGTTCCGCCGGAGTCTGATGGCATACGGGAAGCGGTTAATGCCATATTTCATTATCGCTACCACGATTTCTTGATAAAAAAGCAGAATTGCCAGAAGCCATCACAGCGGAAACTCAAACAAAAATCCTATAAATGATGATATTTAATTGAATAAATGACTGGCCAGTTGAAAAGATGGCTTCTCAAGGTTGAAAATTGCATTCCCATGCGATTAGGAAGAGATTGGTATGATGGATCCGTTTATGCAGTTTGCATCGATAATTTTACTCGTATTGGGAGTGTCCGTAATCACGAAACTATTCAAACAGCCATTGATAATCGGCTATATCTTGTCCGGGGTTATTGCTGGCCCTTTTTTTCTTGATTTGGTCCACGAAAGCGAGGTGCTGTCTGTTTTTTCAGAAATGGGCATAGCGTTTCTTCTTTTCATAGTCGGATTGCACCTCTCCCCGAAAGTAATAAGCGAAGTGGGCAGAGTGTCTTTGGTGGCCGGGGTTGGGCAGATTGCGTTCACCTCAGCCATAGGCTTCGTTATCGGGATGCTCCTCGGTTTTCCGGTTATGACCTCCATATACCTGGCAATAGCCCTGACATTCTCTTCAACAATCATCATCATGAAACTGCTTTCCGACAAGGACGCATTGGAAAAGCTTTATGGGAAAATCTCAATCGGATTCCTGCTTGTCCAGGACCTGGTGGCGATTTTGATTTTAATGATTGTTTCCTCCATGGCAAGCGGGACGGGGATGGATGCGGTATTTCAATCAATCATTAATGGCGCGCTCCTTACGCTCATCCTAATCCCGTTCAGTATCTATGTCCTCCCAAGGCTGACCGATCATTTTGCCAAATCCCAGGAATTTTTGTTTGTTTTCACCATATCCTGGGGGTTCGGCCTTTCCCTCCTGTTCCTTTACGCGGGTTTTTCCATAGAGGTGGGCGCGCTGGTTGCGGGAGTCATGCTCTCAATGTCGCCATACAGCCATGAGATTAGCTCAAAGTTGAGGCCCCTGAGGGATTTTTTCATAATGTCATTCTTCATAATTTTAGGTAGCCAGATGGCTTTTGGCGACATGAGCTCCCTGATAATACCGGCCATCATCTTTTCAGTATTCATACTGGTTGGCAATCCCTTCATTGTGATGATTTTAATGGGATTGCTTGGATACACCAAAAAAACCGGATTCATGGCCGGGCTGACAGTTGCCCAGATTTCCGAATTCTCCTTGATTCTTATTGCGCTCGGGATAAAATCAGGATCCTTGCCGCAAGAAATCATGTCTTTTGTGACAATAATCGGACTGCTGACCATTGCCGGCTCGACATATATGATAATATACTCGGATTCCATATTCAAGAGAATATCCGGGTTCTTGACAATTTTCGAGAGAAAGAATGCCAGGGAGAAAAGCACCACAAAAAAGAAGCGCGACTATATCCTTCTGGGATACAACAGAATAGGGTTTTCCATAATACGGGCATTTTCAAAAATATCAAAAAGATTCGTGGTCGTTGACTACAACCCCGGCGTGGTCAAAGAATTGCAAAACGAGGGTATTGAAGCGGTTTACGGTGATGTCGACAATTCAGAATTCCTTGCGGATTTGGACATCCACAAATCCTCAGTGATTGTATCCACAATCCCGGAAAAAGAAACAAATAGGCTAATCTTGGAGGTTTTGGATAGGAACAATGCTAGACCGATTGTTATTTTGACCGCAAGGCAGCTCGAGGATGCTCTGGAGTTGTATGATGCTGGCGCAACATATGTCATACTTCCCCACTTTTTAGGGGGGGAGTTCGCCGCACAGCTTATTCAAAAAGCAGGAAAGAATAACAGCAAATATCAAAAGGAAAGGAAGCGGGAGATAAAGATTCTAAAGCAGAGATTGAAAATAAAGCATCGCTTCTCCTAACCGCTGGGAATGGTTATTGCGCATCCGTTTGTGAGCAGTTTGTTTATGAAGTTATTAACATGAGAGGCTCGTTTATGGATTAATAAGCCGGGAGCTCGGTTAAAGTCCATATCTATCCGGACTTAGTTTCTAAACAAGGTCAAAACGGGCTTCTGTTCTGACCTG